>NZ_JBVHIP010000012.1:0-205526 GCF_055560495.1 Kitasatospora sp. NPDC023176 | reverse complement strand
GGTGAGCGACCAGCGACCGACGTAGGAGGGAGTGCCGGAGCGAAGAGCGTCGGCACCGGGTCCGAGCGCCCGGAGGCGAGCGGGCGAGTCACAGTCAAGGGCTGCGAGGTCTCCTTCGAAGGGACCCGCTTCGCCTACCGGACCGGCAAGGAGGTGCTGCCCCCCTTCGACCTGCTGATCCCGGCCGGGCAGACGGTCGCGGTGGTCGGTGCGACCGGCGCCGGCAAGTCGACGCTCGCCAAGCTGCTGGCCCGTTTCTACGACCCGACCGAGGGCCGGATCCGGTTGGACGGCGTGGACCTGCGCGACCTCGCCACCCCGGAACTGCGGCGCGGGGTGGTGATGGTGACCCAGGAGTCCTTCCTGTTCTCCGGCACCGTCGGCGAGAACATCGCGATCGGCCACCCGGGCGCCACCCGCGCCGAGGTCGAGCAGGCCGCCCGGGACATCGGCGCGTACGAGTTCATCGCCGCGCTCCCGGACGGCTTCGACACCGACGTGCGCAAGCGCGGCGGCCGGATCTCCGCCGGTCAGCGCCAGCTGGTCGCCTTCGCCCGCGCCCTGCTGGCCGACCCGGCCGTACTGATCCTGGACGAGGCCACCAGCTCCCTGGACGTGCCCGGCGAGCAGGCCGTGCAGCGGGCGATGCGCACGGTGCTGGCCGGCCGCACCGCGGTGATCATCGCCCACAGGCTCTCCACCGTGGAGATCGCCGACCGGGTGCTGGTGATGGACCAGGGCCGGATCGTCGAGGACGGCTCCCCGCAGGAGCTGATCGACGGCGCGGGGCGTTTCGCGACCCTGCATCGTGCCTGGCGGGACAGCCTGGTGTAGAACTCCCCACAGTGGTGCCCGTCCAGGAAGCCCCACAGTTGTGCCCGTCCGGGTGCGCCGTCACGCACCCGGGCGGGCATCCCCTTTCCCGGGGCCGGTCGTGACACGGTCAGTCCACGGTCACCACGTAGTCGGTGTGCCAGTCGGGCGACGGGCAGTCCTCCTGCGCGGCCACCACGTCCAGCGTCCCGCCCGGCAGCACCTGCCCGGCGACGGTCGAGGAGTCGATCACCACGGCCGGGTCGATGAAGATCGCGTCCTGGTAGCGCGGCCCGGCCCCGTAGTGGCAGGTGAGCGTGCGCGGCCCGGTGGCCGTGCAGCCGTACGGCGGCGTGCCGGTCAGGGTGGTGTGCTCGGGCACGGTGATCGCCACGTCGATCGGGTGGGTCGAGTACGAGGGGCCGGCGTCGTACACCCACAGCGGCAGGTCGATGGTCGCCCCGGGGTGGCCGGTGAGGTCGCCCGGCTGCGGGATCGGGCGACCGGCCTGCCAGGCGGAGGAGGCGCCGACCATGAAGTGGGCCCTGGTGTCGGCGGTGGTGAAGCTGTACGGGGTGGTGTGGCCGGACTGGTCCGGGTCACCCGGGTAGAAGGCCTGGACGTCGCCGCTGACGGTGGTGAACGGCGAGGTGATCGGCGCGACGTACAGCGCCAGCCGCTCGACCGAGCTCGCCCCCGGCGCCAGCCCGGCCGGGATCTTGTACGAGCTGCCGGTGCCGAAGTAGTCCAGCGGGACGGCCGGGTCGGCCGACTGCACCACGCCCGGCGGCGGGAGGTGCACCACCACCAGGGTGTCGTCGGTGGTGGTGGCCGGCCCCCGGTTGGTGACCCTCACCTCCAGGGTCCCGTTCTCGCCCGGGACCACCGGGTCCTGCGGCGGGCAGATCTCCAGGGACAGCCGCGCGGTCGCCGGCGGCGCCGCGAGGGGGGCGGTGGCGGCCTGGGCCGGCCACGCCACGAGGAGCACGGCGAGCGCGGCAAGGACGGCCGAGCGGATGGTACGCGTCATGACCATCACGCTCCCCCCGCCCGACACGCGGGGCAACCGGATGACTGCCGTCCGTAGGACTTCCGGACGGCAGTCGTCCGTTCAGGACCTCAGCGCAGCAGCCCGGCGTCCATTCCGTTGGACTCGGCCGGGAGGGCGACCAGCCCCAGTTCGGCGGGCGAGGCCAGCCGGGGGTGCGCGGGCAGCACCCGCACGGTGTAGCCGAACGGGCCGGTGCGGCCGAGTTCCAGCGACCCCTCGTAGCGGGTGCGGCCGTCCAGGTCCGGGCCGCCGACCGGCTTGAGGGCGAGCACCGCGGCGTCCGAGATGCCGTCCGTCTCGTCCACCCGGCCGGACACCACCTGCACCTCGACGTCGCCCGGCTCCAGCGGGCCGAGCGCGACCTGCACCCGCAGCGCCAGCGAGCTGCCCAGCTCCTGGGCCTCGGCCGGACAGTCGGCCTCGACGTGCTCGACCAGTACGCCCGGCCAGCCCTCCCGGACCTTGGCCTTCCACAGCGCCAGCTCGCGGGCGCCCGCGTGCCCGCGGGCCGCCAGCTCCCGCTGGGCCAGCGCCGCCGGGGCGTACAGCCGTTCGACGTACTCGCGGACCATCCGCCCCGCCAGCACCTTGGGCCCGAGGGTGACCAGGGTGTGCCGGACCATGGCGATCCAGCGGTGCGGCAGCCCGTCGTCGCCCCGGTCGTAGAACCGGCCGGCCACCTGCTCCTCGATCAGGTCGTACAGCGCGGCGGCCTCGATGTCGTCGCGCCGCTCTGCCTCGCTGCTCTCCGGGTCGAGCACACCGGCGCCCTCGTCGGCGGTGGGGATCGCCCAGCCGTTCTGGCCGTCGTACCACTCGTCCCACCAGCCGTCCAGGACGGACAGGTTGAGGCAGCCGTTGAGCGCGGCCTTCATCCCGGAGGTGCCGCAGGCCTCCAGTGGGCGGAGCGGGTTGTTCAGCCAGACGTCGCAGCCCGGGTAGAGGTGCTGGGCCATCGCCATGTCGTAGTCCGGCAGGAAGACGATCCGGTGGCGCACCGTCGGGTCGTCGGCGAAGGCGACCATCTGCTGGATCAGCCGCTTGCCGCCGTCGTCGGCCGGGTGGGCCTTGCCGGCGACCACGATCTGCACCGGCCGGGTGGGGTGCAGCAGCAGGGCGCGCAGCCGGACCGGGTCGCGCAGCATCAGGGTGAGCCGCTTGTACGAGGGCACCCGGCGGGCGAAGCCGATGGTGAGCACGTCGGGGTCGAGCACCGAGGAGACCCAGCCGAGTTCGGCCTCGCCGGCGCCGCGCTGGTGCCAGGAGGCGCGCAGCCGGCGGCGGGCCTCGTCGACCAGTTGGGCGCGCAGACTGCGGCGCAGGTCCCAGATCTCGGTGTTGCCGATCCGCTCCAGGCCGGTCCAGCGCTGGGTCTCGCCGGTGGTCATCGCCTCCTCGGCGCGTTCGGCGCCGATCTCGGCGGCACCCAGGCGCACCACGGCCGGGTCGATCCAGGTGGCGGCGTGCACCCCGTTGGTGACCGAGGTGATCGGCACCTCGGTGGGGTCGAAGCCGGGCCACAGGCCGTTGAACATCGAGCGGCTGACCTCGCCGTGCAGGGTGGAGACCCCGTTGGCGCGCTGGGCGAGCCGCAGGCCCATGGCGGCCATGTTGAAGAGCTTCGGGTCCCCGCCGCGCCAGGTCTCGGCGCCGAGCGCGAGCACCGGCTCGACCGGGACGCCGGGCAGCGCGGCGTCGCCGCTGAAGTGGCGGGCGACCAGGTCGCGGTCGAAGCGGTCGATGCCGGCCGGGACGGGCGTGTGGGTGGTGAACAGGGTGCCGGCCCGGACGGACTCCAGGGCGGCGGCGAAGTCCAGCCCGGCCGCCCGGTCGGCGACGAGTTCGCGGATGCGCTCGACGCCGAGGAAGCCGGCGTGGCCCTCGTTGGTGTGGAAGACCTCGGGGGCGGGGTGCCCGGTGAGCCGGCAGTAGGCGCGCACGGCCCGGACGCCGCCGATGCCCAGCAGCATCTCCTGGAGCAGCCGGTGCTCGCTGCCGCCGCCGTAGAGCCGGTCGGTGATGTCGCGCTCGGCGGATGAGTTGGCCTCGATGTCGGAGTCGAGCAGCAGCAGCGGGACCCGCCCGACCTGGGCCTTCCAGATGTGTGCGGCGAGGGTGCGGCCGCCGGGCAGGGCGAGGTCGACCCGGGTGGGGGCGCCGTCGGCCTCCCGGAGCAGGCTGACGGCCAGTTCGTCCGGGTCCAGCAGGGGGTAGCGCTCCTGCTGCCAGCCGCCCCGGTCGAGGGACTGCCGGAAGTAGCCGTGCCGGTAGAACAGCCCGACGCCGATGACCGGGACGCCGAGGTCGCTGGCGGCCTTGAGGTGGTCGCCGGCCAGGATGCCGAGGCCGCCGGAGTACTGGGGCAGCGCGGCGGCGATGCCGTACTCGGGCGAGAAGTAGGCGACGGCGGCGGGGGGCGGGGTGGCGCCGCCGTCCAGCTGGGCCTGGTACCAGCGCGGGCCGGTGAGGTACTCGCGCAGGTCGTCGGCGAGGTCGCCGAGTCTGCGTAGGAACCGCCGGTCGGCGGCGAGGGCGGCGAGCCGGGCGGCCGGGACCTCTCCGAGCAGCCGCACCGGGTCCTCGCCGGTCGCGGCCCAGACCTCCGGGTCCATGGACCGGAAGAGGTCCCTGGTCTCGGGGTGCCAGGACCAGCGCAGGTTGAGGGCCAGCTCGTGCAACGGCTGGAGTTGTTCGGGCAGGACGGTGCGGACGGTGAATCTGCGGATTGCCTTCACAGCGGTGAAGCGTAGCCTCGCCGATCGTCCTGACTACGGGTCAAGTGAAGTATTGGGCATCCGTTCGGCCTATTGGTGAGATCGCATTCGGCGCATTGGTCTGCACAGGGGGCGCGCGAGGCGCGCATTCCGGGGCGTCGCGCTACCAATACGTGAACTCCGTGGAACAGATCCATTTCCGGCGGCTCGTCCACTCCGGACAAAGCCCGAAACTACTGTCGTACCGCTGCGAAAACCTGGTCCCCAGTGCGAGGATGGCCGAAGGTCGTTCATGCCGCGGGGACAACGACGACGGGTGGAGTCCCCCGTGGAGCAGCACGTCCGGATCCTTTTCGCGTTGATCCTTCCCCTTCTCCCTTAGCCCGTTCGGCGCTCACCGCGCACCGACGCGTGTCCTCGCGCCCGGTCGGCTCGTTCACGGGTCGACCGGGCCGCCCAGGGGCGTACCCCCGGGAGGCGTGCGCCGGGACGCGCACGGGTTCCGGGGTGTCCCGCCACCGGTTCGGCGGGCGCCGGGCAGGTTGCCGGGGACAGCGACGCGGGCAGGCTCCGGTCGCACGTCCACCCCACCCAGCAGTCCTCCCGGTACTCCTCCGGCCCGACCCCTCCGGCCCGTGGGGAGCTGCCGCTGATCTCGGGCAGGAGCTTGGCATGCACGGCGACACGCGGGACCAGTCCACACCGGTGGCCGACACCGTCGACGCAGCGGTCGCGGAATCCGCCGGACGGATGGATTCTGACACTCGGACAGACCCGGCGATGCCGTCGCCCCGGGTTTCCGGAGCGGTCCATACCGAATCCTCCGAAACCCAGGCCTCCACCGCGCAGGTCGCCGCGACATCACCCGCCGCGGCACGGGCCGCCACCGCGGCCCGGCAAACCGGGGCCGAGGAGGGCCCGGTGGCGGCACCGCGCAGGCGCACCACCACCACGCGCCGCAGCACCGCGAAGGCCACCGCCGAGACCGCTCCCGCGGACGCGGCCGCGAAGGCACCCGCCCGCAAGGCCCCCGCCCGCAAGACCGCCGCCAAGCCCTCCGCCCGCAAGACGACAGAGAGCGACACCGTGATCGGCCGCATCCCCGTCCTGGACGTCAGCCCCCAGATCGACGCCGGCCGCCGCCCGGCCAAGGCCGTCGTCGGCGAGACCTTCCCGGTCACCGCGACGGTCTTCCGCGAGGGCCACGACGCCGTCAACGCCAATGTGGTGCTGCGCGACCCGCGCGGCCGCAGCGGCCCGTGGACGCCGATGCGCGAGCTGGCCGAGGGCACCGACCGCTGGGGGGCGCACGTCACCCCGACCGCGCCCGGCCGCTGGTCGTACCTGGTGGAGGCGTGGAGCGACCCGATCGCCACCTGGCGCAAGACCGCCGCGGTGAAGCTGCCGGCCGGGATCGACACCGCGCTGGTGCTGGAGGAGGGCGCCCGGCTGCTGGAGCAGGCCGCCGCCGGGGTGCCGAAGAAGGACGGCCGGGCGCACGTGCTGGCCGCCGCGGGCGCGCTGCGCGACCCGGGGCTGCCGCCGCTGTCCCGGCTGGCCGCCGCGCTCGCCCCCGAGGTGCTGGAGCTGCTGGCCCGTCACCCGCTGCGCGAGCTGCTCAGCGCCTCCCGTCCGCTGCCGCTGCAGGTGGACCGCGAGCGCGCGCTGTTCGGCTCCTGGTACGAGTTCTTCCCCCGTTCGGAGGGTGCGGTGGTGGACCCGAACGGGGTCGAGCCGCCGCGTTCGGGCACCCTGCGCACCGCCGCCGAACGGCTGCCGGCGGTCGCCGCGATGGACTTCGACGTGGTCTACCTGCCGCCGGTGCACCCGATCGGACGAGCCTTCCGCAAGGGCCCGGACAACACCCTGACGGCCGGTCCGCACGACGTCGGCTCGCCGTGGGCGATCGGCTCGCCCGAGGGCGGCCACGACGCCGTCCACCCGGACCTCGGCACCATCGAGGACTTCGACCACTTCGTCGCCGAGGCCAAGGCGCTGCACCTGGAGGTGGCGCTGGACTTCGCCCTCCAGTGCTCCCCCGACCACCCGTGGGTGAACAAGCATCCGGAGTGGTTCAGCCATCGCGCCGACGGCACCATCGCGTACGCCGAGAACCCGCCGAAGAAGTACCAGGACATCTATCCGATCAACTTCGACCAGGACATGGACGGAATCGTCAAGGAAACCGTCCGGATCCTCCGGTTCTGGATGTCCCACGGCGTCCGGATCTTCCGGGTCGACAACCCCCACACCAAACCGGTGGTGTTCTGGGAGAAGGTGCTCGACGACATCGCCCGCACCGACCCCGATGTGGTGTTCCTGGCGGAGGCGTTCACCCGCCCGGCGATGATGCACACCCTGGCGAAGATCGGTTTCCACCAGTCGTACACGTACTTCACCTGGCGCAACACCAAGAACGAACTCACCGAGTACCTCACCGAACTCACCGGCGACGCGGCCGCCTACATGCGCCCCAACTTCTTCGCCAACACCCCGGACATCCTGCACGCCTTCCTCCAGCGCGGCGGCCGCGCCGCCTTCGCGATCCGCGCCGTGCTCGCCGCCACCCTCTCCCCCAGCTACGGCGTCTACGCCGGCTACGAGCTGTGCGAGAACGAGCCGGCCCACCCGGGCTCCGAGGAGTACCTCCACTCGGAGAAGTACGAGCTGCGCCCCCGCGACTGGAACCGCCCCGACACCCTCGCCCCGCTGCTCACCGTGCTGAACCGGCTGCGCCGGCGCCACCCCGCCCTGCAGCAGCTGCGCGACCTGCGCTTCCACCCCACCGACAACGAGCAGGTGCTCGCCTACTCCAAGACCGCGA
Organism: Kitasatospora sp. NPDC023176; assembly: GCF_055560495.1. Classification (NCBI taxonomy): domain Bacteria; kingdom Bacillati; phylum Actinomycetota; class Actinomycetes; order Kitasatosporales; family Streptomycetaceae; genus Kitasatospora; species Kitasatospora sp. NPDC023176. The sequence continues at coordinate 198,124 of NZ_JBVHIP010000012.1, read as the reverse complement.
CCACCCCCGAGGGCCTGACCGACCGCGTGATCACGGTGGTCAACCTCGACCCGCACCACGTCCAGGAGGCCACCGTCACCCTCGACGGCGACGGGCCCTACGCGGTGCACGACGAGCTCACCGGCGCCGTCTACACCTGGGGCCGGCACAACTACGTCCGGCTCGATCCCTCAGCCGAGCCGGCTCACCTCCTCACGGTTCGGAGGAACCCAGCGTGACAGTGAACGAGCCCGTCCCCGACACCTTCCCGGAGACCTCGAAGAAGAACCTGGACCCGGAGTGGTTCAAACGTGCGGTCTTCTACGAGGTGCTGGTGCGGTCCTTCCAGGACAGCAACGGCGACGGGGTCGGGGACCTCAAGGGGCTCACGGCCAAGCTCGACTACCTGCAGTGGCTCGGCGTCGACTGCCTCTGGCTCCCGCCCTTCTTCGCCTCGCCGCTGCGCGACGGCGGCTACGACGTCGCCGACTACAAGTCGGTGCTGCCGGAGTTCGGCGACCTCGCCGACTTCATGGAGTTCACCGACGCCGCCCACGCCCGCGGCATGCGCGTGATCATCGACTTCGTCATGAACCACACCAGCGACCAGCACCCGTGGTTCCAGGCGTCCCGGGCCGACCCGGACGGGCCGTACGGCGACTTCTACATGTGGGCCGACGACGACAAGCAGTACCCGGACGCCCGGATCATCTTCGTCGACACCGAGACCTCCAACTGGACCTACGACCCGGTCCGCAAGCAGTACTACTGGCACCGGTTCTTCTCGCACCAGCCGGACCTCAACTACGACAACCCCCGCGTTCAGGACGAGATGATCGCCGGGCTGCGGTTCTGGCTCGACCTCGGCATCGACGGCTTCCGGCTGGACGCGGTGCCGTACCTGTTCGCCCGCGAGGGCACCAACTGCGAGAACCTCCCCGAGACCCACGAGTTCCTCCGCCGGGTCCGCAAGGAGATCGACGCCGACTACCCGGACACCGTGCTGCTCGCCGAGGCCAACCAGTGGCCGGAGGACGTGGTCGACTACTTCGGCGACTTCACCGCGGGCGGCGACGAGTGCCACATGGCGTTCCACTTCCCGGTGATGCCGCGGATCTTCATGGCCGTGCGCCGGGAGTCCCGGTACCCGGTGTCGGAGATCCTCGCCAAGACCCCGCAGATCCCCGGCGGCTGCCAGTGGGGCATCTTCCTGCGCAACCACGACGAGCTGACCCTGGAGATGGTCACCGACGAGGAGCGCGACTACATGTACGCGGAGTACGCCAAGGACCCGCGGATGCGCGCCAACGTGGGCATCCGCCGCCGGCTCGCCCCCCTGCTGGAGAACGACCGCAACCAGATCGAACTGTTCACCGCCCTGCTGTTCTCCCTGCCGGGCTCGCCGGTCCTCTACTACGGGGACGAGATCGGCATGGGCGACAACATCTGGCTGGGCGACCGGGACGGCGTGCGCACGCCGATGCAGTGGACCCCGGACCGCAACGCGGGTTTCTCCTCCGCCGACCCGGGCAGGCTCAGTCTGCCGCCCATCATGGACCCGGTGTACGGCTACCAGGTGACCAACGTCGAAGCGCAGCAGAGCAGTTCGAGTTCGCTGCTGCACTGGACGCGTCGCATGATCGAGATCCGCAAGCTCAACCCGGCGTTCGGCCTGGGCACCTACACCGAGCTGCCGTCCAGCAACCCCGCCGTGCTGGCCTTCGTGCGCGAGTACGAGGGGGACCTGGTCATGTGCGTGAACAACTTCTCGCGGTTCGCGCAGCCGACCGAGCTGGACCTGCGGCAGTACGGCGGACGGTACCCGGTCGAGCTGATCGGCGGGGTGCGCTTCCCGTCGATCGGCGAGTGGCCCTACCTGCTCACGCTCGCCGGACACGGCTTCTACTGGTTCCAGCTCCGACAGCCCCCGCGCCTGAGCGGAACCAGGCGATCGAAGTAACGATCCGCCGCACCCTGCCACCCGCGGCCCGCACAGCACCACCAGACCCTCCGGGGGCGCGAGTTGACCCCCGCGCCCCCGGAGTTCTCTGCACCACCGCGTACGGAGAACAGCCCAACGGCTACCCACACGAAGGCGTGACACCCGAGCCGTGCTCGCGTGCCGCGACCGCCGCGCCGCCGAAATCCGGAAGACTGTCGGACCCCGGCCACGACCCGTCGGGCCGTCCGCGTGCTTCCGGGGAAAGGGAGTCATGTCCGAAACCTCCCGTTCTCAAGCCCATGTGCAGCACGACGCCCCGGCCGGCTCCGCCGCGCACCCGGGCGCTCGGGGCACCGGAGCCCGGAGAACCGCCCTGGGGGTCAGCGAACTCATCCAGGCGGCCGTGCCGCTGATCGCCGACTGGCTCCCCACCCAACGCTGGTACGCCGGGAAGGGACGCCCCATCACCGGACTCGTCCCGGTGGTCGGCACCCCGCTGCAGGTCGGCGACCCCGCCCTGCTGCACCTGCTGTTGCGGGTCGAGCACGCCACCACGGCCGGCCTCCCGCACGGCGACACCTACCAACTCCTGCTCGGCATCCGCTCCCAGGGCCCCGCGGACATCGAACCCGGCGCCGTGCTCGGCCGGCTCAGCCAGGGCCCGTACGACGGCGCCACCCTCTACGACGCGGTGCACGACCCCGAACTCACCGGCCGGCTGCTGGAACACCTGGCCACCGGCGACCGGTTCGGCTCGCTGTCCTTCCGCCGCACCCCAGGCTCCGGACTGCCCGCCAACCTCCCCGGCCGGGCCTCCACCGCCGAACAGTCCAACAGCTCCGTCATCTACGGCACCTCGTACATCCTCAAGCTGTTCCGGCGCATCCACCCCGGCACCAACCCCGACCTGGAACTCTCGCTCGCCCTCTCCCGGGCCGGCTCCACCCGCATCCCCCGGGTCGCCGCCTGGTTCGAGAGCCGGATGGAACGCGCCGAACCCGCCACCCTCGGACTGCTCCAGCGCTACCTGCCGGACGCCGAGGACGGCTGGGAACTCGCCCTCGACCAGGTCGGCCGGCTCAAGGGCGACCGCTCCCCCGGCAACTTCGCCATCGAGGCCCACCGGCTCGGCCGGGCCACCGCCGAAGTCCACCGGGTGCTCGCCCGCTCCATGCCCGTCGCCCGGCTCGACCGCACCCAGACCGGCCGGCTCGCCACCGCCATGGCCGACCGGCTGGACAGCGCCGTCGCCGCCGTCCCCGGCCTGCTGCGCTTCCGGGCCGCCCTGCGCACCGCCTTCCAGCAACTCGCCGACGCCCACCCGGACGGCCTGCCCGTCCAGCGCATCCACGGCGACCTCCACCTCGGCCAGGCCATGCGCACCCCGCACGGCTGGGTACTGCTCGACTTCGAGGGCGAACCCGCCAAGTCCGTCAACGAACGGCGCGAACCCCAGCCCGCCCTGCGCGACGTCGCCGCGATGCTGCGCTCCTTCGACTACGCGGCCGCCCACCTGCTGGCCGGCGGCCCGGTCGACCCGGAGCTCGCCCACCTCGCCGCCGCCTGGGCCCAGCGCAACCGCACCGCCTTCTGCGCCGGCTACACCGCCGGAGGCGGCGCCGACCCGGCGGCCTCACCGGAACTGATGCGGGCGCTGGAGATCGACAAGGCGGTGTACGAGGTCGTGTACGAGGCCCGGCACCGGCCCAGCTGGCTGCCGATCCCGCTGGCCGCGATCAACCGGCTCGCCCTGTCCGTCTGACCACCCCCGCCCGAACCCGTCCCCTCGAACCCCGTCCCCTCGAACCCCGTCCCACTCGACCCCCGTCCCGCCCGCCACGAGTTCGCCCACCCCCGCCGCTGGAGGACCACGCCGTGACGCCGCTCGACCCGACCGGCCGCCCCACCCGCCCCGTACCGGCCACCTTCCTGGCCGGAACCCCCGAACGGGGCGAGCCCCGGGAGGCCCACGAGCCCACTCCTCCCCGCGTTCCGGCGGACACCCCCGCCGGGGCCCTGCGCCTCCCCGAGGCGCCACTGCCCCCCGCCGAGGTCGACCGGCTGGTGAGCGGCCAGCACCACGACCCGCACGCCCTGCTCGGCGCCCACCCGGTGCACGGCGGCACGGCGATCCGGGTGCTGCGCCCGTTCGCCGAGCGGGTGGTGGTCGACACCGCCCACGGACCGGCCGAACTCACCCACCAGCAGGGCGGGTTGTTCACCGGCCTGCTGGCGGGCGGCGAACTCCCCGACTACACCCTGCTGGTGAGCTACCCCGGCGGTGAACCCCTGCGCCAGCACGACGGCTACCGCACCCGGCCCACCCTCGGCGAACTCGACCTCCACCTGATCTCCGAAGGCCGGCACGAGCAGCTGTGGCAGGCACTCGGCTCGCACCTGCGCACCGTCGACGGCGTCGCCGGCACCGCCTTCGCGGTCTGGGCGCCGAACGCCGCCGGGGTGCGCCTCATCGGCGACTTCAACCACTGGAACGGCACCGGCCACCCGATGCGCTCGCTCGGCTCCTCCGGCATCTGGGAGCTGTTCGTCCCCGGCCTCGCCGAGGGCACCACGTACAAGTACGAGATCCACACCCGGCAGGGCTGGGTGCTCGACAAGGCCGACCCGCTGGCCCGGGCCGCCCAGTGCCCGCCCGGCACCGCCTCCGTCGTCACCTCCTCCACCCACCGGTGGCAGGACGAGGAGTGGATGGCCCGCCGGGCCCGCACCGCGCACCACCGGGCACCCATGTCGGTGTACGAGCTGCACCTGGCCTCCTGGCGGCCCGACCTCACCGACTACCGTGCCATCGCCGAAGAACTCCCCCGCTACCTCAAGGAGTTGAACTTCACCCACGTGGAGTTCATGCCGGTGATGGAGCACCCCTTCGGCGGCTCCTGGGGCTACCAGGTCTCCGGCTACTACGCCCCCACCGCCCGGCTCGGCAGCCCCGACGACTTCCGCCACCTGGTCGACACCCTGCACCAGCACGGCATCGGCGTGATCGTCGACTGGGTGCCCGCGCACTTCCCCAAGGACGACTTCGCCCTCGCCCGCTTCGACGGCGAACCGCTGTACGAACCCGCCGACCCGCTGCGCGCCGAACACCCCGACTGGGGCACGCTGGAGTTCGACTACGGCCGCACCGAAGTCCGCAACTTCCTCGTCGCCAACGCCGTCTACTGGTGCGAGGAGTTCCACATCGACGGCCTGCGGGTCGACGCCGTCGCCTCGATGCTCTACCTCGACTACTCCCGCGAGGGCGGCGCCTGGACGCCCAACCAGCACGGCGGCCGGGAGAACCTGGACGCGGCCGCCTTCCTCCAGGAGATGAACGCCACCGTCTACCGGCGCTGCCCCGGCGTGATCACCATCGCCGAGGAGTCCACCGCCTGGGACGGCGTCACCCGCCCCACCGACGCCGGCGGCCTCGGCTTCGGCCTGAAGTGGAACATGGGCTGGATGCACGACTCGCTGGTCTACATCTCCAAGGAGCCGGTGCACCGCAAGTACCACCACAACGAGATCACCTTCTCGATGGTGTACGCCTACTCCGAGAACTACGTCCTGCCGATCTCCCACGACGAGGTCGTCCACGGCAAGCAGGCCCTGGTCTCCAAGATGCCCGGCGACTGGTGGCAGCAGCGCGCCAACCACCGCGCCTACCTGGGCTTCATGTGGTCCCACCCCGGCAAGCAACTGCTGTTCATGGGGCAGGAGTTCGCGCAGGGCGGCGAATGGGACCACGAACAGGGCCCGCAGTGGTGGGTGCTCGACCGGCAGTGGCCCGCCCACCAGGACCACCAGGGCGTACGCCGCCTCGTCCGCGACCTCAACCGGATCTACCGGGACACCCCCGCCCTCTGGGAACTCGACACCACCCCCGACGGCTTCCGCTGGCTCGACGGCGGCGCCGCCGAGGACAACCTGCTCTCCTTCGTCCGCCACGCCGCCGACGGCACCCCGCTGGTCGCCGTCTGCAACTTCTCCCCCGTCGTCCGCCACGGCCACCGGGTCGGCCTGCCCGCCCTGGACGGCCGCGAACAGCTCTGGGAGGAAGTGCTGAACACCGACGCCGAGACCTACGGCGGCAGCGGCACCGGCAACTCCCACCCGGTCAAGACCGAAGCCGTGGAGTGGAACGGCCAGCCGCGCTCCGCCGAACTCGTCCTCCCCCCGCTCGCCACCATCTGGCTCCGGCCGGCCTGACCACCCCCGGGCGCCCGCCCCATCGGGCGGGCGCCGAGCCGGGGACGGCGACCGGGAACCCGAGGTCCTCGGCGGCCCGGCCCAGCTCGCGGTCGTCGGTGACGAAGTCGGTGAGCCCGGCGCGGAAGGGCTCGGCACCGGCCGGTTGCCACCGGGGTGGGGCTCTGCTCGCGGACGGGGGTTCGGGGTGCGAAGGTATGGTCGATATGACCACCTTCCGAGGCGACGGGACGGAGACATCCGCGTGGCGCGCAGCGTGTACGTGACCGGGATCGACCGGGGGGACGGCCGACAGGCGGTCGAACTCGGGGTCATGGAACTGCTCACCCGCCAGGTGGACCGGGTCGGGGTGTTCCGTCCGCTGGTGCACGCGGCGGCGCCCGGGGAGTCGGGGTCCGACCACGTGGTGGAGCTGCTGCGCGGGCGGTACCGGATCGAGCTGCCGAGCCAGGAGCTGTACGGGCTCACCTACGAGGAGGCCGCCGCGCTGCAGGCCGCCCGGGGGCAGGACGAGCTGGTCTCCACGCTGGTGGACCGGTTCCGCGCGCTGGAGCGGCGCTGCCAGGCCGTGCTGGTGCTCGGCACCGACTTCGCGGACACCAACATCCCGGACGAGCTGGCCTTCAACGCCCGGCTCGCCAACGAGTTCGGCGCCGCGGTGCTGCCGGTGGTCGGCGGGCAGGGCAAGGAGGCGGAGGCGGTGATCGCCGAGGTCCTGGGCGCCCACCGGGCGTACACCGACCTCGGCTGCGAGACCCTGGCGATGATCGCCAACCGGACCGCCCCGGGCGCCGAGCAGCGGATCCAGCGCGCGCTCACCGAGAAGCTGCCGATCCCCGCGTACGTCATCCCGGAGGAGCCGGCGCTGGCCGCTCCGACCGTCGCCCAGCTGGTCGAGTCGACCGGCGCCGAGGTGCTGCTCGGTGACGCGGCCGGGCTGGCCCGGGACGTGCGGGGCTTCGTCTTCGGCGGCGCCATGCTGCCCACCTTCCTGGACGCGCTGACCGAGGGCGCCCTGGTGGTCACCCCCGGGGACCGCGCGGACCTGGTGATCGGTTCGCTGGCCGCGCACGCGGCCGGTGCGCCGCCGATCGCCGGCGTGCTGCTGACCCTCGGCCAGCACCCCGGCCCGAACGTGCTGGCGCTGGCCGCCCGGCTCGCCCCCGGCACCCCGGTGGCGGTCGTCCCCGAGGGCAGCTGGCCCACCGCCGCCACCCTGACCCACCTGGAGGGCAAACTCACCGCGGCCAGCCCCCGGAAGGCCGAGATCGCCCTCGGCCTGTTCGAACTGCACGTGGACACCGTCGAGTTGACCAACCGGATCGAGGTCGGCCGGTCGGAGCGGGTCACCCCGATGATGTTCGAGCACGAGCTGCTGGAGCGCGCCCGGGCGGGCCGCCGGCACGTGGTGCTGCCGGAGGGCACCGAGGAGCGGGTGCTGCGCGCGGCCGAGATCCTGCTGCGCCGCAACATCTGCGACCTCACCCTGCTCGGCGAGGTCGACGCGGTGCGCCGCAAGGCCGCCGCCCTGGGCATCGTCCTCCCGCAGGTGGACGCGGGCGCCGACCGGGCCCAGGTCCGGGTCGTGGACCCGGCCACCAGCCCGTTGCGCCGCCAGTTCGCCGAGCTGTACGCCCGGCTGCGCGCCCACAAGGGGATGACCGTCGAGCTGGCCCTGGACGTGGTCACCGACGTCTCCTACTTCGGCACCCTGATGGTCCAGGAGGGCATCGCCGACGGCATGGTCTCCGGCGCGGCGCACTCCACCGCGGCGACGATCCGGCCCGCCTTCGAGGTGATCAAGACCTCACCGGGCGCGTCCATCGTGTCGAGCGTCTTCTTCATGTGCCTGGCCGACAAGGTGCTGGTGTACGGAGACTGCGCGGTCAACCCCGACCCGGACGCCCAGCAGCTGGCCGACATCGCGATCCAGTCCGCCGCCACCGCCGCCCAGTTCGGCGTGGAGCCGCGGGTCGCGATGCTCTCGTACTCGACCGGCACCTCCGGCTCGGGCGCGGACGTCGACAAGGTCCGCAAGGCCACCGAGCTGGTCCGCGAGCTGCGGCCGGACATCCTGGTCGAGGGCCCGATCCAGTACGACGCGGCGGTGGACGCCCACGTCGCGGCGGCCAAGCTGCCGGGGTCGGCGGTGGCCGGGCGGGCGACCGTGCTGATCTTCCCGGACCTCAACACCGGCAACAACACCTACAAGGCCGTCCAGCGCTCGGCCGGCGCGGTCGCGGTCGGCCCGGTGCTGCAGGGGCTGCGCAAGCCCGTCAACGACCTCTCGCGCGGGGCGCTGGTGCAGGACATCGTCAACACCGTGGCGATCACCGCCATCCAGGCCCAGGACGACAAGGAGCCCCAGGCATGAGCGAGCGGAGCGAGCGAATCATCAGCAGGTGCGTGTTTCGCGAAGCGACCGCCGAGCGCAGCGAGGTGGGCGCATGAGTGGAGGGACGCGCGTTCTGGTGCTCAACGCCGGCTCCTCGTCGGTGAAGTACCAGCTGATCGACATGCTGGACGGCGACCGGCTGGCCTCCGGGCTGGTGGAGCGGATCGGCGAGCCCGGCGGCCGGCTGGTGCACACCCCGCGCGACGGCGGGAAGCGCGAGCTGTCGCAGGCCTTCCCGGACCACTCGGCCGCGCTGAAGGCCGTCGCCGAGGAGCTGTCCGCGGACGGCCTCGGGCTGGACTCCCCCGAGCTGGCCGCGATCGGCCACCGGGTGGTGCACGGCGGCAAGCGGTTCACCGAGCCGACCGTGATCACGGACGAGGTGCTGAAGGAGATCCGCCGGCTGATCCCGGTCGCGCCGCTGCACAACCCGGCGAACATCACCGGCATCGAGGTGGCCCACGCGCTGCGGCCGGACCTGCCGCAGGTGGCCGTGTTCGACACCGCCTTCCACGCCTCGATGCCCGAGTACTCGGCCCGCTACGCGATCGACAAGGCCGTCGCGGACGAGCACCGGGTGCGCCGCTACGGCTTCCACGGCACCTCGCACCAGTACGTCTCGCGGGCCACCGCCCGGCTGCTCGGCAAGGACCCGGCCGAGGTCAACGTGATCGTGCTGCACCTGGGCAACGGCGCCTCCGCCTCGGCGGTCAGCGGCGGCCGCTGCGTGGACACCTCGATGGGCCTGACCCCGCTGGAGGGCCTGGTCATGGGCACCCGTTCGGGTGACATCGACGCCGGGGTGGTGTTCCACCTGCACCGGGTCGGCGGCCTGTCCGTGGACGAGATCGACGACCTGCTCAACCGCCGCAGCGGCCTGCGCGGCCTGTGCGGCGAGAACGACATGCGAGAGATCATGCGCCGCGCCGACGAGGGGGACACGGACGCGAGGCTCGCCTTCGACGCGTACGTCCACCGGCTGCGCAAGTACATCGGCGGCTACTACGCGGTGCTCGGCCGGGTGGACGCGATCGCGTTCACCGCGGGCGTCGGGGAGAACGCGGCGCCGGTGCGCGCGGCGGCCACCGCCGGGCTGGAGGAGCTGGGCATCGCCGTGGACCCGGAGCTGAACTCGGTGCGGTCCGGCGACGCCCGGATCATCTCGCCCGAGTTCTCCCGGGTGGCGGTCGCGGTGGTGCCCACCGACGAGGAGCTGGAGATCGCCCGACAGGCCTTCGCCCTGGTGCACCGGGAAGGTGAACAGTCCGAGGACTGACACGGAATTGTCTCGCCCCTCGGGATCATTCGTCGGCGATTCCTCCCGATCCGTGCCGAATGCACCTATAACACGAACGGATAGACTGATCCATATGCGCCGAGCGAAAATTGTCTGCACCCTGGGTCCGGCGACGGACTCCTACGAACAGCTGAAGGCCATCGTCGAGGCGGGCATGAACGTCGCCCGACTGAACATGAGCCACGGCAACCACGCGGACCACGAGGAGCGGTACCGCAAGGTCCGCCAGGTCTCGGAGGACACCGGCAAGGCCATCGGCGTCCTGGCCGACCTCCAGGGTCCCAAGATCCGTCTGGCGACCTTCGCCAACGGCCCGGTGACCGTCGACAACGGCGACGAGTTCACCATCACCACCGAGGACGTCCCCGGTGACCAGCACATCTGCGGCACCACCTACAAGGGCCTGCCCGGCGACGTGAAGCCCGGCGACCCGATCCTGATCAACGACGGCGTCATCGCCCTGGAGGTCGTCAGCGTCGACGGCCCGCGGGTGAAGACCGTGGTGGTCGAGGGCGGCGTGCTCTCGAACAACAAGGGCATCAACCTGCCCGGCGCGGCCGTGAACGTGCCCGCCCTGTCCGAGAAGGACAAGGACGACCTGCGCTTCGCGCTGCGCCTGGGCGTCGACATGATCGCCCTGTCCTTCGTCCGCAACGCGGACGACATCAAGGACGTCCACGAGGTCATGGACGAGGTCGGCATCCGGGTGCCGGTCATCGCCAAGATCGAGAAGCCGCAGGCCGTCGAGGCCATGGAGGAGATCGTCCTCGCCTTCGACGCCATCATGGTCGCCCGCGGCGACCTGGCCGTCGAGTACCCGCTGGAGCGGGTGCCGCTGGTCCAGAAGCAGCTGATCACCCTGGCCCGTCGCAACGCCAAGCCGGTCATCGTCGCCACCCAGATGATGGAGTCGATGATCCACGCCTCGCGCCCGACCCGCGCCGAGGTCTCCGACGTCGCCAACGCCATCCTGGACGGCACCGACGCGGTGATGCTCTCCGCCGAGTCCAGCGTCGGCAAGTACCCGGTCGAGACCGTCCGCACCATGAGCCGGATCTGCGAGAAGGCCGAGGAGGAGCTGGTCTCCCAGGGCCTGCAGCCGCTCAACCCGGGCCGCAAGCCGCGCACCCAGGGCGGCTCCGTCGCCCGCGCCGCGTGCGAGCTGGGCGACTTCCTGAACGGCAAGGCCCTGGTCGCGTTCACCAAGTCCGGTGACACCGCGCGCCGGCTGTCCCGCTACCGCTCGCCGATCCCGGTGGTCGCGTTCACCCCGGACTCGGCCACCCGCAACCAGCTCTCGCTGAGCTGGGGCGTCGAGTCGTACGTCACCGAGCAGGTGGCCACCACCGACGCGATGGTCGCGCAGGTCGACCGCGAGCTGCTGAAGATGGGCCGGCTGACGCAGGGCGACACCGTGATCGTCACCGCCGGTGTCCCGGTCGGCATCCCCGGCACCACCAACATGGTGCAGGTGCACCGCCTGGGCTCGCACGGCGAGTAGGCGGTCCCGCGAACGCCCGTGGGGCGGCTCCTCCTCGACGGAGGGCCGCCCCACGGGCGTCGTGCGTTCCGCTACTTGTCGCTGTAGGGCGCGTTGTCGTTGAACAGGTGCATCCCCGGGATGTGCAGGGTGCCGCCGAACTGGCCGGCCTGCTTGGCGGTGACCCCGGTCAGCTCCAGGTCCAGTGGGATCGGGATGGCGCCGATCAGGTCGTACAGCCAGCGCGGCAGGGTGTCCGGGGTGAGGGTGATCTCGCCCAGGTCGATCGGGATCGGCAGGCCCAGCAGCTTGGACAGGTGGCCGGACAGCCGCTCCACGTACATGGTGACCGGGCCGTTGCGCATGGTCGAGGTCGAACCCGGGGCGCCCTGGACGTGGAAGGTGACGCCGTTGCCCTCCAGGGTCGACATGTCGAGGTTCTCGATGTCCACGTTGTCGACCACGAACTTCAGCACCCGCTTGGTGCCGGTCGGGGACTTCACGTCGTAGACGCCGTGGAAGACCGCGCCGTGCAGGCCGAGCCGGCTCGTCTGCAGCGTCCAGTTCTGCTCCGGGACGACCTGCTCGGTGGAGGCCGCGCCGGCGGTCAGACTGCGCGCGTCCACATCGCAGTTGGGGTTCGCGGTGGGCGAGGCGGACGGGGTCGCGGTGGCCGAGGAGCTCGCCGAAGCACTCGCCGTCGGGGCCGGCTTCGCACCCGGCTTGGCGCCGGAGGCGGTGGCGGCCGGCGAGGGCTGCCCGCCCGAGGGCTGGGCGGCGGACGACTGGGCAGCGGACGGCTGGGCACCCGACGACTGGGCGGCGGGCGGCGCGGCCTGCCCGGAGCCGGCGGCCGGGGACTGCGACGGGGCGGGCTGCGCCGGGGTGCCGACCCGCGGGGCCGGGGCGGCCGGCCCCTGGGGGGTGGCACCGGGTGTCGCGCTCGGCGTCGGACCGGTCGGACTCCCCGGGTTCAGCAGGTGGTTGATGCCGCCGACGAGGTCGTCGATCAGCCCGGCCTGGCTCGCGGTGGCCGTCCCGTCGCCGGTGCCCCGGTAGACCGCGCTCACCGCGCCCGAGCCGCCGGTGGTGGCGGAGCGGACGGCGGACGGAGTGGTCGTGGTGGCCGGCGGCTTCACCGGCGCGGTGGTCGGCGCCGCGGTCGGCGTCCGGGTCGGGGTGGTGGTCGGCACCGAACTCGGGCCGGCCGAGGGCGTCGACACCGTACCGGGTGTGCCGGACGACGCGGGCGGCGGCTCGGGCAGCTCGCTCTTGGGGACGGGCGTCTCGATCGGCGTCACGTCCGGGACGGCCACCGGCGCGTTGCCGCACGGCTTGCCCGCCGCGGACTCGGCGACCGCCGGGTTGGGCGTGTAGGCCGCGGCCATCAGCAGCGCGGTCGGCACCGCGGCCATCGCCAGGGCGCGGCCTCTCAGCCGGACCCGGATCGGCGTGCGCGGCGCGGCGTGCCGGCCGGAGCGCTGCGCGGGGACGGCCGTGCCCTCTGCTTGCTCGGCCGGCCCGCTCACCGCGCCTCCTCCTGCTCCCCGGCGGCGGACTGCCGCGGGACGGCGGCCTCGGCGGCCGGCTCGGCGGCGGGCTCCTTCGGCGCGGCCTGGGCGGGCAGCTTGGCGGTGGGGGCCTCGGCAGCCGGGGCCCCGACGGCTTCGGCCGTCCCGGCGGCGGTCTCCGTGGCTGCGACGGTCTCCGTGGCTGCGGCGTTCTCCGTGGCTACGGCGGCGGCCGGCTCGGTGGCGACGCTCTCCGCCACCGCGTTGTCCGCCGGCCCGCCGCGGCGGGCGCGCCGCCCCTTGACCGGCGCGGTCGACGGCTCGGGCAGCGGCGCCCAGGAGACCATCAGCCCGCCGCCGATCAGGCCCGGCAGCAGCGACAGGCCGAAGCCCGCGAGGTTGGAGACCGGGATCGAGACCAGCGTCAGCAGGATGGTCGCGATGCCGGCGAAGACCCGTACGGCGGGCTGGAACCAGGCGGTCAGCCCGAGGATGATCATCAGTACCCCGATGATCAGTGACCCGGCGCCCGCCGTGGTGGACATCGCGATGGTCAGTCCGCCGAACGTGAGGTGCGCGTACGGGAAGTAGAGGATCGGGACGCCGGCGATCATGGCCAGCAGGCCGCCCCAGAAGGGCCTGGAGCGGCGGAATTCACGGAAGTGCCGCCAGAGCCACCCGACGGGGTTCTGCTGGCGGGGCCGCGTCTCGACCGTTGCGCTGGACATGGTGCAACTCCTCGACGTCGCTACGAGGGAAGAACAATGGGGGTGGGCCGGGAAGCGGCGGTCGCCCGCCGCCCCCGGCCCGAAGTGGCCTCGTCACCACGGCACGCCGGTCGGCGTGCCGTCAGACGGGACTCAGAAGCACTCGTTGCCCGGGCCGTCGCCGCTCTTCAGCGCGAGGTTCAGGCCGTTCAGCTTGAAGGTGCCGGCCGAGGTGGCCCGCGCGGTCTGCTGAACGCCGCTCAGGTCGGCGGTCTTGGCGGACTGGGCGAAGCCGGTCGCGCCGGACGGCAGGCCGGCGCCGCCGCCCGCCTTGGTGACACCCGCGTGCGGGGCCCAGCCCTGGGTGGCCGTACCCGAGAGGGTGGAGGCGTCCTGGCCGATGTTCATCTGGGTGAAGGTCGCGTCGGCCTTCAGCTGCTCAAGGTCGATCAGCAGGTTGTCGGCCTGAACCGGCTTGCCCGCCTCGGTACCGGCGTGCAGCTGGAGGGTGATCTTGCCCAGGCCGAAGGCGGACAGGTCCGTCACCACCGACTGGCACAGGTTGGTGATGTCGGCGTGGTCGAAGGCCGAGACCGCGACCGGGTGCGGCTTGCCGTTCGCCTCGATGTCGACCGAGCCGAACTGGGCGAAGTTGTTGCCGTGCAGCTGGTCGGTGCTGACCTTGAACTGCTGGCCGGAAATGCTGAACGAGGCGGCGAGCGCGCTGTTGGCGATCGAGACGCCGACCATCGCGGTGGCCGCGACGCTCGGCACCATCACCAGGGCGAAGCGCTTCCAGCGGGTCTTGCCGTAGGTCTTGGACATGCGAGTCCTCCTTCTAGGACGTACATCTCCGGCTCCCCGGCGGCGCGTCCCGCACCGGTGGGGGCCTGGGATGGGAGAGAGCTACGTCCTCGGTAGCGGAGAGCGCCGCGGGCGTCGGCGGACGCGGGAGCGGCCTGCGTACTGCGGCACTCCCGTCCAGGAACCGGCCGTCCTTGCGGGACGACGGGTCGGACCGACGACATCGGCGATCACCCCCGAGCGACAACCAGCGACCGCGCAGGGCCGCGCGGCCGGTCGAGGACAGGAACCGCCGTGGGACCGCGGATACCCCCCTGCCCTCCCTACCGCCGGCCAGGGGCCGACGGATCACCCGGTGGGGATCCCGCGCTCCGCTTGGCCGACCGGCTGTCGGAGGGTGTGGAGTCTGGGGACCGGGCGTGGCCGATCGTGCTTGAATCCCGGGCGAAGCACAAGGGGTGCCTTACTGACGGGTAATGCAACAGCAGGTGGCATTGATCATGGAATGGCCCCGAGTTGCACCGTGCGTGACGTGTTGAAGGAAACGTGACGACGAAATCTACCGGAAACACTAGCGAAACACCCGTGGGTAGTCACTGAACGTGACCACCCACGGGTGAAATCAAGATTTGGTAAACCTCTGTCCGGTTGACCGGATTGTCGCCAAATCACCAGGCGACACCGCAGGTCATCCGACGTGCCAGGCACTCGGTGCCAGGCCCCGGCCGGGCCCTGGCCGGGCACCCGGAAGCGGCGCCCGCGAGCACGGTCCGCGAGCACGGCCCGCAGGCACGGCTCAGAACAGCACGCGCGCCAGCGCCGTACGGGCCGCGACGACCCGCGGGTCCTCCGGGCCGATCACCTCGAACAGTTCCAGCAGACGCAGCCGGGCGGTGTCCCGGTCCTCGCCGAAGGTCCGGCCGACGGTGGCCACCAGGCGCCCGAAGGCGTCCTCGACATGACCGCCCACCAGGTCCAGGTCGGCGGCCCGCAGCTGGACCGCGACGTCCTTCGGGTCGGCGGCGGCCGCCGCGCGGACCGACTGGAGGTCCAACCCCTCGACCCGCTTGAGCAGTTCGGCCTGGGCCAGGCCCAGCTTGGCCTCGGTGTTGCCCGGCTGGTCGGCCAGCACGTTCCGGTACGCCTGGATGGCCCCGCCCAGGTCACCGGCGTCCAGCGCGTCGTGCGCGGCGGACAGCGCCGGGTCCTCCGGCCGCTGCGGGGCGGCGGCCTCGGCCTCACCCGGGACACCCGCACCGCCCGCGCCACCGGAGATGCCGAAGCGCTGCTCGGCGACCAGGATCAGCTGGTCCAGCACCTTGCGGACGTTGGCGGCGCTCTCCGCGCCCTGGAACAGCGGCACCAGCTGGCCGGCCACCACGGCCATCACGGCCGGGATGCCCTGGATACCGAACTGCTGGGCGATCAGCTGGTTGGAGTCCACGTCGATCTTGGCGAGCACGAAGCGGCCGGCGTACTCCTCGGCCAGGCCCTCCAGGATCGGGCTGAGCTGCTTGCAGGGCCCGCACCACTCGGCCCAGAAGTCGATGACGACCGGCACCTCGTTGGAGCGCTGGACGACCTCGGTCTCGAAGGTGTCCTCGGTGACGTCGATGACGAGCTCGTAGACGGGCTGGGGGGCGACTCCGTCCGCTTCGGCGGCGGCCGCCTGGCGGGCCCGCTCGGCCCGGGCCTGCTCGGCCTTCTGGGCGGCCTCTCCGGCGGCCTTCACTGCGGCGAGGTCGACCGCGCCGCGCAGGGCGGCGCTGTTGGGACGCGAATTCCGTGGCTGCATGGCACCATCCTCCCCCGTCCGCGCTGCTCGCGGGCACCAACCTCGGGAAAGTCGCCCCGCGCGGGCTGCGCGGTGCGGGTTCCCGGTCGGTGCACCCTTCCCCCGGTAGCCTGAACCGTTCGGCGCGGATCCCCACCCGCACCCGCGCCGCCCCGTCCCACGGGTGCGGCGCCTGGTTGTCACTGCTTTCGCTACAGGTCGTAGCGTAACTGGAGCCGGTGCCCCGGCCGCAAGCCCCACCGACGGTTCGGGGACGTGACCTGCCCCACTTTCCCGGTCCGCCCGACTGCCCGAATCGGCCGACAGTCGCTACCGTTACCAGTCCCACCCATGTTACTTACCAGTACATCGCAAGGAGACCCGGTGTCGGCCGCCCAGCCCTCCGCGAGCCCGGACGACGCCGTCCGCAACAGCACCGTCCGGGCCAAGGGCCGCCCGCGCAGCGCCGCCGCCGACCTCGCGATCCTCGACGCCACCCGCGAAGCCCTCGCCGAACTCGGCTGGGGCGGGCTGACCATGGGCCACGTCGCCAGCCGCGCCGGAGTCGCCAAGACCACGCTCTACCGCCGCTGGCCCTCCAAGAACGAACTCGTGGTCGACGCCGTCGCCAGCCTCTTCGACGATCTCGTGATGCCCGACCTCGGCAGCCTGCGGGCCGACATCGAGGCCGTGGTGGGCCAGTTCGCCGACCTGCTGGCCCGCCCCGAGACCCAGACCGCGCTGCTCGCCCTGTTCGCCGAGGGCACCCGCGACCCCCAACTGCGCCGCCGGATCAGGGAGGCGATCGTGGACCCGCAGAAGCGGCTGGTCCGGCAGGGCCGGGCCGCCGCCCAGGCGCGCGGCGAACTCGAGGCGGACACCGGCACCGCATCCGCCCGGGAGGAGGTCGACATCATCTTCGACACCATCGCCGGCACCGTCGAACACCGCGTCCTGGTCAGCGGCGAGCCGATCACCCCCGAGTGGACCCGCCGCTTCACCGACCTGCTGCTCGGCCCGCTCACCACCGGCTGAGCGACCACCGCCGGGCGCCACCGACTGGGGGCCACCGCCGGGGGCCACCGACTGAGGACCACCGGCTGAGGGCACGCCGAAGCCGCCGCACGGAAGTCCGTACGGCGGCTCGGCGGTTCAGGCGGTCAGAACGCCGCGTTCTCCTGGTACGTCCCCCACTCCTGCCGCAGCGCGTTGCAGATCTCGCCCAGGGTCGCCTCGGCGCGCACCGCGTCCAGCATCGGCGGGATCATCGACTCGCCCGAGCGCGCCGCCGCCAGCATGGCGTCCAGCCCGGCCCGCACCGCCGCGTCGTCCCGGGCCGCCTTGCGCTCGCCCAGCACCCGCACCTGCTCGCGCTCGACCTCGTGGCTGACCCGCAGGATCTCCAGGTCGGGGGTGACGCTGCGGGGGTGGCAGTTGACGCCGACCACGCGCTTGTCCCCCTTCTCCACCGACTGCTGGTACTGGAAGGCCGCCTCGGCGATCTCGCCGGTGAACCAGCCCTCCTCGATGCCGCGCAGGATGCCGGAGGTGATCGGGCCGATCCCGTGGTCCTCGCTCCCCCGGTCCAGGATCCGCTGGAAGATCGCCTCGGCCTGCTGCTCGATCCGGTCGGTCAGCGCCTCGACGTACCAGGAACCGCCCAGCGGGTCGGCCACGTTGGTGACGCCGGTCTCCTCCATCAGCACCTGCTGGGTGCGCAGCGCGATCTCGGCGGCCTGCTCGGAGGGCAGCGCGAGAGTCTCGTCCAGCGCGTTGGTGTGCAGCGAGTTGGTGCCGCCGAGCACCGCGGAGAGCGCCTCGACGGCGGTGCGCACCACGTTGTTGTACGGCTGCTGCGCGGTGAGCGAGACGCCCGCGGTCTGGGTGTGGAAGCGCAGCCACTGCGCCTTGTCGGTCTTGGCGCCGAAGCGGTCGCGCATCCAGCGGGCCCAGATCCGGCGGGCGGCGCGGAACTTGGCGATCTCCTCGAAGAAGTCGAGGTGCGCGTCGAAGAAGAAGGACAGGCCGGGCGCGAAGACGTCCACGTCGAGGCCGCGGGACAGGCCCAGTTCGACGTAGGCGAAGCCGTCCGCGAGGGTGTACGCCAGCTCCTGCGCGGCCGTCGCCCCGGCCTCGCGGATGTGGTAGCCGGAGACGGACAGCGGCTTGTACGCCGGGATGCCCTGGGCGCAGTGCTCCATCAGGTCGCCGATCAGGCGCAGGTGCGGCTCGGGGGCGAAGAGCCACTCCTTCTGGGCGATGTACTCCTTGAAGATGTCGGTCTGCAGGGTGCCGTTGAGCACCGCCGGGTCGACGCCCTGGCGCTCGGCGGCGACCAGGTACATGCAGAAGATCGGGACGGCCGGGCCGCTGATCGTCATCGAGGTGGTGACCTCGCCGAGCGGGATGCCGGCGAACAGCACCTCCATGTCGGCGGCCGTGTCGATGGCGACGCCGCAGTGGCCGACCTCGCCGAGCGACTTGGGGTCGTCCGAGTCGTAGCCCATCAGGGTCGGCATGTCGAAGGCGACCGAGAGGCCGCCGCCGCCCGCGTCCAGGATCATCCGGTAGCGCTCGTTGGTCTGCTGCGCGTTGCCGAAGCCGGCGAACTGGCGGATGGTCCAGGTGCGGCCGCGGTAGCCGGTGGGGTGCAGGCCGCGGGTGAAGGGGTACTCTCCCGGCCAGCCGATCCGCTCGAAGCCCTCGACGGGCTGCCCGGGGGCCGGGCCGTAGACCGGCTCGACGTCGTCGCCGGAGAGGGTGGTGAAGTCCGCGTCGCGCTTGCGGGCCTTGTCGTACCGCTGCTGCCAGCGCTGCCGTCCGCGCTCGATGTCCTCGGCGTCCATGGGCCGAACTCCGCTCCGTACGGCCGCCACGGCACCGGGCGGCACAGCTATTAGGACGTCCTACTAATTTACTCGGACGTCCTAGTAATTGTCGATGGAGGCCCGCCGGAGAATCCGGGGAAGGCGGGGGCGGAAACGCCGGGGACGCCGGAGGCCGGAAGCCCCGGGAACGGCGGGGCGGGAAACCCCGGGAACGACGGGGCCGGAAACGCCGAGGGCGCCCCTCCCCCGGATTGGGGAAGGGGCACCCTCGCGGAGCCGCGGGCCTCAGACGCCGGCCGGCTGGCGGGCGCCGCCCGCCGGGAGCTGCTCGGCGGCCTCGCGGGCCACCCGGCGCTCGAAGACGAAGGACAGGAACGGGATGCAGCCCGCCGCCAGGGTCAGCACCAGCCGGCCGAGCGGCCACTTCAGCTTCTGCCCGAGCATGAAGGTCACCACGAAGTACCCGATGTACAGGTAGCCGTGCAGCATCGCGACGTAGGTGGTCAGGTCCTCGGCGGTGCTGAAGCCGTACTTCGCGACCATGAAGCCGCAGAACACCAGCAGCGCGCAGCCGGTCGCAATGGCCAGGCCGCGGTACCAGCCCAGCAGGGGGGTCGCCTTCATTCTCTTCCTCGCCTCGCTCGGCATTTTCCGCTGGTACGCCCGGATCCGCGCACCGCTCCCACGAGGGTAGCCGCCCTCACGGCCGCGCCCGAGCAGCCCCCTCGCCCGGATCGGCGAAGTCGCCCGCCGCGATGCGCAGCGGCTTGAGCAGGTCGAAGACCTGGCGGCACTGGTCGGGGCCGTACTCCTCCAGCCCGAACTCCATGGCCATCAGCTCCCGGGTGGCCTCCTCGACCACCTCGCGGCCGCGCCCGGTGATCGCGGCGAGCACGCCGCGGCCGTCCAGCGGGTTGGGGCGGCGGGCGACCAGTCCGGCCCGCTCCAGCCGGTCGACGGTGTTGGTGACGCTGGTCGGGTGGACCATCAGGCGCTCGCCGATCTTGGAGAGCGAGAGCTCGCCGGTCCGGCTGAAGGTCAGCAGCACCAGCGCCTCGTACCGGGCGAAGGTCAGGCCGTACGGCTTGAGCACCGCGTCGACCCGGGACAGCAGGATCTGGTGGGCGCGCATGATCGAGGTGATCGCCGCCATCGAGGGCACGGTGCCCCAGCGGCGGGCCCACAGTTCGTCGGCGCGGGCGATCGGGTCGAAGTCGAGTGCGAGGGGCTTGGCCACCTCCTTACCGTACCGGCGGACGGGACGTGTGCTACCAGCCGTCCTGATGGTGGACAAGCGCGACGCGTGGCGGGATCCCGCCAATCGGACTGCCAGGTCCATACCTGGACATTGCGGCGGTGTGAATGGAAGGCAACGGGCCTCCGGCGCAACGGGGTTGGGCGTCGAACGCGCGAACGCCCCGGTACCAGGCCTCGCTTCGGATCGAAACCCGCTGAAAGTCCGGGCGAAAGATCCCCTTTGTCCTTCCGTTCACATTCCTTCGTCTTGGCGGGACTTGGCCAATTCATGAGGAAGACCTGTCATTTGATTTGCTCGATTGTCATGCTTTCGGCCAACCCCGTTCGACCGCCACCACCCCCACCCAACCGGTGGCAGCCGCCCGAACGCTCGGGGTCCTCGCACGTCAGCGCCCGTCCCGCCCCTCAGGTGCCGACCCCGGCCCCCGGGACGCGGCGCGACCGCGCCCACACGCGGTTTCCCGGAAGGACTCGTCCGTGAAGCGAAAGCTCGCCGCAGTCGCCGTACTCTCCGCCACCGCCCTGCTCACCGGTGTCGTCCAGGCCGGTGCGGCCCAGGCCGGCCCCACCCCGCAGGCCCAGGGCACCCAGCAGCTCTCCGCCCTGCTCGCCCAGGCGAACGGCCAGGCCGGCAAGGTCGCCCACGCGCTGGCCCTCGGCGGCCAGGAGCAACTGGTGGCCAAGGACGTCGTGGTGGACGCCGACGGCACCCGCCACCTCCGCTACGAGCGCACCCTCGCCGGGCTCCCCGTCCTCGGCGGCGACCTGGTCGTGCACCAGAAGGCGGACGGCAGCACCACCGCCGTCGACAAGGCCGTCGGCGCCGAGCTGGCCCTGCCCAGCCTCACCCCGCAGATCCCCGCGGACAAGGCCGCCGCCCAGGCCACCGGCGCCGTGCAGTCCACCGTCGGCATCACCGTCGACGAGGACGAGGCCCCGCTGACCGCGGTGCACCAGACCGGCAAGGCCGAGCTGGTGGTCTGGGCCACCGACGGCAACCCGCGCCTGGCCTACCGCACCACGGTCGAGGGCGAGCGCGCCGACGGCACCCCGAGCCGTCAGCTGCTGGTCACCGACGCGGCCAGCGGCCAGGTGCTCTCCACCCACGAGGAGGTGCAGACGGCCTCCGGCACCGGCAAGGGCGTCTTCGTCGGCTCCGTCCCGCTGACCACCACCCAGAGCGGCAGCTCCTACCAGCTGAAGGACGCCACCCGCGGCGGCCAGGCCACCTACACCCTGAAGAACAAGACCTCCGGCACCGGCACCCTGGTCGCCAACACCACCAACAGCTTCGGCAACGGCCTGGTCTCCAACACGGAGTCCGCCGCCGTCGACGCCCAGTACGGCGCCGCGGCCACCTGGGACTTCTACAAGAACACCTTCGGCCGCAACGGCATCAAGAACAACGGCGTCGGCGCGGCCAGCCGCGTCCACTACGGCTCCAACTACGTGAACGCCTTCTGGGACGACAGCTGCTTCTGCATGACGTACGGCGACGGCGCCAGCAACACCCACCCGCTCACCGCCCTGGACGTGGCCGGCCACGAGATGACCCACGGCGTCACCTCCGCCACCGCCGGTCTCAACTACTCCGGCGAGTCCGGCGGCCTCAACGAGGCCACCTCGGACATCTTCGGCACCATGGTCGAGTGGTACGCCAACCTGGCCTCGGACAAGCCGGACTACCTCATCGGCGAGCAGATCAACATCAACGGTGACGGCAAGCCGCTGCGCTACATGGACAAGCCCTCCAAGGACGGCGCCTCGGCCGACTACTGGTCCTCCACCGTCGGCAACAAGGACGTCCACTACTCCTCGGGCGTCGCCAACCACTTCTTCTACCTGCTCGCCGAGGGCAGCGGCGCCAAGACCATCAACGGCGTCAGCTACAACAGCCCGACGTACAACAACTCCACCCTCGCCGGCATCGGCCGGGACAAGGCGGCCGCGATCTGGTACCGCGCGCTGACCACCTACTTCACGTCCACCACCAACTACGCGGCGGCCCGCACCGGCACCCTGAAGGCGGCCTCCGACCTGTACGGCGCCGGCAGCGCCGAGTACAGCGCGGTCGCCGCGACCTGGACCGCCGTCAACGTCAACTGACGCACGGCGGAGGGTGAGCAGGACGCCCGGGGCCTCGTTGGAGGGCAGGCCCCGGGCGTCCGCCCATGCCCGCCCGGGGGCGGGCGGCCGTCAAGCCCGTCCCGGTGGCGGAGTCCCGCCAGTCGGCGCGAACCGGTGGATTCCGGGCATCGGGCCGCAGCCGAACCATCCGCACCGGCCCTGGCGACTCCTGGCCAATCCGCGCGGGCACCCTGTCCTTCCCCGGCCTGGATTGTCATGCTTATGACCAAGCTCCCGTTCGACACCCCGCCTCCCCCACCCGACCGGCAGGGCGTCAGAAGCCGCACGGCAGCCGCACGTCCGCGCCCTACCGCCCCAACGGCGCCACCCCCGGTGCCCCGGTACGCGGCGCGCCCGCAGGCACCCGCGGGTCTCGTGGAAGGAACAGGCCTCCATGAAGCGAAAGTTGACCCTCCCCGCCGTACTCTCCGCCACCGCACTGCTGGCCGGCGTCGTCCAGATCGCCGCCCTGCCCATGGCCCAGGCGGCCGTGCCCGGCCGGCCGGCGGCCGCGCCGCTCACGCTGGCCGCCGCGCAGAGCGCCCCGCTCGCGCGGCAACTCGCCCTCGGCAGCCAGGAACGACTGGTCGTCAAGGACGCCCTGGTGGACGCCGACGGCACCCGGCACCTGCGCTACGAGCGCACGTACGCCGACCTGCCGGTCCTCGGCGGCGACCTCGTCGTCCACCAGCGCCCGGACGGCACGGTGGCCTCGGTGGACCGGGCCTTCGACGGCCCCCTCACGCCGACCACCACCACCCCGGCCCTCACCGCCGACCAGGCCGCCGCGCGGGCCACCGACGCCGTCCGGGCGACCGTCGGCCTGGCCGCGGACGCGGACGAGCCGGCGCTCAGCCGGGTGGACGGCGCCGGCCCGACCGAGCTGGTGATCTGGGCGGCCGACGGCGACCCGCGGCCGGCCCACCGCACGGTGGTCCAGGGCCAGCGGGCGGACGGCACCCCGAGCCGCCAGGAGGTCGTCACCGACGCCGCCACCGGCCGGGTGCTCTCCAGCCAGGAGCAGGTGATGACCGCGACCGGCACCGGCAAGGGCGTCAACGTCGGCACCGTCACCCTGACCACCACCCAGAGCGGCTCGGCCTACTCGCTCAAGGACGCCTCCCGCGGCAACCAGTCCACCACGGACCTCAAGGGCGGCACCTCGGGCAACGGCACCCTGTTCAGCAAGGCCGGCGATTCCTGGGGCAACGGCTTACCGTCCAACCGCGAGTCCGCCGCCGTGGACGCCCAGTTCGGCGCCGCCGCGACCTGGGACTTCTACAGGAGCACCTTCGGCCGCAACGGCATCAAGAACAACGGCGTCGGCGCGGCCAGCCGCGTCCACTACGGCTCCAACTACGTCAACGCCTTCTGGGACGACTCCTGCTTCTGCATGACGTACGGCGACGGCTCGGGCAACACCCACCCGCTCACCGCCATCGACGTCTCCGGCCACGAGATGACCCACGGCGTCACCTCCGCCACCGCCGGCCTCAACTACTCCGGCGAGTCCGGCGGCCTCAACGAGGCCACCTCCGACATCTTCGGCACCATGGTCGAGTGGTACGCCAACCTGCCCGCCGACCCGCCGGACTACCTCATCGGCGAGAAGCTCGACATCAACGGCAACGGCACGCCGCTGCGCTACATGGACAAGCCCTCCAAGGACGGCGCCTCGGCCGACTACTGGTCCTCCACCGTCGGCAACAAGGACGTCCACTACTCCTCGGGCGTCGCCAACCACTTCTTCTACCTGCTCGCCGAGGGCAGCGGCGCCAAGACCATCAACGGCGTCAGCTACAACAGCCCGACCTCCAACGGCGCGAAGGTGACCGGGATCGGCCGGAACAAGGCGGCCGCGATCTGGTACCGCGCGCTGACCACCTACTTCACCTCCACCACCAACTACAAGGCCGCCCGCACCGCGACCCTCAAGGCCGCCTCCGACCTCTACGGCGCGACCAGCGCCGAGTACAAGGCGGTGGGCACGGCCTGGAGCGGGGTGAACGTCAACTGACCACCCCCGCCCGGGCGTGCCGCACGCGCCCTCGGAGCCACTCCCGGTAAGAAACGGCGACAGGCTGCCGCGGCCCTTTGGGAGAGGAGGCCGTGGCAGCCTGTCGACCGTCCACGCGCGGAGGCGGGATCAGGCAGGAGCGGGATCGGGCAGCGGCGGGATCAGGCGGCGGCGGTGGCCGGCCGCAGCTCCCCGCGCTCCTCGCGGCCGAGCATCCGCTCGGCGACGAAGCCGCCGAACGGCAGCACCGAGAGCACGAACAGCAGGACGCCGCGCTTGGCGTCCCACTTCTGCGTCTGCCAGGCCTGGATCCAGAAGACCACGTACAGGATGAACAGGATCCCGTGGACCATGCCCATCACCGGCACGGCGTCGAACGACGTGGTCCGCTTCAGCACCGAGCAGATCAGCAGCAGGATGAAGGAGATCCCCTCCGGGGCGGAGATCAGGCGCAGGCGGTGGACGGCGCTGCTGTTCACGTTGGATACCTCAATACGGGGTCGGAGGCGTGGGCACGCTTGTGAAGCGACTCACAAGCCTTCGGGCCATTATCACCGAGCACATGTCCGAGTCCCGGGCCGGGGGTGGCCACCGTGCCGGATGTCACAGCCACACGCCGGAACCCGGCCGGATGCGGCGGGGCGTCGTCCGTACCCCCTATCCTGCTGCCCGCGCGCCCACCGAACCGGGCGCCGACGGCATCACACACGGGGGTAGCCACCACATGTTCAAGCGCGACTGGGACCGCAGGACCTGCGCGAAGCGCGGCCACATCACCTACCGGCCGACCGAGCCCGAGCTGGCCGGCCGACTGCACGCCGCCACCGCCCTCGGCGACGCCTGGCGCTGCCTGCGCTGCGGCGACTTCGCACTCGGCGCCCCGCACGGCTCCGGCCCGGCCGCGAACGCCCCGCTGGTGCCGCGCGGCAAGGCGCTGCGGGACCTCTTCATCCTGCGGTTCCTGGCCATCGAGCGGGTGCTGCGCGGCGTGATCATCATCCTGATGGCCTGGGGCGTCTGGAAGTTCTCCAACAGCCAGGAGGCGGTGCAGCGGATCTTCGACGAGGACCTCACCGTCTTCAAGCCGGTCGCCGACCACTTCCACTGGGACCTCGACCACGCCCCGATCATCGAGACGATCCGCAAGACCTTCGGCTACCAGAAGAAGACCCTGCTGATCGTCGCGGGCGCGATGATCGCCTACGCGCTGATCGAGATCGTCGAGGCGGTCGGCCTCTGGCTGGGCCGGCGCTGGGCCGAGTACCTGACCGTGGTCGCCACCGCGGCCTTCCTCCCGCTGGAGGGCTACGAGCTGCACGAGCACGTCAGCGCGGTGAAGATCTGCACGCTGGCCCTGAACATCGCCGCGGTGCTCTGGATCATGCTCTCCAAGCGGCTGTTCGGCCTGCGCGGCGGCGCGGCGGCCTTCGAGGCGGAGCGCCACTCGGCCTCGCTGCTGGAGGTCGAGGAGGCGGCCGGAACCGTCCCGCGGCCCGGCCACGGCCACGGGGCGCACGCACGCTCCTGACCCGAACGGATGTCCCGGGTCCGTACCGGTTCACCCCCGCCCCCTCGCCCGGCCGCCCCCGCGGCGGCTAGATTGCGGCCGTGGCACAGTTCAGACTCCAGGGATCGCGGGTGCTCGCCGTCGAGTTGGGCGGGGACGCCGTCAAGGCCCGGCACGGCTCGATGGTCGCCTACACCGGCCAGATGACCTTCAAGAAGCTGACCGGCGGCGGGGACGGACTGCGGGGCATGGTCGCCCGCAGACTCACCGGCGAGCGGATGACCGTCATGGAGGTGAAGGGGCAGGGCACCTGCTACTTCGCCGACAAGGCCACCGAGATCAACCTGGTCCGCCTCGACGGGGAGACCCTCTACGTCGAGGCGGACAACCTGCTCTGCACCGAGGCCGGCCTGCACACCGGCACCAGCTTCACCGGGCTGAACGGCGTCTCCTCCGGCAACGGCCTCTTCACCACCAAGGTGGAGGGCCGCGGCTGGGCCGCCGTGACCTCCAACGGGCCGGCCGTCATCCTGCGGGTCGGCAAGGACATGCCGCTGCGGGTCGACCCGGGTGCGTACATCGCGCACACCGGCGACCTGCACCGCAGCGTGAAGTCCGGCGCGGGCTGGACCACGGTGATCGGCGAGGGCGGCGGCGAGGCCGTCCAGGTGGAGTTCACCGGAGAGGGCCTGGTGTACGTCCAGCCCTCGGAGAAGGTCACCATCGGGGGTGACGTCTGATGGGCTTCACCCGGATCAACGGCAAGATGATCGAGGCCCAGGTGGTGCCCGGGCAGCGGCTGTTCAGCCAGCGCGGGGCGATGCTCGGGTACACCGGGGACGTCCGCTTCACCCCGAACATCACCGGCGGCCAGGGCGGGGTGATGTCGATGATCGGCCGGCGGGTCGCCAACGAGGACACCCCGCTGATGACGGTCGAGGGCCACGGCCGGGTGATGTTCGGCCACGGCGGCCACCACGTGCACGTGATCGACCTGACCGGCGACACCCTGTTCGTCGAGGCGGACCGGATGCTCGCCTTCGAGGGCACCCTGCGCCAGTCCACCGTGTTCCTCGGCTCACAGGGCGGGGTGATGGGCATGGTCCGCGGCCAGGTCAGCGGACAGGGCCTGTTCACCACCCGGCTGGAGGGCCACGGCTCGGTCGCGGTGCTGGCCCACGGCGGCGTCTTCGAACTGCCCATCACACCCGGCCAGTCGGTGCACGTCGACCCGCAGGCGTACGTGGCGCACCGCGGCGAGGTGCGCAACAAGCTGTCCACGGCGATCGGCTGGCGCGAGATGATCGGCCGCGGCTCGGGCGAGGCGTTCCAGCTGGAGCTGTCCGGGCAGGGCACGGCGTACGTCCAGGCGAGCGAGGAGAAGCTCTGATGTCCCACCCGCCGCAGCCGCCGTACGGGGGGCGGTCGCCGCACGACCAGCCGACCCAGCCGGGCTTCACGGTGCCGCCGCACTACGGCCGCTCCACGGACCAGCCGCCGCCTCCTCCCCCGCCGCCGGCCTACCAGCCGCAGGCCCACCAGCCGTACGGCCAACCGCCGCAGGCCCAACAGCCGTACGCGCAGGAGCAGTTCGGCGGCACCCAGGCCCCGCTGCCGACCACCCACGGCGGCGCCGGCCCGGTGGTGTACGACGCGTACACCCTGCCGGTCAACGACAACGTCAACCCGTACGCCTTCGCCGTCCAACTGAACGGCTCGTACTTCCTGCAGAAGGGCAAGATGGTCGCCTACTACGGCGACATCACCTTCCGCGGCGTCGGCGCCGGGATGGTCGACCGGGTGCTCGGCCAGCACTTCAACTCGCCGCTGCACGCGGCGGACTGGGTGGTCGCCCAGGGCAGCGGCAGGCTGCTGCTGGCCGACCGCGCCTTCGACCTCAACTCCTACGACCTGGACGACGGCAACCTGACCGTCCGGTCCGGCAACCTGCTCGCCTTCGACCCGACGCTGCGGCTCAAGCAGTCGATCATCCCGGGCTTCCTGACCCTGATCGGCACCGGCCGTTTCGTGGCCGCCTCCAACGGGCCGGTGCACTTCGTGGAGCCGCCGGTCCGGGTGGACCCGCAGGCCCTGGTGGGCTGGGCGGACTGCCCGGCGCCGTGCCACCACTACGACCACGACTACCTGCACGGGGTGGTCGGCGGCCTGCGGCGGCTGACCGGCATCGGCGGCGCCTCCGGCGAGGAGCACCAGTTCGAGTTCATCGGTGCCGGGCAGGTGCTGGTGCAGTCCAGCGAGAAGCTGATGGCGGAGCGGTCGGTCGGCCGGGTGGACGCCGAGGCGGGCGTCCCGGCCGGCGGGGTGCCGCCCCAGCCGGGTCACGGCGCCGGCCAGCCCAACACGCCGGGTCTCGGTAATCTGGGCGAAATCGGGCGGCGTTTCGGCCTGTAAACTTGTACAATATTTAACTAAATCGGGTATGCTGGGCCCCATGGATACGCACACGATCGAGACTGCGGACAACCCTGACCCGCGGCCCGAGGAGGAGACTCCCTGGCTGACCGCCAGGGAGCAGCGGATGTGGCGCGCCCATCTGGAGGTCGCCAAGCTGCTGGACTACCAGCTCAGCCGCGAACTCCAACCCCACAACCTGGCGATCAACGACTACGAGATCCTGGTCGTGCTCTCCGAAGCGCCGGACCACCGGATGCGGATGACCGACCTCGCGACCGCCACCCTGCAGTCCAAGAGCCGGCTCTCCCACCAGATCACCCGGATGGAGAACGCCGGCCTGGTGCTGCGCCAGGAGTGCCCCGGCGACCGCCGCGGCCTCTACGCCCACCTCACCGAGCAGGGCTGGCAGACCATGCAGCGGGTCGCCCCCGACCATGTGCGCAGCGTCCGGGCCCACTTCATCGACCGCTTCACCCCGGAGCAGCTCGACGCCATCTACGAGGCCCTGGCCCCCGTCGCCGACCACCTCCGCGGCCTCCGCGGCCGCTCCTAGGCCGACGGCCCCGCCGCCCGACCGCCCCGCCCGCGTTTACGTGACCACGAGGAGCCCGCGCCCGCGCAGGGCCGCGCGGGCGCGGGCGAGGCCATCGGCGATGACGTCAGCACCGGTGCCGACCGCCGTACCCCTGGTACCGAGGCCTGCACAGGAGCGGCAGATCCCCGGCAGCGGCACCGGATCATGGCAGGCACCGCACTCGGCGTAAGCAGTCGATGGGGCTGCCGCTCGCTGTGGCGGGAGCTTGCGTTGCAGGCGGTCGCGGAGGATCGCCACCGGGGAGTGCATCGGCTGCGGCAGTCCGGGAAGCAGTGCGTGGGCCAACTCGGCTTCGCCGCTGCCCTGTTCCAGCCATCGGGCGACGAGGGGAGCCAGCGTCCGCGCCTCGGCCTCGCCGAGGCGCAGCCGCGGCTCGGGCCGGATCACCCGGAACAGCGTGGCCACCGCGGTACGGGTCCGTTCATCCGGGAGGGTGGGTTCTTCCCCCGGGTCCTTTACGGGAGGGGTGACAGCGCGGCCGGTGCCCCGCCCACCGGCCGCCGGGCGGGGGACAGCCGGTGTCAGTTGCGGGGTGTCGAAGACATGGGCCTCGGAACGGACGGTGCCGTCGGCCATCCGGACGGTGTCGACCCGGTAGTACCCGGCGTCCTTCAGCTCCTTGAGCGCCCGCCGGACGGCCCCGCGCCCCTGCGGGCTGCTGTCCGCCATCTGCCGACCGTCCTCGCGCCACCCGTTCGGGCGGGAGAGCAGATCGGCGAGCAGGCCTCGGGCGGTGTAGCTGAGCCGACGGTCCTGCAACAGGCCGTTGGGAAGGACGGTGAACGAGCGCGCACGGGCGCTACGATGAATCTGCATGGGGAGTGTGAGCTCCTGTGCCGGACCCCGGAGCGTTGGCGCGCTGCCGGGGTCAACTATGTTCTGTTGACCATGCGGAAAGTAGCACACCAACTACGCGCAGTGCCAAGCTTTCCCGAAATCCGCAGCTGGTCACAGCAGCTGTCGGCCGTCGTGGGTCCGGATGCTCGGTGCCATGTCGTCCCGAAGCGCGTCCAGGACGCGTACCGCATAGACCTCGGCCATGCGGTCCGAGACCTCGGCCGGTGTGAGCCAGTCGACTTCGACCGACTCGTCCGAGAGTCACACTGCCCCGCTCTCCGGTCGACAGCGGAAGACGAGAGCGACGATCCCTCGGCTCACGTTCTTGTACACGCCGGTCAGCCGATCCACACCGACCTTGATCCCGGTCTCCTCGTAGACCTCGCAACGCACGCCGTCCTCGACAGCCTCGCCAACCTCCAGCACGCCACCCGGAGGTTCCCAAGTCCCGTTGTCAGCTCGGCGAATCGCCAGCACCCGGCCGTCCTCGCGTACCACCACCCCCGCGACGGACACCGAGTGGAGCGGCAGCATCTTTCCTCCTCCGGCATCCTCGGCTCCATCCAGTACTTCACGGATGCCCCCGAGCTTATGGTCGACTCCACATCCAAGCACTGGTTGCGAGCCCCGGCGGCAGTCGGCCTGTGACGCGACCGACCCCAACGCGGTAGCTTCCTAGTGGCACCGCAGCCCATGGAGCGGGCGGGCGGGCGTGACCGCAGGAGGACTGCCGTGCTGGAGGAGCGCGAGTCGATCGGCAAGCGAGTGCGGCGAGCTCGGCTTCGACTGGGCATGCCCCAGGCCGACTTGGCCGTTGCCATCGGCAGGACCCAGGGCTGGGTGTCGAAGGTCGAGAAGGGGGCGATCGAACTCGACCGGGCCAACATCATCAACCAGCTTGCGGCAGCACTCCACTGCCACCCCAACGACCTCATAGAGCGTCCGTTCGTCGCAGGCAAGGCCTCGGAGAACCAATGGCAGGTGTCAGCGGCGGCCATCGTGCGAGAGCTTCGCCGATATGACCTCACTCCGGTCTTCGACGGCACGCCCCGGCCGTCGGTCGAGCTGTGGCACGAAACCGAGCGCCTGCACCGGCTCCGAGACGCGGCAGCCAACGTGGCCATCCTGACGGCGCTTCCGGACATGCTCCGCGAGTCGCGGGCCTTGGCCGAGGTATCCACCGGCCACGAACGCGAAGAAGCGTTCGCGATCTATGCGATCGAGTGCAAGTTCGCTCACACGGCTGCCCATGTACTCGGGCATCCCGAGCTGGTCGCCATGGCCTGTGAGCGGGCCGCCTGGTCCGCCCGACTGTCCGGCGACCCGGTGATGGAGGCCGTCGCGGACTGGATGCGCGTGTGGGACATGTGGGCCACCGCCGACTGGGACGACGCACTGGCCTTGTCCGACAAAGCACTTCGGCTTGTCGAGGACCAGTACCGAGTCAGCGACCCACTGGCTGTGCGGGCTTGGGGAACATTCCACTTGCGCGCAGCCGTGTCGGCTGCGCGCGCCGGCTACCGACTTGAGGCCGAGGACCGCATCCAGCAGGCGCACACCGCAGCTGAGTTGATGGTCAGACGGACCGGGCCGATCTTCGACCGGCACTCGCTGACCTTCTCCAAGGGCAACGTTCAGATCCACGCCGTGTCCGTCCAGCTGGAGATGGGCGATCACGCCCGGGCGCTAATTCTCAACGAGCGTGCCGACCCGGCGAAGGTTGCCGCACTTCCAGGCTCCAGGCAGGGCCACCACCACATGGATCTGGCCCGCGCCTGGCTGTGGGACGGCAATCGAAGCAAGGCACTCCAGGCTCTGGAAACGGCGGAGAGGATCGCCCCACAGCTCGTCCGCAACCATCCGATCGCCCGCGCCACACTGCGGAAGATCGTCTATGCCGAGCGCTCAGCCACTCGGGAGAAGCTTCGTCGCATGTCGGACCGCTTCCACCTGGACGGATAGGGCAGTATTCCGCCGATTCATATTCAGCTGTAGTCAAGCACTTACTGTCTGTATTTGCGAACGGACGGCCCACCGCCATCAAGGGCGCACAGGGCCCTGAGCCTCCGTGGACACCTCGCCTACGACACTGCTGCCTTGGGGTACTTCGCCATGCCCGAAACCTGCCGCCGCCCCCGTATGTTCGCCGCCCGGCTCGACTCCTGCGTCGAATCCACGCCTCTGGCCCGGCACTTGCTCCGCGCCTACCTCGCCGCCCTCCCCTCCGGCGAGCGCTACCGCGACATCGCCGAACTCCTCCTCGGCGAGCTCTTCGCCAACGCCGTCCAGCACACCGATGCCCCCACCGACCGCCTCGTCGAAGTCCGCTTCGCCCTCGTCTCCCACCACCTCCGCATCGAAGTCCACGACACCGGCACCGGGCGCCCCACCCTCCGCACCCCCACCCCCGCTGACGAACACGGGCGCGGCCTCTTCCTCGTCAACGAGCTCGCCGCGCGCTGGGGCTGCTGCCCCCGGGCCGGCGGCATCGGCAAGTTCGTCTGGGCGCTGGTCGCCCCCGCCCTCGCCACCGCCTGAAAGCACCCACGCCGATGCTCCCTCCCCTCCCGACCCTCGCCCGCCACGCCCTCGACCGGGGACTGACCCCCGCCGAGGCGTATGCCGTCCTCGCCCACCGCTCCGGCCAGCCCCTGCCCGCCGCGCGCGCCGTCTGCCTCGCCCTCTCCATCCCGCTCGCCGAGGCCACCATCCGCCTCGACGACTGCCACGACACCCTCCTTGCCGACCCCCGCCCGGGTTCCGAAGCCGACGTCGGCGAACTCCTCGAAGCCCTGGGCGTCTTCGACGTCCCGAAGGCCCTCACCGCCACGGACCTCGCCGTCGTCGACCTCTTCCTCACCGCCATCGACGCCATGGGCGGCATCCGCCCCGGCCACCACCACGGCCTCACCCGCTGGTTCACCACCGGCAACCTCACCACCGCCTACCTCTCCCTCGCCGCCGCCCGCCCCCTCCCCACCACCGGCAACCCCGCCCAGTACTGGACCACTCTCGTGACCGCCGGCGAACTCCTCACCACCCAACCCAGCCTCGACCCCCGCATCAAACCCGCCCTCACCCACTGCCGCACCCAGGCCACCCGAACCACCGCCACCCCCTGAACACAGGAGATCGGCCCAGCCGACTTCCTACGCAGCGGGGCCGGACAATCCCGTCGCCGCTTCGGCATTTGCCGAAGCGGCGACGGGGGCGGCAGAGCTCTGGGTGGGGTGGGGCTGTGGCGACCGCCCCTTCGTGCGGGTTCAGGCCGTGGTCAGGCCGGCGACGAGTTCGTCGGCCGCGCCGTACGGGTCCAGGTCCCCGGTGGCCACCCGCTCGGCCAGGCCGGCCAGGTGGCGGTCGCCGGAGAGGTCGCCGATCCGGGCGCGGAGTTCGGCCAGGGCGATGGCCTCGATCTCCTGGGCGGCCCGGCGGCGGCGGCGGGCCGCCAGTTCGCCGGTCTCCTCCAGCCAGGCGCGGTGCTTCTCCAGCGCCTCGACCACCTCGTCGACGCCCTCGCCGCGCGCCGCGACGGTCTTGACGATCGGCGGGCGCCAGTCCCCCGGCTCGCGGGCCTCGCCGAGGCCCAGCATGTGGTTGAGCTCCCGGGCGGTGGCGTCGGCGCCGTCCCGGTCGGCCTTGTTGACCACGAAGACGTCGCCGATCTCCAGGATGCCCGCCTTGGCGGCCTGGATGCCGTCGCCCATCCCGGGGGCCAGCAGCACCACGGCGGTGTCGGCCTGGGCGGCGACCTCGACCTCGGACTGGCCCACGCCGACGGTCTCGACCAGGATCACCTCGCAGCCGGCCGCGTC
Source organism: Kitasatospora sp. NPDC023176 (assembly GCF_055560495.1). Classification (NCBI taxonomy): domain Bacteria; kingdom Bacillati; phylum Actinomycetota; class Actinomycetes; order Kitasatosporales; family Streptomycetaceae; genus Kitasatospora; species Kitasatospora sp. NPDC023176. The sequence goes on along the minus strand of NZ_JBVHIP010000012.1, from coordinate 164,628 downwards.
CAGCACCCGCAGCGCCTGCGGGGCCGCCCAGGAGAGCCCGCCGAGGTGCCCGCGGGTGGCCATCGAGCGGATGAACACCTCGGGGTCGGTCGCGTGGTCCTGCATCCGGACCCGGTCGCCCAGCAGCGCCCCGCCGGAGAACGGCGAGGACGGGTCGACGGCGAGCACCCCGACCCGCTTGCCGAGCCGCCGGTAGGCGGAGACCAGCGCCGAGGTGGAGGTCGACTTGCCGACCCCGGGCGAGCCGGTCAGGCCCACCGTGTACGCCTGCCCGGTGTACGGCGCGAGCGCGGCCATCGCCTCCCGCAGCTGCGGGGCGGCGTTCTCGACCAGCGTGATCAGCCGGGCGACCGCCCGCGGCCGGCCCTCCCGCGCCTGCTCGACCAGCGTGGCGACATCGATCATCAGGATCTCCTTGCACAGATGCCGGCGGTTGTCGGCAGATGCCGAAGGGGCCGCGGACCACTTGTGGCGGTCCGCAGCCCCGAGGGTTCAGAGCAGATCAGGCCTTGGGGCCCTGCTCACCGGGAACGCGCACGATCAGCGCGTCGCCCTGGCCGCCGCCACCGCACAGCGCGGCCGCGCCGACCCCGCCGCCGCGGCGCTGCAGCTCCAGCGCCAGGGTCAGCACCACGCGGGCGCCGGACATGCCGATCGGGTGGCCGAGCGCGATCGCGCCGCCGTTGACGTTGACGATGTCGGCGGAGACCCCGAGGTCCTTCATCGACTGGTGGGCGACGGCCGCGAAGGCCTCGTTGATCTCGATCAGGTCGAGGTCGGCGACCTCCAGGCCCTCCTTGCCCAGCGCGTGCTTGATCGCGTTGGACGGCTGCGACTGCAGCGAGTTGTCCGGGCCGGCCACGTTGCCGTGGGCGCCGATCTCGGCGATCCAGGTCAGGCCCAGCTCCTCGGCCTTGGCCTTGCTCATCACGACGACCGCGGCGGCGCCGTCGGAGATCTGCGAGGAGGTGCCGGCGGTGATCGTGCCGTCCTTGGTGAAGGCCGGGCGCAGCCTGGCCAGGCCCTCGACGGTGGTGTCGGCGCGGATGCCCTCGTCCTGGCTGAACAGCACCGGCTCGCCCTTGCGCTGCGGGATGGCGACCGGGACGATCTCGGCCTCGAAGACGCCGTCGGCCTGCGCCTTGGCGGCCCGCTGGTGGGAGGCGGCGGCGATCTCGTCCTGCACCTCGCGGGAGATGCCCAGGCGGGTGTTGTGCTTCTCGGTGGACTCGCCCATCGGGATGTTCTCGTAGGCGTCGGTCAGGCCGTCGTACGCCATCGCGTCGAGCACCTCGACCGCGCCGTACTTGTAGCCCTCGCGGGACTTCGGCAGCAGGTGCGGGGCGTTGGTCATGGACTCCTGGCCGCCGGCCACCACGATGTCGAACTCGCCGGCCCGGATCAGCTGGTCGGCCAGGGCGATGGCGTCCAGGCCGGAGAGGCAGACCTTGTTGATGGTCAGCGCCGGGACGTTCATCGGGATGCCGGCCTTGATGGCCGCCTGGCGGGCCGGGATCTGGCCGGCGCCGGCCTGCAGCACCTGGCCCATGATCACGTACTGGACCTGCTCACCCGTGATGCCGGCCCGCTCCAGCGCGCCCTTGATCGCGAATCCGCCGAGGTCGGCACCGGAGAAGCCCTTGAGAGAGCCGAGCAGGCGACCCATCGGGGTCCGCGCACCGGCAACGATCACAGAGGTGGTGTTGGTCATGGGACGGGCCCCTTCGCACGTCGTGGCCAGGTGAGGATGCGCTCAGGGTACTGACCCGTTTTCCGCCCGTCACCGGAGCGACGGTGTGATCGAGCGCACTGGCACCATCCAGTCAACACCGTGTCAACACGGTCCGGGTGAACGTCCGGGTGAAGGCCGGGGTGTGAGCAGGCTCGCACCTCCGGCACTGGCGCCGGCTCCGGACCGTACGCTGCACTGGGTGCCACTTTCCGTCCACCGCCCTGGAGGTCGCCATGCTGACCCGAATCGACCACATCGGCATCGCCTGCCGGGACCTCGACAAGACCGTCGAGTTCTACCGCGCCACCTACGGCTTCGAGGTGTTCCACAGCGAGGTCAACGAGGAGCAGGGCGTCCGCGAGGCGATGCTCCGGATCAACGGGACGGACGACGGCGGCGCCTCGTACCTCCAGCTGCTGGAGCCCACCCGCCCGGACTCCACCGTCGCCAAGTGGCTGGAGAAGAACGGCGAGGGCGTGCACCACATCGCCTTCGGCACCGCCGACGTGGACGGCGACGCCGAGGCGATCCGCGGCAAGGGCGTACGGGTCCTGTACGACGAGCCCCGGATCGGCTCGATGGGCTCCCGGATCACCTTCCTGCACCCGAAGGACTGCGGCGGCGTGCTGACCGAGCTGGTCACCTCGGCCCAGCCGGGCGGGCCCGAAGAACACTGAAACCGGCCCCGGTGCCGCCCGCCCCCCGGGCGGCCCACCGTGCCGCACCCGCCCCGCTGGCGCTCGGCAGCCGCCTCACGGAGCCGGGCACCTCCTGAATTCGCCTCGCTACGCGCGGCCGTCACCCCTAGCGACCCGTCAGTAACGTGGTCCGGCGGCCGGAAAACCCCGACGTGGCCATTCCCCCGTGGTGCGCTCCCACTACAATGCCCAGGTGCGCGAAGACTCCGGGGGACGGAGACGACGGGCACGGCCGATGACAGGCCTGTCCGCCCTCCGGTGGTCGGCCCGTCGCAGGGGAGTCCAGTACGCGGGCACGGCTGAACAGTCGCAAGACGGATCTGTCACCATTCTCCACAGGCAAGAGTTCGCCCAGGAGTCCACCCGGACGGGGGAACGCGGCACGCCCGCGCTCCCACGACCAGGGCTCCGACGACCGCAGTGGACGGCCCCGGCTTGGTCTGGGGATGTCCGGTGGCTGCGGATGCAAGGACCAGTCGGACCGGCACCCGGAACACGGGGGCCACGGACCGGCCGGGTCGAGGACGCGACCAGGAGATGGATGGGACCGCGGAGTGCGGGGCAACGACCGCTACGAGGTTGACGATCACCTCTCCCAGTTCGAGGCCGAGATGGGTCGGACTCGGAAGGAGCGGGACAAGGCAGTCGAGCATGCCGAGGACCTCGCCTACCAGGTGGAGGTGCTCCGGGCCAAGCTGCACGAGTCCCGGCGCATGCTTGCCCAGCCGCGCGCCTTCGACGCCGTCTCCGGCCAGGCCGAGCAGCTGCTCCGCACCGCCGAGATGCAGGCTCAGCAGCTGCGCGCCGACGCCGAACGCCAGCTGCGCGACTCCCAGGCCGCCACCCAGCGGATCATGGCCGAGGCCGCCGAGCGCACCGCCCGGCTGGAGGCCGAGCTCGCCGCCCGCCGCCGTCAGCTGGAGGACGAGCTCGCCGAGCTGCGCCGCGCCGCCGAGCAGCACGTCAACGGCTGGGCCGAGCAGACCCGGGCCGGCTCCGAGCAGGAGGCCCAGCGCCTGCTGCAGGACGCCCGCGCCGAGTCCGAGCGGATGGTCGCCGCGGCCCGCGCCGAGGCCGCCGCCCTGTCCGACCACGCCCGCGCCCAGACCGCCGCCGACGTGGACGCCGCCCGCGGCGAGGCCCACGCCGCCGCCGAGGCCGCCCTGCAGAAGGCCCAGAGCGACGCCGAGCGACTGCTGCGCGCCGCCTCCGAGCACGCCCAGCAGGCCGGTGCCCAGGCCGCCGCCGACGTGGACGCCGCCCGCGGCCAGGCCCAGCTGGAACTGGCCGCCGCCCATGCCGCCGCCGAGCAGCAGCTGGCCGCCGCGCAGGCCGAGATCGGCCGGCTCAAGGAGCAGGCCGCCGCCGAGCAGGCCCGCGCCGAGCAGCAGCTCGGCGCCGCGAAGACCGAGATAGAGCGGCTGCGCGCCGAGGCGATCGGCGAGGCCGAGCGCACCCGCCGGGAGGCCTCCGAGCTGCGCGCCCAGGCCGAGCAGGCCGCCGAGCAGCTCCAGGCCGACGCCGAGGCCGCCGCCGAGCGCAAGGTCGCCGACGGCGAGGCCGCCACCGAGCAGCGTTCGCAGACCGCCCGGGCCGAGATCGCCCGCCTGGTCGCCCAGGCCACCAAGGAGTCCGAGGCGATCCGCGCCGAGGCCGAGGCCGTCCGGGCCGAGGCGGCCACCAGGCAGGCCGAGGCGGACGCCGCCAAGGCCGCCGCCGCCGAGGAGGGCGAGCGGCTGCGGGCCACCGCCGAGTCGGTCGCCGCCCAGCTGAAGGCCGAGGCCGCGGCCGCGATCGCCGAGCTGCGCGCCCAGGCCGACCGGGACGTGGCGGAGCTGCGGGCCCAGGCCGCGGCCGACGCCCAGCGGCTGCGCGGCGAGGCCGAGGAGGCGGGCCGGGCGGCCGGCGCCAAGGACGCCACCGTCCACCTCGCCAAGGCCGCCAAGACCGCCGAGGAGGTGCTCGGCCGGGCCAACCAGGACGCCGAGGCCGCCCGCGGCGAGGCCTCCGCCGAGGCCGAGCGGATCCGGGCCGAGGCGCACGCGGAGGCCCAGCGGCTGCGCGAGCAGGCCCAGGCCGCCGTGGAGCAGGCCCAGAACGCCGCCCTGGACGACGCCGCCGCGATCCGCGAGCGGATCGAGCAGATGCAGGACGAGGCGGCCCGGCTGCGCGCCGAGGCCGAGGAGCTGCGCGCCCAGGCCGCCGCCGAGGCCGACCGGGCCCGGAGCGACGCCCGCCGCCAGGCCGTCCTGCAGATCGAGGAGTCGGCGAAGAACGCCGAGGAGCTGCTCACCAGGGCCAAGGCCGACGCGGACGAGCTGCGCGCGGGTGCCGCCGGGGAGATCGAGCGGCTGCGCGAGCAGGCCCAGGAGCAGGCCGCCGAAACCCAGGGCCGGGCCGAGCAGACCCTGGCCCGGGCCCGCGCCGAGGCCGGGAAGATCACCTCCGCGGCCGAGCAGCAGGGCCAGGACGCCCTGGCCGCCGCCAAGGCCGCGGCCGCCGAGAACCGCACCGCCGCCGAGCGGGAGACCGCCGAACTCCGGCGCACCGCCGCCGAGTTCGATCAGCGGGTGCGCTCCGAGGCGAACGCCGCCGCGGAGGCCGTGACGGCCGAGGCCCAGGCCGAGGCGAACGCCGTCCGGGACGCCGCGGTCGCCGACGCCGAGCGGGTGCGCACCGAGGCCGACACCGAGGCCGCCCGGACCAGGGCCGAGGCCGAGGCCGCCGCGAACGCGCTCGGCGAGGAGAGCCGGCGCGCGCACGAGGAGGCCGCCGCCGAGCTGCACCGCGAGCGCGAGGAGACCGCCGAGCAGCTGGCCGGCGCCCGGACCGCCCGCGAGCAGGCCGAGCAGGGCGCCGCCGAGCTGACCGAGCGCACCGCGCGGGAGACCGCCGAGGTCCGCGAGGCCGCCGAGGCCTACGCCGAGCGTGTCCGGACCGAGGCCGAGCGGACGGCCGCCGACCTCACCGAGCGCACCGCCGCCGAGACCACCGAGCTGCGCACCGACGCCGAGGCCTACGCCGACCGCGTCCGGACCGAGGCCGAGCGGACGGCCGCCGACCTCACCGAGCGCACCGCCGCGGAGACCACCGAGCTGCGCGAGAGCGCCGACCGGTACGCCGCCGAGCAGCGCGCCGAGGCCGAGCAGGCCGCCGCCGAACTGCGCGCCCTCACCCAGCAGGAGACCGCCCAGCACCGCGAGAGCGCCGAGGCGTACGCCGACCGCGTCCGCACCGAGGCCGAGCAGCACAGCACGGAGCTGCGCGCCGAGGCCGAGCAGTACGCCGTCGACCGCCGCACGGAGGCCGACGAGCTGCTGGAGCAGGCCGGCACCGCCGCCGAGCAGCGCCGGGCGGAGGCCGCCCAGGACGCCAAGGCCACCCGGGAGAAGGCCGCCGCCGAGCTGGCGCTGGCCAACGAGCAGGCCGAGACGGTCCGGGCCGAGGCCGGCCGGGAGCTGTCCGAGGCCCGGGCCACCGCCGAGGACATCCGCGCCGAGGCCGCCGCCGAGCTGGCACAGGCGCGCGCCGACGGCGAGGACCTGGTGGCCGCCGCCCGCGCCGAGGGCGCCGCGCTGGTCGCCACCGCCGAGGAGGAGGCCGCCGAGGTCCGCCAGTCGGTGGCCGGCCTGCACGAGGCCGCCGCCGATCAGATCGCCGCGCTGCGGGCCACCGCCGAGCAGGAGGCCGCGGACACCCGTGCCCTGGCCGAGCAGGACGCCGCCGAGGCGCGCGCCCTGGCCGAGCGGGAGACCACCGAGCAGCGCGAGCTCACCGACCGGGAGACCGCCGAGCAGCGCGAGGCCGCCGACCGGTACGCCGCCGAGGTGCGCGAGCTCGCCGACCGGGAGACCGCTGAGCAGCGCGCCCTGGCCGAGTACGAGACCGCCGAGCAGCGCGAACTCGCCGACCGCGAGACCGCCGACCTGCGGGCCCGCACCGAGGCCGAGACCGCCGCCCTGCGCGAGCACACCGAGCTGGAGCTCACCGCCGAGCGCGAGGCCGCCGAGGCCGACCTCGGCCGCCGCCGGGCCGAGGCCCAGGCCTACGACGAGCAGCTGCGGGCCGACGCCGAGGCCGAGCTGCGGGCCGCCCAGGAGGCCGCCGAGCAGCTGCGCGCGGACGCCGCGGCGCAGGCCGCCCGTACGGTGGCCGAGGCCGACGCCCAGGGCCTGCGGACGGTCGCCGACGCCGAGGAGCTGGCCGCCAACCTGCGCGCCGAGGCCGAGGAGTACGCCCTCGCCACCCGCTCCCTGGCCGACGAGTACGACGCCGCCGCCCACGCCCGCGCGGACGCCTACGACGCGGAGACCCGGGAGGCCGCCGAGCAGTTCGACAAGGCCACCCGCGAGCGGGCCACGGCCGTCCTGGAGAAGGCCTTCGCGGACGCCGAGTCGCTCGGCGAGGACGCCCAGACCACCGCGCTGGCCACCACCGCCGCCGCCGAGGAGCAGGCGGACGCGATGGTCGCGGCCGCCCGCAAGGAGGCCGACCGGCTGGTCGCGGCCGGCGAGGCGGCCGGTCAGGCCGAGGTCGAGAAGGGCCGCGCCGACGCCGACGCGCTGCTCGCCGAGGCCCGCCGGGACGCCACCGCGATCCGCGAGCGCGCCGAGGAGCTGCGCGAGCGCACCGACGCCGAGGTGGAGGCGCTGCACGAGCGGGCCCGCAAGGAGAACGCGGCGGCCATGAAGTCGGCCGGCGAGCGGGTGGACGCGCTGGTGACGGCCGCCCAGGAGCAGCTGACCGAGGCCGAGGAGCAGGCGGTGGCCACCGTGGCCGAGGCCGAGGAGCGCGCCGCCGCCCTGGTCGCGGCCGCCGAGGAGCGGGCCGCCGAGCTCACCTCGGAGGCCTCCGCGGAGGCCAGCAAGGTCCGGCTGTCCGCCGTCCGCAAGGCCGAGGGCCTGCTCAAGGAGGCGGAGACCAAGCTCGCCAACTCCACCGACCGGGCCGAGTCGCTGATCGAGAAGTCCGAGGCCAAGCTGCGTTCGGCCGAGGCGGAGGCCGAGGAGCGGCTCGACAGCGCGGCCACCGAGGCGGAGAAGCGGCTGCGCGACGCCGACCGCACCGCGGACGAGCAGGTCGAGCTGGCGAAGGCGGAGGCCGAGCGGCTGGTCGCCGAGGCGAAGGCCGAGGCCAAGCGGGTCACCGACGAGGGCCGGCGGGAGCTGGACGAGCTGGTGCGCCGCCGCAAGGACATCAACACCGAGATCTCCAGGGTCCAGGACGTGCTCTCGGCGCTGGAGGCGTTCGAGGCACCGTCACCGGTCGCCCAGGCCAACGGGGGAAGCAACACCAAGAAGGACGGGGGCGCCAAGGCCGGTGCCGGAGTGGGCTCCCCCCGGTCGGGTGGCAATCGCTCCAAGAACGCACCACCCGATTGAGCGGACATTGGCGGTCATTGTCCGTGAGACAACGGCATTTCGCCGTCGACACTCCGGTACCGTGTCAGGATTCCCTCAACCACCCCAGCGGTTTGACGACAGGAAGCCCAGAGTCCCATGAGCGACAGTCACTCCCCTCACGGCTTCGACCTGGTGCGCCGTGGGTACGAGCGCGCCCAGGTCGACGAGCGGATCACCAAGCTGGTGGCCGACCGTGACAGCGCATTGACCCGGATCAGTGCGCTGGAGAAGCGCATCGAGGAACTCCACCTGGAGACCCAGACCGCCCAGGCGGCGGTCGCCGAGCAGGAGCCCTCCTACGCCGGTCTCGGCGCCCGGGTCGAGAAGATCCTGCGGCTCGCCGAGGAGGAGGCCAAGGACCTGCGCGACGAGGCGCACCGCGCCTCCGAGCAGCACCGCGAGCTGGCCGAGGCCGCCGCCCAGCAGGTCCGCACCGAGGCGGAGAACTACGCCAAGGACCGCAAGGCCAAGGCGGAGGACGAGGGGCTGCGGATCGTCGACAAGGCGAAGAGCGACTCCGCCCAGCTGCGCGCCGAGGCCAACAAGGACGCCCAGAACAAGCGCGAGGAGGCGGACGCCCTCTTCGAGGAGACCCGCACCAAGGCCGCCCAGGCCGCGCTGGAGTTCGAGACGAACCTGGCCAAGCGCCGCGAGCAGTCCGAGCGCGACCTGGCCGCCCGTCAGGCCAAGGCCGAGAAGCGCCTCGCCGAGATCGAGCACCGGGCGGAGCAGCTGCGTCTGGAGGCCGAGAAGCTGCGCACCGACGCCGAGCGCCGGGCCCGCCAGACCGTCGAGACGGCCCAGCGCCAGTCCGAGGACATCGTGGCGGACGCCAACGCCAAGGCGGACCGCATCCGCAGCGAATCCGAGCGCGAGCTGGCGGCGCTGACCAACCGCCGCGACAGCATCAACGCCCAGCTGACCAACGTCCGCGAGATGCTGGCGACGCTGACCGGCGCGGCCGTGGCCGCCGCCTCGCTGCCGAACGACGACACCATGGGCGTGCCCGCCCAGCAGTCGCGCTGACGCAGCCGCCGACGTAGTCGCCGCACAGGCCCTCACCCGTCAGGGTGAGGGCCTGTCGCGCGTCACGGTGTCACTGTCTCGGGCACTCTTTCATCGGGGGTAGGCCCCGTCGGGCCGCTGGTGCCCGCTGCTGAGCTGGTTCCCCTCGTCGTCCGAGACGGTGCCGAACCAGGAGGTGCACCAGACCGACACCGAGTCGGGCCAGTACTGCACCTCGAACGGGTGCCCGGATCCGTAGTCGCCGTACGAGGTGACGATGAAGGTCTCGCCGGGGCGCATCCAGTAGTCCTCGCCGAGCGGCTCCAGGGTCAGCTCCACCAGTCCCTCGCCGCGGTTGGTCACCGGCATCCGGCCGGTGACCTCCAGTGCGGAGAAGTCCCAGCCCACCTCGTCCGGGCTCATCCGGCGGCCACCCGGAGGAGCAGTCGGCGGGCCGCGGCGTCGAACGCCCCCGGGGACTCCATGGCGCTGAGGTGGCCCACGCCGGGGACGACGGTCAGCTCGGCGTCCGGGCGGGTCCGGGCCATCAGCTCGGCCTCCTCCGGCGCCACCAGGGCGTCCAGGGCGCTCGCCAGGACCGAGACCGGCACCCGGAGCCCGGCCAGGACGTCCAGGGAGTCCGGGCGGGCCGCCATGGCCCGCTGGGCCCAGGCGACGGCGGCCGGCGACGCGGCGGCCACCATCGTCCGCACCCGCTCCACCAGGTGCTGCGAGTCGGGCCCGAGCTGCCTGGCCGCCACCCGCTCGTCCTCCAGCAGCCGGACGCTGTTGCGGGCGGTGACGGCGGCGGCGATCCGCTCCCGGTCGGCCCGGACGGCGTCGGTGTCGGCGGTGGCGCGGGTGTTGGCCAGCAGCAGGCCGGACAGCCGGTCCGGGTGCCGGCGGGCGAAGGCGAGCGCCACGTAGCCGCCCATGGAGAGCCCGCCGACCACCGCGCGGTCGATCCCGGCCGCGTCCAGCAGCAGCGCCAGGTCGTCGGCGACGAGGTCCAGCGAGGGTTCGTCGGTGCCCAGCGCGGTGCCGCCGAATCCCCGCTGGTCGGGAGCGAGCACCCGGACCTCGTCCCCGGTGAGTCCGGGCAGCGCGTCCAGCTGGGCGGACCACATCGAGGAGTTCAACGGGAAGGCGTGCAGCAGCACGAGGGGTGTTCCGGTACCGCTCTCCCGAACCGAAACCGCCGAGGGGAGCCCACTCATGCGCCCACCTCGCTACGCTCGGCAGGGGCCTTCGCCAACGCGCACCTCACCATGATTCGCTCGCTCTGCTCGCTCATGCCGCCCACCGTATTCCGGTGCGCCCGGTGAGCCCACTCAGCGGGCCCACTCGACGGGCCACGCCATCCGCTTTGTCCTAGCCTGACAGAGAGTAAGGGAGCGCGAATGATCGAGTTGCACGACCTGACAAAACGTTACGGCAAGACGCTCGCGGTGGACCGGCTGAGCTTCTCGGTCCCCCAGGGGGTGGTCACCGGCTTCCTCGGGCCCAACGGCGCCGGCAAGTCCACCACCATGCGCATGATCCTCGACCTGGACCGGCCCACCAGCGGCCGGGTCACCATCGACGGCAGACGCTACGGGCAGCTCAGCGAGCCGCTCAAGTACATCGGCGCCCTGCTGGAGGCCAAGGCCGTCCACCCCGGCCGCACCGCCCGCGACCACCTGCTCTGGCTCGCCCAGTGCAACCGGATCCCCGAGCGCCGGGTCGACGAGGTGCTCGCCCTGGTCGGCCTCACCCCGGTCGCCCGCAAGCGCGCCCGGGGCTTCTCGCTCGGCATGGGCCAGCGCCTGGGCATCGCCTCCGCACTGCTCGGCGACCCGGAGATCGTCATGTTCGACGAGCCGGTCAACGGTCTGGACCCGGAGGGCATCCTCTGGATCCGCAACCTGATGAAGCGGCTCGCCGGCGAGGGCCGGACGGTCTTCGTCTCCTCCCACCTGATGAGCGAGATGGCCGTCACCGCCGACCACCTGGTGGTCATCGGCAAGGGCCGGCTGCTCGCCGACCTGTCGATGCCGGAGTTCATCCGGCGCAACTCCCGCTCCGCCGTACGGATGCGCAGCCCCCACCCCGAGCGTCTGCTCGACGTCCTGGCCGGGGCCGGACTGCGGCACGAACCGGGCCCGGACGGCTCCTACGAGGTGGTCGACGGCGACATCGCCCAGCTCGGCGAACTGGTCGCCGAGCACGGCCTGGTGCTGCACGAACTCAGCCCGCAGCAGGCCTCGTTGGAGGAGGCGTTCATGCAGATGACGGCGGACTCGGTGGAGTACCACGCGGGCGACGGCCCGGGCCGGGACGCGGCCGGCGCACCCGGCGACTGGGGCGCGGGCTGGAAGGCGGACGCCGCCCGGCCGACCGCGGCGGCACGGCAGGAGGAGAACTGAGATGACGTCCTTCCCGGCGATCCTTCGCTCCGAGTGGACGAAGATCCGCAGCGTCCGCTCCACCGTCTGGACGCTCGCGCTCGCCTTCGTGGTCACCGTCGGCATCGGCGCGCTGCTGTCCCTGCTCACCAACAACAACTTCACCGAGTTCAGACGCCATGAGCAGGCCCCGTTCGACGCCACCGGCACGGCCTTCTCCGGCATCATGCTCGGCGAGCTGGCCATCATCGTCTTCGGCGTGCTGGCGATCGGCAACGAGTACAGCAGCGGCATGATCCGGGTCACCCTGGCCGCCGTCCCCCAGCGCGGCACCCTGCTGGCCGGCAAGGCGCTGGTGCTCGGCGGGCTGGCCCTCGCGGTCTCGCTGGTGACCGCCTTCATCACCTTCTTCGTCGGCCAGGCGCTGCTCGGCTCGCACTCCACCACCCTGAGCGAACCGAACGTGCTGCGCGCGGTGCTCGGCGCCGCGCTGTACCTGACGATGCTCTGCCTGTTCTCGGCGGGCGTCACCACGATGCTGCACAACCAGACGCTCGCGCTCGGCGTGCTGGTGCCGTTCTTCTTCCTGCTCTCGCCGATCCTCTCGGCGGTGCCGAAGGTCAAGACGCTGGCCCACTACTTCCCCGACTACGCGGGCTCCCGGATGCTCCTGGTGTACGAGCAGAACGGCCAGCCGTACGGGCCGTGGGCGGGTTTCACGATCTGCCTGGCCTGGACCCTGGCAGCGCTGCTCGGCGGCGCGCTGGTGCTCAAGAACCGCGACGCGTAACGGAGTTCAGGATTCAGTAGCGCGGAGCGCCGCGGCCTCGCAGGACGTTGGAGGCCCGGCGCTCCCGCGCTCCCCAGCACGCGCGGTGCCAGTGCCGCCGGTCGTCCACACCGCCGCCGTGCATCGGCCAGGCCACCACATGGCCCATCCTGGGCGGGATCTCCTGGTCGCAGCCCGGGCAGCGGTAGAACCGTCCCGAGGTGCCGGCGACCGTCTGCACCACCCAGTCGTCGCCCTGGTAGTTCTCGGTGCGGCGCAGCGAGCCGCCGAGCGGGGCGGCCGCCGGTTCGGCGCTCTCGCGGGGGGCGTCGGTCTTGATCCGGTTGCGGCGGGGCACGGCGGACTGCCTCTCTTCCGGGGCTCGAAGTCGTTCCAGCCTAGGGCCTGTCCTCGGGCCTTGGCCGGATCGGGCCCCGCCGCCCGCCGGGCCTCCCGTGGCCTCTATCACGGTCCCGGCCGACCCTCCGGGGTTTTTGCCGAGATCCACCCGATCATCGGGGAAATTCGGGGTTCCGCGTGCCATTGGCACATGACATCGGATACCCACGAGTGGACAGGCGGGGCCCGCAGACCCTGCGTGCACCCGAGGAGGCCCCAGGATGACCAAGACCAGCCCCCGCGCCGAGACCCGCCGGCCCGTCGGCGTGCGCCCGCCCGCCCCCGGCCCGACGCTGACCTCCGTACCGCCGCCGACCGCCGTCGCGGGTGAACCGCTGACCGCCGCGCAGCGCACCGGCGCACTGCCGCCGGACACCGCACCGGTCCGGGTCGGCGCCTTCCTGCTGTCCGCCCAGTTCCCCGGGCAGAGCCACGGCGAGGCACTGGAGCGCACCGTCCGGGCCACCGTCGAGGCCGAACGCGCGGGCCTGGACAGCGTCTGGCTGGCCGAGCACCACTTCGTCCCGTACGGGGTCTGCCCCGACGCCGCGACCCTCGCCGCACTGCTGCTCGGGCGCACCCGCCGGATCGACATCGGCACCGCGGTCAGCGTGCTCTCCACCGGCCACCCGGTGGCGCTCGGCGAGCAGGCCGCGCTGCTGCACCTCACCTCCGGCGGGCGCTTCACGCTCGGGGTGGGCCGCGGCGGGCCGTGGATCGACCTGGAGGTGTTCGGCGCCGGCCTGGACGCCTTCGAGAACGGCTTCCCCGAGCGGCTGGACCTGCTGCTGCGCTGGCTGCGCGGCTCCCGGGTGGGCGCGGACGGGCCCCAGTTCGCCTTCCCCGAGGTGGCGGTGGTGCCGCAGGCCACCGAAGCGCCGCGCCGCCCCGGCCTGGGCAGCTGGCTCGGCCTGGACGAGCCGAGCGCCCCGGTGCGCTTCCCCCGCCAGCGCCAGGACGTCGACGGCCTGGCCGGGGAACTCACCGCCGCTGGACGGCCGGTGGCCGGCCCGCCGGTGGTGGTCGCCTGCACCTCCCCGGGCGGGGTGAAGCTGGCCGCCGAGCGCGGACTGCCGATGCTGCTGGGCATGCACTCCGGCGACGACGACAAGCTGCGGATGCTGGAGCTCTACCGCACCGCCTGGCTGGCCGCCGGGCGCGGCGAGGAGCAGCTGCGCCGGGTGACCCGCCAGCACGTCGCGGCCGGCGTGGCCCAGGTGGACGACCGCGCCTCGGCCGCCCGCGCCACCCTGCTGAACGCGATGCCCGGCTGGTTCGAGTACGGGCTGGGCGCCCACCGCACGGTGGACGGCCGCGAGCGCAAGATGCGCGACCCGCACCAGTACACCGAACTGCTCTGCGACCTGCATGCGGTGGGCACCCCGCAACAGTGCGCCGACCGCCTGCTGGCCACCGCCGAGCGCACCGGGATCCGCCGGTTCGCCCTGCTCGCGGAGGGCAGCGGCGACCACGAGGCGACCCTGCACAACATCGCCCGGCTCGGCTCCGAGGTGCTGCCGCAGCTGAGTTGACCGTACGGACCGCCGGGCGGCCGGACCGCCGCCCCTCCCCCCGCACCGGGGGACGGGGCGGCCGGCACCGGCCGGGTCAGCAGTCCCGCAGTTCCTCGGACTGGTTGAGCAGCTGCTCCCGGACGGAGGTGAAGCGGCCGTACCGCGCCTCGTTGGCGTCCGACGGCAGGAACACCGCCACCCGGTGACAGTTCTGGAACGCCAGCCGGACCCCGAAGTGGCGCTGCAGGGCGCCCCGGATGGCGTCGCTGGCCAGGGCGCGCAGCAGCTGGCCGCGGGCCTGCTCGCTGGGCGGCGGCACCTGGTTGTCGGCGAAGTCGGTGCCGTCGACCTTCGCCTGGGCGACCAGCGAGCTGATCAGGTCCCAGGCGTACGGCAGCGAGACGCGGACGCAGTCGACGAATTCCCGCTCGTCGACCTCGCCCCGCTCAGCCTTTTCCAGCAGGGCCGGTGAGACGTCGAGCGACATGGATTCTCCTCTCGCGGTCCACCCGCGGCGGCGCCCGGGTGGTCATGCGTAGTCCAAGCTCACAGTGAGGGTGGGCGGTCTCGCAGGTGGTGTCCGGAACACCGTGGGACGGGGGTTTCCGGCACCTGGAGCGAAGGCGGCGGCGCCACGGGACGTGACGTCCTGAACACCGACCGCGTCAGAACAGCGTGGCAGTCAACGACGGAGCGGGCTGGTCATTCCTACGGATTGCTTCGGAAATACGCCGCGGTACACCAGATTGGCCTGATCCTGCCGGATCGTTCACCTGAAGTCTCCATCCCCGTTGACAGCGACCCCGCATCCGTGGCGTCACACACCGTAGCGACCCGAGGGGGCGTACGCCAGAGCGCGGTGAGCGGCGGCGGGAGCACCGAACCTCCATGTTCGCGGGGTTCGCGCTTTCTTCACCCGGTCGTCTCGGAATCGCATCAACTGGCCCCGGTGGGCTAGCGTGGTCGACCGTGCGTCTCGTAATTGCCCGCTGCTCAGTCGACTATGCCGGTCGGCTCTCCGCCCATCTGCCCTCCGCCACCAGGCTCATCCTGGTCAAGGCCGACGGCAGCGTCAGCATCCACGCCGACGACCGCGCCTACAAGCCGCTCAACTGGATGTCCCCGCCGTGCGCCCTCAAGGAGGCCGACGGGGTCTGGACGGTGGTCAACAAGGCCGGCGAGAAGCTCATCATCACGCTGGAGGAGGTGCTGCACGACTCCTCCCACGAGCTGGGGGTGGACCCGGGCCTGATCAAGGACGGCGTCGAGGCGCACCTCCAGGAGCTGCTCGCCGACCGGATGGAGGTGCTCGGGAGCGGCTGGTCGCTGATCCGCCGTGAGTACCCGACCGCCATCGGCCCGGTCGACATCCTCTGCCGCGACGCCGACGGTGCCACGGTCGCCGTCGAGATCAAGCGCCGCGGTGAGATCGACGGTGTCGAACAGCTCACCCGCTACCTCGAACTCCTCAACCGGGACCCGCTGTTGGCCCCGGTCAAGGGCGTCTTCGCCGCGCAGGAGATCAAGCCCCAGGCCCGCGTGCTGGCCACCGACCGGGGCATCGGCTGCGTGGTGCTGGACTACGACGAGCTGCGCGGCATCGACGACGACAAGCTCAAGCTGTTCTGACCGGTCAGCTCTACGCCGAGGTGGTCGCGGTGGCCGTCGTGGTCGGGCTGGGCGGCGGCGTGGACGGTGCCGACGACGCGCTCGGGCTGGTCGTCGGGGCCGACGGGCTGTGGCTCGGCACCGACGGCTGCGGGGACTGCGGCGCCGGCGGCTGAGACTGCTGCGGCGGCTGCGGCTGGCCCGGCGCGGGCTGCTGCGGCTGCCCCTGCGGGACGCCCGACTGGGTGGCCCCCGGCGAAGCGCTCGGCCGCCTCGTCGGCGAGGCGCTCGGCGAGTGCGACGCACTGCCGCTCGCCGAGGGCTCCGGGCTGGTCCCCGCCCCCGCCGGAGCGCCCGGCTCGGTGCCGCCGCTCCCGGCGGTGCCCGGACCGCTGTCGGCGGACGGCAGCGGCACCGGCGCGTTGCCGGTGTCACCGACCTGGTCCATCCGCCCGTGCGGGTCGTTCCCCTTGGGCTCGTCGGGCCCGGTGACGCTCATCGCCACCGCCGTACCGAGCACTCCGAAGGTGAGCAGGGCCGCGGAGGCCACCACCACCCGGCGCCGCTTCCCGGCGCGGGCCTTGAGTCCGGCCGGCACCCGGGCGGCGATCTTGCGGATCACCGGCCCGCGGCCCGGCGCCGCCGCGGCGGGGGCGGCGCCCAGCTGCCGGCCGTCGGCGCGCAGCAGGTCGAGCATCCGGCGCGCGGCGGCGACCCCGCGCTGTTCTCCGGCGGCGGCCCGCAGCGTGAGCGCGCTCTCCAGTTCGGCGATCGCCCGGGACGGCTGCCGGAGGCAGATCGCGTACACGCCCGCCTCGTGGTGGAACCAGGCCTGGTCGACCGTCGAGCCGGTGTGCCGGGCCGCCTCCAGTCCGAGCTGCAGCACCCGCTCCCAGGCGCCCCAGCGCAGCGCCAGTGCCAGCGCGGGCGCGGCCGCCCGGGCCAGCCGGACCACCGCGTCGTGCCGTCCGGCGGTCCGGTCCGCGAGCAGCACGCCGACCAGGACCTCGGCCTCGGCGGCGATCTGCTCCAGCGACACCGAGCTGTGCCCGACCCACCAGGCGAAGTGCTGGGCGGCGCCGTCGACGCAGCCACGGGCCGGCCAGTGCGGGGCGAGCAGGTCGAGCGCCCCGGCGGTGAGCCGGTGGTGCCCGCCGATGGACACCGCGAGCCCGGCGTCGGCGAGTTCGGCCAGCGCGCTCTCGCCCTGGCCGACGTCGATCAGGGCGGGCAGGTGCGGCGCGGTGGGGCACTCGCCGCCGAGCGCGACGGCCAGCCTCAGCACGGCCTTCGCGGGCTCGCTGAGCCCCTCGGCGAGCCGGACGGCGGGCGAGGCGGTCTCGGCGACCGAGGGCAGCGGTACGGTGCGCCGCAGCGCGTTCTCCCGGATCGCCGGGTCGGGGTCGTGGACGGGCTCCTCGACCGCGCCGAAGACGTCCCGCCGGTCCTCCTCGGCGGCGACCAGCGCGTCCACCGAGACGTCCCGCTGGCGCAGCAGCGCGGCGGCCTGGACGAAGCGCAGCGGCAGGCCCTCGGACTCGAACCAGAGGTCGACGGCCCAGGCCTTCTCGGCGACGTCCAGCGGACGCCCGGCCAGCCGGCCGGTGAGCGCGAGGCAGGCGGCCCGCGACAGCCCGGGGACGAGGTGGTCCTGCAGCCGGGATCCGGCCGGCAGCTGCGGGCCGCCCGGGGCGACCGAGATCAGGAAGGCGCAGCCGGGGGCGGCGGCGAGCAGTTCCTCCAGCTCGGCGCCGGTCGGCTCGGCCTCGTCGATCACGACGACCGCGCCGACCCCGGCGAGGTGGGCGGCCAGCTGGCCGGGGTCGGGCCGGTAGCCGGGGGCGTGGTGGGTGGCCGCGAAGAGGTCCTGGAGCAGGTCGGCGGCGGTGCGGCGGTGTCCGCAGAGCTGGACGACACCGCCGGGGGCGAGGTCGGCGGCGGCTTCGGCGACGGCTGACAGCAGGGTGCTGCGGCCCGAGCCGGCCTGGCCGACCAGGCGTATCGAGCGGCCTTCGGCGAGCAGGCCGAGCAGTTCGGCGATGTCGGCCTCGCGGTCGAGCAGCGGAAGGTCGGTGGGTCCGGCGCCGAGGGCGAGCGGGCCGACCGCCCGGCCGACGCCGCCGACCGGGCCGCGGGCGGGCTCGCTGCGTTCGATCCGGCGCGGGCGGGGCCGCCACTCCTCCGGACAGGGTCGGGCCTCGGAGCCGTCCGGGGCGCCGACGCCGACCAGCAGGCCGCCGGAGACCAGTTCGCCGCCGCGGGTGCGGACGGCCTCCTGCCGGAACTCCCCGGTTGGCTGTGCCACGTTCTGCTCCGCATCGTGTTCGGCCGCCGGCGCCCCGCGCCGGCCGGCACACGTCTCGGTCGCGGCCGCGGGCGGGCTGTGGGCACCCGGCCCCGGGCGGCCGTCATCTGACGGGCAGACTCTTGCACATCCGGGCCCGGCCGTGCAGCGCGGTCCGGGTGCGGGGAAGGTGAAGGCCTGACGGGCCGTCCTCGACCTGCCGGGCGTCCCGGCGGGCCGGAGTGCTGCGCCTGCCGCGCGCCGCCGTACGCGCCCCCTTGCGGGGCGCACCCCGCTGGGGTCTAGAGGACCTGCACCTCGGGGATGCCGCCGTCGACGGCGAGGATGCGGTGCAGCTTGGTGGCCACCAGCAGTCGCTGGAGCTGGGCCGGGACGGAGCGCAGCACGAGCCGGCGGCCGATCCGGCCGGCCCGCCGGTGGGTGCCCATGATCACGCCGAGGCCGGTGGCGTCCCAGAACTCCAGCCGGCCGAGGTCGAGCACGAGGTCGCCGCGGCCGCCGTCCACGGCCTGGTGCAGCCGGGACCGCGCGTCGGCGGCGGTGCGCACGTCGAGGCGGCCTTCGATGGCCAGCGCCGTGTGGTCGCCGGTGATGCGCATGCTCTCCTCCTTCGCCTGGGTGGCCTGGCCGGTCTGTCTTCTGGGGGTCGGCCGGCCCTGGCCGTGACGGGCCGGGAGGCGGGGTGGCCGCTGGATCGGGGTGGGACTGCCCGGGCGGGACGCCGGTGGCGGCTCGGTCCGCGCCCGGCCCCGGTCGGAATGCCGGGTTCCCTCATCTGACGGTGGAGCAGCGCCGCAGGTTCTGGTTTTCGCCCTGATCTGAAGCAACTTCACTCGTCCGAGGGAATATACGCAGGAACTCTCCACACCTACGCTCGATTACCGCCCAAATCACCCGTCTGCGGCGCCCGGCGTGAGGAAACTCACCCGCCCCGGAACAGCGGGCCGTACGATGCCCCGATCGCACGGCCCACCAGGCAGTTCAGGCCCGGGAGAGGCTCCGCCGGCTCACTTGCCCTCGTACGGGTAGAAGCCGCGGCCGCTCTTGCGGCCGAGGTCGCCGGCGGTGACCATGCGGGCCATGATCTCCGGGGCGGCGAACTTCTCGTCCTGGGTCTCGGTGTAGATGTTGCGGGCGGCGTGCAGCAGGATGTCCACGCCGGTCAGGTCGGCGGTCTGCAGCGGGCCCATGGCGTGGCCGAAGCCGAGGCGGCAGGCGGTGTCGATGTCCTCGGCGGTGGCGACGCCCGACTCGTAGAGCTTGGCGGCCTCGATGACCAGCGCGGTGATCAGGCGGGTGGTGATGAAGCCGGCCACGTCGCGGTTGACCACCACGACCTCCTTGCCGACGCCCTCGGCGTAGGCGCGGGCGTCGGCCATCGCCTCGTCACTGGTCTTGTAGCCGCGGACCAGTTCGACCAGCTTCATCATCGGGACCGGCGAGAAGAAGTGGACTCCGACGACCGACTCCGGGCGCTGGGTGACGGCGGCGATCCGGGTGATCGGGATGGCGGAGGTGTTGGAGGCCAGCACGGCGCCGTCCTTGGCGAGCTTGTCCAGCTCGCGGAACACGCTCTCCTTGACGTCCAGGTTCTCGAACACGGCCTCGACCACGATGTCGGCCTCGGCGACGGCGCCCAGGTCGGTGGTGGTGGTGATCCGGCCCAGCGCGGCCTCGGCGTCCTCGGCGCTGAGCTTGCCCTTGGAGACGAACTTCTCGTACGAGGCGCGGATGCCCGCGAGGCCGCGCTGCAGCGCCTCCTCGGTCACGTCCCGCAGCACCACCGGGTGGCCGGCCTGGGCGGACACCTGGGCGATGCCGGCGCCCATCAGGCCGGCACCGATCACGGCGATCTGCTTGCTGGACGCATTGCTCATGGCTGGGTCTCCCGATGCCGTCGCCGCCCCGCGGGCGGGCCCTGAAGGCGGCTCAGGGCAGGGATCACCGCCGTTGAGCCGCACCGCTCAATTCTCCCGCCTCGCTGGAGCTCGGCGGTCGCTCGCGCGAAGCGCGCAGTCCAATGCGTCCACTCGCTCCGCTCGCTCACGCGGACTTTAGTGCCCGAACCCGCTGCGCAATAGCAATCGGGAGTGTGATCTGCAACCGACCTGGTCAGCTGATCAGGATGCTCGTCAGATGGTCAGACCGAGATCCTGGGCCAGGATCGCCGCCTGCACCCGGCTGCGCAACCGCAACTTCGCCAGGATCCGGCTGACATGGGTCTTGGTGGTCGCCTCCGCCATCTCCAGCCGGGCCGCGATCTCCCCGTTGGACATCCCGGCCCCGAGACAGGCCAGCACCTCCCCCTCGCGCCCGGTCAGCCCCGCCACCGCCGCCCGGGCCTCCGGTCCGACCCGCCGCTCCGGGCGGGCGAAGGCCCCGATCAGCCGCCTGGTCACGGAGGGCGCCAGCATGCCGTCGCCGCGCGCCACCGTACGGATGCCCTCGACCAGGGTGTCCGCCTCCAGGTCCTTGAGCAGGAAGCCGGCCGCGCCCGCCCGCAGCGCGCCGTAGACGTACTCGTCCAGGTCGAAGGTGGTCAGCACGAGCACCTGGGCGGCCCCGGAGTCGACCACCTGCCGGGTCGCCGAGACGCCGTCCAGCCGGGGCATCTGCACGTCCATCAGCACCACGTCGGGCCGCAGTTCCAGCGCCAGCCGGACGGCCTCCTCGCCGTCGGCGGCCTGCCCGACCACCTCGATCCCGGGCTCGGCACGCAGGATCATCACCAGCGCCGCCCGTACCGCCGCCTGGTCCTCGGCCACCAGCACCCGGATCGTCATACCCGTCCCTCGCTCTCCTGCGCGCGCGGCAGCACCGCGCGCACCCTCCAGTACCCGTCCCGCGGCCCGGCCTCGAAGCTGCCGCCGAGCAGCCCGGTCCGCTCCGCCATGCCCACCAGCCCGGCCCGGGCGCCGGGCAGCCCGCGGCCCGCCTCGCCGCGGTACGGGCTGTCGACGGCGATCCGCAGCTGCTCGGGGCCGAACTCCAGCCGCAGCGTGACCAGTCCGGGCCCGGCATGCTTGAGCACGTTGGTCAGCGACTCCTGCACGATCCGGTACGCGGCCAGCCCGACCGGCACCGGGACGTCACCGCGCGCGCCCAGCTCGGTCAGCTCGAACTCCAGCCCCACGTCCTGCCCGGCCGCCCGGGCCTTGGCCAACAGGGCGTCCACCGCGGCCAGGTCGGGCGCCGCGTACGACTCGTCGACCTCTCCCCCGCCGCTGTCCCGGAGCAGTCCGATCATGCGACGCATTTCGGCCAATCCCTGGACGCTGTTCTCCCGGATCACCGCCAGCACCTCCACCAGCGGATCGTCCGCGGCCAACCGCCGTCGCCGGGCCACCGACTGGGCCCCGGTCGCGTGGATCGCGATCGCCGACAGGTGGTTGGCCACCACGTCGTGCAACTCCCGCGCCATCCGCGCCCGTTCGGCACCGACCGCCTCGCGCCGGTCCATCTCCGAGAGCAGCGCGGTCTGTTCGGCCCGCAGCCGCTCGGTCTCCGCCTCCTGCCGGTGCTTGCGCACCACGTCGCCGGTCCACACCGGCGCCAGGAACACCAGCGCGCTGACCACCACGATCAGCAGCCCGGCCGCCGTGCCGGCCACCCACCACGCCAGGGCGGAGAGCACCAGCACCGTCGAACCGCCGCTCAGGTGCAGCACCCGCGACATCCGGTGGGTGCCGTAGAGCACCGCCGCGTACAGCAGGTCGGTGTACATGATCGTCGTCGCCAGCAGGCTGCCGGCGAACACGTTCCCCGCGAAGGCCAGCCCGCCGAGCGACACCGCCAGCACCGGCCGGGTGCGCCGGACCAGCTCCAGCCCCGCCATCGTCAGCAGCGGCAGCGCCACCGCCCACGGCGGCACCCGGTCCGCCCGGTCGTACACCTTGAAGGTGATCAGCACCGCGCCGCCGAGCAGCCCGCACAGGGCGATCAGCCGGTCCAGTCGGCGCGGGGGGAGAGACGGTACGAGCACGCCCCCATCTCACCATCCCCGGCGGCCCGCCCGACTCCGGTCCGCGGAGGAGCCCGCTACATCGAAAGGTGCAGCCCCGGACGGCACCGCGCGACGACGACACCCCACCGCGCCCACGCGAGGCTGGACGAGGGCCTGTCTCCTGCGTCCTCACCGGGTCCGGGAGAACCCGAGGGACAGGCGCACACCGTCGCAACGACCGGAGCAGAACGTGATCGTCACCCTCATCGTCGCAGCCGAGATCTCCTGGTGGATCGTGCTCGGCCTCGCCCTCTCCACCCGCTACCTGCTGCGGTGGCGCCGCACCAGCACCGTGCTGCTGGTCGGCCTGCCGGCGGTGGACCTCGCCCTCTACGCGCTCACCGTGCTCGACCTGCGCGGCGGCGCCGAGGCGAGCTGGACGCACGCCCTGGCCGCGAGCTACGCCGGCTTCTCGGTCGGCTACGGCCCCTCGCTGGTCGCCTGGGCCGACCGGCACTTCCTGTACCGCTTCGCCGACGGCCCCAAGCCGCCGCCCTCGCCGAAGTACGGCCCGGAGCGGACGGCGTACGAGTGGCAGATCGCCAAGCGGACGGTCGTCTCGGC
Source organism: Kitasatospora sp. NPDC023176 (assembly GCF_055560495.1). Lineage (NCBI taxonomy): Bacteria > Bacillati > Actinomycetota > Actinomycetes > Kitasatosporales > Streptomycetaceae > Kitasatospora > Kitasatospora sp. NPDC023176. The sequence continues at coordinate 142,245 of NZ_JBVHIP010000012.1, read as the reverse complement.
GGTGATCACCCTGGCCCTGATCACCCTGCTCGTCCCGCTGTCCGCGGGCTCCGCCCACTTCGGCACCTTCGCCCAGTGGTACTGGAAGCTGGGCATCGCGCCCGTCGTCAACGTGATCGTGGCGGGCTGCTACTCGGTCTGGCCCAAGGAGCCCCCGGCCGACACGCAGGTCGAGGACGGCCGCGCGGTCGAACACGCGGGGCCGAAGTCCTGGGGAACGGGCGTCTAGCGGTTCTCCCCCGGCACCCAGAGCACGTCACCGCGCTCCTTGTTGGCCACCCGGGCCAGGATGAACAGCAGGTCGGACAGCCGGTTGAGGTACTTCGCGGTCAGCGGGTTGACGGAGTCCCCGTACGCGGCGATCGCCGCCCAGGTCGAGCGCTCGGCCCGCCGCACCACCGTGCAGGCCAGGTGCAGGTGGGCCGCGCCGGGCGTGCCGCCGGGCAGGATGAAGCTGCGCAGCTTCTCCACCTGCTCCAGGTAGTGGTCGCAGTCCCCCTCCAGCCGGTCGATGTAGGACTGCAGCACCCGCAGCGGCGGGTACTTCGGGTCCTCGACCACGGGCGTGGACAGGTCGGCGCCGACGTCGAACAGGTCGTTCTGGACGCGGGTCAGCACGGCCGCCACGTCCTCGGACAGCGCGCCGACCGCGAGGGCCACCCCGATCGCCGCGTTGGCCTCGTTGGCGTCGGCGTACGCCATCAGCCGCGGGTCGGTCTTGGTGGTCCGGCTCATGTCGCCGAGCGCGGTGCTGCCGTCGTCCCCGGTACGGGTGTAGATGCGCGTCAGATTGACCATGCCGCCACCCTAGCCGCCCGGGTTAGGCGGCGTTAACCCCAGGCGACGTCGACCCTCCCCCAGCCTCCGGCCGGGGGGACCCCCATCCCGAGGGTCTCGCCGCTACGCGACGTTGACCTCCCCCAGCCTCCGGCCGGGGGGACCCCCATCCCGAGGGTCTCGCCGCTACGCGACGTTGACCCTCTGCCCGGGCGGGGCCGCCTCCAGCCAGGCCAGGAAGCCGGTGAGCGCGTCCTCGCTCATCGCCAGCTCCAGCGGTGCCCCGTTGTGCAGGCAGCGCAGCACCACCGAGCCGGAGAGCAGCGCCAGCTCCTCCTGGCCCTCCGGGTAGCGCCGGCCGAGCACCTCGATCTCCCGGCGCGGCAGCACCCGGCGCGGACGCGGGGCGTACGAGAAGACCCGGAACCACTCGATCGAGTCGCCGCTGTACCGGCCGATACCAAAAACCCACCCCTTGCCGTCGGTCGGGGGGACCGGGGCTGAGGTGGGTTTGCCGTTCTCGTCGAGGTCGGGCTGCGTCGAGGCGTCGGCGGGCATTTTGAGCCGGTAGCTGCAGTCGAACGTGCCGCCGACCCGCTGGATCAGGCGGCGGCGTACGGCGAAGGCCATCAGGCCGATCACTCCCAGCGCCACGACCGCCGCACACACCACAAGCGCGAGGACCATGCTCACCTACCTCCTCGCTACCCGCGTTCCCCGTTGCGGTCGTCCCGGACGACCGCGCTGACCTACCAACTACGACGACAGTCCCGGGGTCACGCTCGCGCGTCCCCGGGACCGTCGGTCGACCCCGCCAAGCCGGGGGTCCGGCACACTCAGGCGTGGGCCTTGAGGCCGCGCGCCGCGAACAGTCGGACCTCGGCGCGACGCTCGGCGTGCGCGTCCAGGTCGGACTTGGCCTGCTCCAGTGCGCGCTCGGCACGCGCGACATCGATCTCGTCCGCCAGCTCGGCGATCTCCGCGAGCAGAGACAGCTTGTTGTCGGCGAAGGAGATGAAGCCGCCGTGCACCGCGGCGATGACGGTGCCGCCGTCCACCGTGCGGATGGTGACCGGACCGGTCTCCAGCACGCTCAGCACCGGGGTGTGGCCCGGCATGATGCCGGTGTCACCGGAGGCCGTACGGGCGACGACGATGGTGGCCGCACCGGACCACACCTTGCGGTCGGCTGCGACCAGCTCGACGTGCAGCTCAGCCAACGTGGGCTCCTAGGCTCATGCAACCCCCGATTACTCGGGAGTTTCGGTAAGAATAACGGCCCCGCGCCTCCGGCATGAAACCGGCGGCACGGATTTGACCGGAATCACAGCCGATGTGCCGTGAGGGGTGGTCCCCAGGCTCGGGGGCCACCCCTCACGGTCACTCAGCTGCTACCGGCCGCGATTACTTCTTCGCCAGCTCGGCGGCGTTCTTCTCGAGGTCCTCGATGCCACCGCACATGAAGAAGGCCTGCTCCGGGACGGAGTCGTACTTGCCGTCGGCGATCGAGTTGAAGGCCTCGATGGTCTCCGACAGCGGCACGGTCGAGCCCTCGACACCGGTGAACTGCTTCGCCACGTAGGTGTTCTGCGAGAGGAAGCGCTCGATGCGACGGGCGCGGTGCACCGTGATCTTGTCCTCTTCGGACAGCTCGTCCATACCGAGGATGGCGATGATGTCCTGGAGGTCCTTGTACTTCTGCAGGATCCCCTTGATACGGATGGCCGTCTCGTAGTGGTTCTGCGCGATGTACCGCGGGTCGAGGATGCGGGACGTGGAGTCCAGCGGGTCGACGGCCGGGTAGATGCCCTTCTCCGAGATCGGGCGCGACAGAACGGTCGTCGCGTCCAGGTGGGCGAAGGTGGTGGCCGGGGCCGGGTCGGTCAGGTCGTCCGCGGGGACGTAGATCGCCTGCATCGAGGTGATCGAGTGACCGCGGGTCGAGGTGATGCGCTCCTGGAGGAGGCCCATCTCGTCGGCCAGGTTCGGCTGGTAGCCCACCGCGGAGGGCATGCGGCCGAGCAGGGTCGACACCTCGGAACCGGCCTGGGTGAACCGGAAGATGTTGTCGATGAAGAGGAGCACGTCCTGCTTCTCGACGTCACGGAAGTACTCCGCCATGGTCAGCGCGGAGAGCGCGACGCGCAGACGGGTGCCCGGCGGCTCGTCCATCTGGCCGAAGACCAGCGCGGTCTTGTCCAGAACGCCCGAGTCGACCATCTCGTCGATGAGGTCGTTGCCCTCACGGGTGCGCTCGCCGACGCCGGCGAACACCGACACACCACCGAAGTTCTCGGCGACGCGGTAGATCATCTCCTGGATCAGAACGGTCTTGCCGACACCGGCACCACCGAACAGACCGATCTTGCCACCCGTGACGTACGGGGTGAGCAGGTCGATGACCTTGATGCCGGTCTCGAACATCTCGGTCTTGGACTCGAGGTCCTTGAACTCCGGGGCCTTGCGGTGGATCGGCCACCGGACCTCGACCTGGGAGTCGAACTCCGCCTGGTCGACGTTCAGCACGTCGCCGAGGGCGTTGAAGACCTTGCCCTTGGTGATCTGGCCGACCGGCACGGAGATGGCCGAGCCGGTGTCGGTGACCTGCGCGCCACGAACCAGGCCGTCGGTCGGCTGCATCGAGATGCCGCGGACCAGGCCGTCGCCGAGGTGCTGGGCGACCTCGAGGGTGAGGGTCTTCTTGCCCGTGCCGTCGGGGTTGTTCACCTCGACGTGCAGGGCGTTGTACATCTCCGGGATCGCGTCGACGGGGAACTCCACGTCGACGACCGGGCCGATGACCCGCGCGACGCGGCCCGTCGCCGTGGTCGGCTCAACAGTGGCAGTCATAGTCATTCGCTCCCGCGGCTCGCGTCAGCGAGCGCGTTGGCGCCACCGACGATCTCGCTGATTTCCTGGGTGATCTCGGCCTGACGGGCCGAGTTGGCAAGCCGCGTGAGCGACTTGATGAGCTCGCCGGCGTTGTCCGTCGCGCTCTTCATCGCGCGGCGGCGGGCGGCGTGCTCGGAAGCAGCCGACTGCAGCAGCGCGTTGTAGATCCGGCTCTCGACGTACCGCGGCAGCAGCGCGTCGAGCACGCCCTCCGCCGACGGTTCGAAGTCGTACAGCGGGAAGATCTCCGACTTGGCCGACGTCTGGTCGCTGAGCTGGACCTCGTCCAGCTTCAGCGGCAGCAGCCGCGCCGCGACCGCGTCCTGCGTCAGCATGGACACGAACTCGGTCGAGACCACGTGGAGTTCGTCCACGCCGCCGGTCTCGGCCGTGAAGGCCTCGATCAGCTCGGCCGCCACCGTCTTCGCGTCACCGTAGGTCGGCTTGTCCGAGAAGCCCGTCCACGAGTTCCCCACCGACAGGTTGCGGAAGGTGTAGTACGACAGACCCTTCCGACCGACGATGTAGGTCACGACGTCCTTGCCCTCGCCGCGCAGGCGCTCGGAGAGCGTCAGCGAGGCCTTGATGGCGTTGGACGAGTAACCGCCGGCCAGTCCGCGGTCCGCCGTGATCAGCAGGACGGCCACGCGCTCGGCGTTCGGGTTCTCGGTGGTGAGCGGGTGCTTGGCGTTGGACCGGAGGGCCACCGCCGTCACCGCCCGGGTGAGCTCATCGGCGTACGGAGCGGAGGCGGCCACCGCGCGCTGCGCCTTGCCGATGCGCGCCGCGGAGATCATCTCCATCGCCTTGGTGATCTTCTTCGTCGCGGTGACAGAGCGGATCCGGCGCTTGTAGACCCGAAGCTGTGCTCCCATGGGTCGTTACGTCCTTTCCCTCGCTACCGGACTCAGGCCTGCTCGGAGAGCAGCTTGCCGTCGGCGGTCTGGTACCCCTGCTTGAAGGCCTCGATCGCGCCGGTCAGGGCGTCGACGGTGCCGTCGGCCAGCAGACCGGTCTCGACGATGCCGGCCAGCAGGTCCTTGTGCTGCAGGCGGACGTGGTCCAGGAACTCGCGCTCGAAGCGGCGGATCTCCGCGACCGGGACGTCGTCCAGCTTGCCGGTGGTGCCGGCCCAGATGGAGACGACCTGCTCCTCGACCGGGAACGGCTGGTACTGGCCCTGCTTCAGCAGCTCGACCATGCGCGCACCGCGCTCCAGCTGGGCCTTGGAGGCCGCGTCCAGGTCGGAGCCGAAGCCGGCGAAGGCCTCCAGCTCACGGTACTGGGCGAGGTCCAGGCGCAGACGGCCGGCGACCGAGCGCATGGCCTTGATCTGGGCGGAGCCACCGACGCGGGAGACCGAGATACCGACGTTCACGGCCGGGCGGATGCCGGCGTTGAACAGGTCGGACTCCAGGAAGCACTGGCCGTCGGTGATGGAGATGACGTTGGTCGGGATGTACGCCGAGACGTCGTTGGCCTTGGTCTCGATGATCGGCAGACCGGTCATCGAGCCGCCGCCGAGGGCGTCGTTCAGCTTGGCGCAACGCTCCAGCAGGCGCGAGTGCAGGTAGAAGACGTCGCCCGGGTAGGCCTCGCGGCCCGGCGGGCGGCGCAGCAGCAGGGAGACGGAGCGGTAGGCCTCGGCCTGCTTCGACAGGTCGTCGAAGATGATCAGGACGTGCTTGCCGTCGTACATCCACTCCTGGCCGATGGCCGAACCGGTGTACGGGGCGAGGTACTTGAAGCCGGCCGGGTCGGACGCGGGAGCGGCCACGATGGTGGTGTACTCCAGCGCGCCGGCCTCCTCCAGGGCGCCGCGGACGGACGCGATGGTGGAGCCCTTCTGGCCCACGGCGACGTAGATGCAGCGGACCTGCTTCTCCGGGTCGCCCGAGCGCCAGTTGTCGCGCTGGTTGATGATCGTGTCGACGGCCACCGCGGTCTTGCCGGTCTGGCGGTCACCGATGATCAGCTGGCGCTGGCCGCGGCCGATCGGGGTCATCGCGTCGATGGCCTTGATGCCGGTCTGCAGCGGCTGCTTGACCGACTTGCGGGCCATGACGCCGGGGGCCTGCAGCTCAAGGGCGCGACGGCCGCTGGAGGCGATCTCGCCGAGGCCGTCGATCGGGTTGCCCAGCGGGTCCACGACGCGGCCGAGGTAGCCGTCGCCGACCGGAACCGAGAGGACCTCGCCGGTGCGGCGCACGGTCTGGCCCTCTTCGATGCCGCCGAACTCACCGAGGACGACGACACCGATCTCGCGGGTGTCGAGGTTCAGCGCGAGGCCGAGCGTGCCGTCCTCGAACTTCAGCAGCTCGTTCGCCATGACCGAGGGCAGGCCCTCGACATGCGCGATGCCGTCCGCTGCGTCAGTGACCGTACCGACCTCTTCCACAGAAGCGGCGTCCGGCTGGTACGACTGGACAAAGTCGGCCAGCGCGTCCCGGATCTCCTCCGGACGGATCGTAAGCTCCGCCATCAGGCTTCCCTGCTCTCCTAGTTTGCGATCCTCGGCCCGCCATTGAGGGCCGCAAGTACTCGACTCTCGGCCGGGTCGTATGAACCGGCCGTACGTTTTGCCGACTCCTTGGGGAGCCGGTTTCCCGACCGAGGGTCGGATGTGCTGCTGGTTGCTCAGCCTTCGAGCGACTGGCGAGCGCCTTCGAGGCGGCTCGACACGGTGCCGTTGATGATCTCGTCGCCGATCTGCACCCGGACGCCGCCGACGACCTCGGGGTCGACGTCGATGTTCAGGTGGACCTGGCGGCCGTACATCCGGCCCAGAGCACCGGACAGGCGCTCCTTCTGGGTGTCCGACAGCGGCACCGCGCTGGTGACCAGGGCCACCATGCGGCCGCGGCGCGCGGCGGCGAGCTTCGAGTAGGACTCGAGGCCCTGCTCCAGGCTACGGCCACGCGGAACGTTGACCAGGGCGGTGACCAGCCGGACGGTGCCGGCGTTGGCGCGGCCGCCGAGCAGCTTGTTGATCAGCGCGGCCTTGGCGACGGAGCCGGCCTTCGGCTCGGTCAGCGCGGCGCGCAGCTCGTGCGAGCCGCTCACCACCCGGCCGAAGCGGAACAGCTCGTCCTCGACGTCGTCCAGGACGCCGGCCTTGTCCGCGGCGATGACCTCGGCGTACGCGGCCAGCTCCTCGGTCGCGTCCACCAGGTCGCGCGAGCCCGACCAGCGGGAGCGGACCAGGCCGGAGACCAGGTCCACGGCCTCGCCGGAGACCTGCCCGGTCAGCAGCGAGGTGACCAGCTGGGCCTTGTCCTGGCCCGACCGGGACGGGTCGGTCAGAACTCGGCGCAGCGACACCTCACGGTCCAGGACGACCGTGACGGCGGCGAGCTCCTCGGCGAGCTTGGCCGCGTCCACCGAGGTGGAGTCGGTCAGGCTGTCGAGGTTCTGCCGGCCGGCGGCGAGCGCCTCGCGGCTGGCGCCGATCACTTGGCCGCGCCCTGAGCAACGGCGGCCTTGGCCTCCAGCTCATCCAGGAAGCGGTCGATCACGCCGCTCTGCCGAGCGGAGTCCTCCAGGGACTCGCCCACGATGCGGGACGCCAGCTGGGTGGCCAGCGAACCCACGTCCTGGCGCAGGGCGGCAGTCGCCTGCTTCTTGTCGGCCTCGATCTGGGCGTGACCGGCGGCGACGATGGCCTCGCGCTGACGCTGGCCCTCCTCGCGCATCTCGGTGAGCTGGGCGGCACCCTGCTCGCGAGCCTGCTCGACGATGCGGGCGGCCTCGTGGCGCGCCTCAGCGAGCTCGGCACGGTACTGCTCAAGCACGGCCTGAGCCTCGGCCTGAGCGGCCTCGGCGCGCTCCATGCCGCCTTCGATGGCGTCCCGGCGCTCCGACAGCACCTTCTCGATGCTGGGGAGGAGCTTCTTGCCGAGCAGACCGAAGACGATGAAGAAGCAGAGCAGGCCGATGATGACCTCGGGCCACGCGGGGAGAAGAGGGTTCATCTTCTCCTCGGCCGCGAAGGCGACCACGGGGTTCATATCTGAACCTTTCGTCTGGGGGACTACCGGTGCGCCGGAATTACTTGCCGGTACCGAACACGAACGGCATGACGATGCCGATGAGCGCGAGCGCCTCGGTCAGCGCGAAGCCGATGAACATGTTGGAACGGATGAGACCGGCGGCCTCGGGCTGGCGGGCCATGGCCTGGACACCGTTACCGAAGATCAGACCGACGCCGATGCCGGGGCCGATGGCGGCAAGGCCGTAACCGACGGAAGCGATGGAACCGACGACGCCCTCAGCGATCATGGTCATTGCAGTTGTGTCCTTTGCAGGGGGTGGTGAACCGGTGGTGATTGGCCACCGGGCGATCCGGATGGTGGTTCAGGAGAGGCCAGGGCCTCAGGCTCAGTGCGCCTCTTCCAGGGCACCGGCGATGTAGCTGCTGGCCAGCATCACGAAGATGTAGGCCTGCAGGAACTGGACCAGCAGCTCGAAGGCGGTCAGGCCGACGGCGACGATGAACGAGGCCGAGCCGTAGAGCGCGCCCAGGGAAGGGCTGAGCAGGTACCAGGAGGCGATGGAGAACATCACGATCAGCAGGTGGCCGGCGAACATGTTCGCGAAGGCTCGGACCGCGAGCGTGAAGGGGCGCACGAAGATGTTCGAGAAGAACTCGATCGGCACCAGGATGAACATGACCCAGCCGGGGATGCCCGACGGCCAGCAGAGGTTCTTCAGACCGCCGACGAAGCCGTGCTTCTTGAAGGTCAGCGTCATGTAGGTGATCCACACGACCGCCGCGAGGCCGGCCGGGAACGCGATCGCCGCCGTCACGGGGAACTGTGCGAACGGGATGATCGACATGATGTTCAGCAGCCACACGAAGAAGAACATCGAGACCAGCATCGGGACGTACTTCTCGCCCTTTTTGCCGATCGTCTCCAGCACGATGGAGCGCTTGACGAAGTCGTAGCCGATCTCACCGACCAGCTGCAGCTTGCCCGGCACCAGGCGCGGCTTGGCGAAGGCGGCCCAGAAGAAGACGACCACCAACACTGCGACGATCATCGACAGCAGCATCGGCTTGTTGAAGTAGAAGCTGCCGACGGTGAAGATCGGCTTGAAGTCGAATTCGTTCAGACCCGGGGCCGGGAAGCCGCAGCCAGCGTCCCCGAAGTGGCAACTGCCTGAGGCGAGGGACGTGAGTTCAGCACTCACCACGGACTCCTTCGTCGTGACGCATGGATACGGCAACCTCGGTGTGTCGGCGTGGCCTGCGGCCACGGAACGGCACTGGAACTTGATGGGTTTCTCGCCGACCCCGCGCGACGGCTCGCTGCGCGACTGCGGGATCATCGAAGACTGCGCGGGTCCGGGGGGCGATCGATCCGCTGTGCGGACAGACCAGGCCTCTTCCCGTACTCCGTTGTTGCGACGGACGATAGCAGGCCGTCAGTGCGGCATAAACACCGCCCCCCTCGTTGGGGGGACAGCCAGGCCTCGTCACTGTTGACGTCCCGAGTCGGAGGGCTTGTCGCCCTTCTTTTCCGAGGCGTCGGTGTCGACGTAGAAGGTCTTGGCCTTGAGTGCGCCGCGCACCTGGAAGCCCGTCCAGATCAGGGCGCAGCCCAGCAGGGTGAAGGCGAAGGCCTGCCGGTTGAACAGTTCGGTGTTCTTGAAGATCGCGAGCACGATGCCGACCAGCAGGATCTGCGTGGTGTACACCAACAGCCCCGCGGCCATCATCATCTGAGGGTTCGACCTGGTCAGCCGGTCGAGCGCGATCTGGCCGAAGGTGAAGAAGGCCATCACCAGCAGTGCGCCGAAGAAGGCGCCGAGCAGGCCCTTCCCACCGGCAACAGCGAACGAGATCGCCATGGCGATGATCCCGGCGACCGCAGTGGGAATCGCGGCGCCTCGGAGGATCCGGGCGTCGTTGGACGGCATGTCGGCAGCTCCGGCGGCATGTCGAGGTGGCGGGGGACGGGCACAGATGGTGGCGGGGTGGCACCGGACCGAGTGGCCGCCGCCGGGCCGCCCGCGAGGCGGGCCCGTCGAGGGAGACCGACCAGGGACGGAAGTCCTCCACCTGTCAGGTCTTTCGGCGTGTTCTCGGTACTCGTGAACGGTATCACAAACTATTTGATGAGAGCTTTACCATGAATGTGTGGCACCTGTCACACCGACGGAGCAACGGTTCCGCCGAACGAGTGAGCCCACTTGGCGGGTCGTCAACTTCCCTGTCACCGACGGCCGGTGGCCTTGCCGTGGCCGGAGGCCGCGGACGAGTCCCGGTCGGCTTCACCGAGAAGTTGCTTGTCCTTCGCCGAGAGTTCGGCCATCGGCGCGGCGGACGACCGCCGCCGGTACCGCGGCGGGACGAAGGACTGCACCGCCCGGGGCGCCCGCGGCCGGAACCGCGGGGTCAGCAGCACCACCAGGCCGACCAGGCAGAGCCCGGCGAGGGTCAGCACCACCGTGCGGCCGGTGTTGGTCACCGAGAAGGCGACCGTGCCGAAGGCGATCAGCGCCGCCCAGAAGTACATGATCAGCACGGCCCGGCTGTGCGAGTGCCCGACCTGGAGCAGCCGATGGTGCAGGTGGCGCTTGTCGGCGGCGAACGGGGACTGGCCGGCCCAGGTGCGGCGCACCACCGCGAGCAGCAGGTCGGCCAGCGGCAGCGCGATGACCGTCAGCGGCAGCAGCAGCGGGATGTAGATCGGCACCAGGGTGTGCACGGTGGCGGTCTGCGAACCGGTCTCACTGTTGATCAGGTCCGGGTCCACCCGGCCGGTGATCGAGATCGCGGCGACGGCCAGCATCAGGCCCAGCATCATCGAGCCGGAGTCGCCCATGAAGATCCGCGCGGGGTGCATGTTGTGCGCCAGGAAGCCGATGCACATGCCGATCAGCAGCACGCTGAACAGCACGGCGGGGGCCGCGTCGGTGATCGCGTAGCCGTACCAGAGCCGGTAGCTGTACAGGAAGAACGCCATCGCGGCGATGCAGACCATGCCGCCCGCCAGGCCGTCCAGGCCGTCGATGAAGTTCACCGCGTTGACCATGACGACGACCAGGGTGACCGAGATGACCATGCCCTGGGTCGGGCTCACCGCGACCGGGCCGACACCGGGCACCGGGAGGGTGATCACCGTGACGCCCTGCCAGACCATCACACCGGCGGCGATCATCTGCCCGCCGAGCTTCACCAGGGCGTCCACGCCCCACTTGTCGTCCAGCACCCCGAGCAGGAACATGATCCCGGCGCCGGACAGCAGCGCGCGGATGTCACTGCCCCCGTTGAACACCTTGCTCAGGTTGTCCAGCTGCGAGGCGACCAGGATGCCCGCGCACAGCCCGCCGAACATCGCGATGCCGCCGAGCCGCGGAGTGGGCTCGCGGTGCACGTCGCGGGCGCGGACCGGAGGCATCGCACCGGCCGCGATGGCGAACTTCCGGACCGGGCCGGTCAGCAGGTAGGTGACGGCGGCGGTGCAGAACAGCACCAGCAGATACTCACGCACCACTGGCCTCCTGCATCACTGTCGAACGGGGAGGTACCGAAGGTACTCCCCTGCCGTCCCGGGGTTCGAGGTGCGTCGCCACGGCACACACCTTATTGAGTCGGACGCCCGGGACGTGCATCGCGGTTCGTCCTCCCGCGTAGGAGATCCGGATACCTGTGGACGCCCGCCCCTCCCGGGCTCACCCGGCGAAGGCCGCCGCCAGCCCCCGGACCCGCTCCGCGACCGGCGCGGACGCCTCCCCGGCGAGCAGCCGGGCGATCAGTCCGGCGATCTCGGCCAGCTCCGCCTCGCCCATCCCCTGGCTGGTCACGGTGCCCGTGCCCAGCCTGATCCCGGAGGCGTCCGCGGCCGGCGCCGGGTCGAACGGCAGCGCGCACTTGCCGAGCAGCAACCCGGCCGCCGCGCAGCGCCGTTCGGCCTCCGCGCCGGTCACCCCGAGCGGACTGACGTCGGCGGTCACCAGGTGGGTGTCGGTGCCGCCCGTCACAGGGCGCACACCGGCCTCTGCGAGCCCCCTGGCGAGCGCCTGCGCCCCGGACACCGTCCGCTGCGCGTACGCCCGGTAGGCGGGCGTCCCGGCCTCCGCCAGCGCCACCGCCTTGCCGGCCACCTCGTTCATCGCCGCGCCGCCCTGGCTGAACGGGAACACCGCCCGGTCGATCCGCTCGGCCAGCTCCGCAGTGGACAGCAGCAGGCCCCCGCGCGGGCCGCGCAGCAGCTTGTGGGTGGCCGCCACCGTGACGTCCGCGTACGGCACCGGGGAGGGCGCCACCCCGGCCGCGACCAGGCCGGTGGTCTGCGCGACGGAGGCGATCAGATAGGCGTCCACCTCGTCGGCGATCTCCCGGAAGGCCGCCCAGTCCGGGTGCCGGGGGTGGGAGATCGAACCCGCCACGATGGCCTTCGGACGGTGCTCCCGGGCCAGCTCGCGCACCTGGTCGAGGTCGATCAGGCCGTCGGCCTCGCGCACGCCGTAGCCGGTGAAGTCGAACCAGCGGCCGGAGAAGTTGGCCCGCGAGCCGCAGGTGAGGTGGCCGCCGTGCTCCAGCGACATCGCCAGCACCCCGTCACCGGGCCGCAGCAGCGCCGCGTACGCCGCGAGCATCGCCGAAGTCGCCGATCGGGGCTGGACGTTGGCGTGCGGGGCGGCGAACAGCCCGCGCGCCCGGTCGATCGCCAGCAGCTCCGCGGCGTCCGCCAGCGCGCAGCCGGTGTGGTGCCGCCGGCCCGGGTAGCCCTCCGCGTACTTGTCGATCAGCGGGCCGGTCAGCGCCGCCAGGACGGCGGGGGTGGTGAGGTTCTCCCCCGCCAGCAGCTGGATCGTCTCGGCGCGCCGCTCGGCCTCGGCGGCCAGCAGGTCGGCGATCTGCGGATCAGCCCGGTGCAGCGCCTCGGACACCCACGGGCGCCCCCTCGTCGCGGTCGAGGCGGTCACGGCATCGGTGACGGTCATGGCAGGCTCCCGGGCGCTGCAGGGACGGTCCACCCAGGGTATGACCGGGTCGCACGCTCAGCACGGCGACGCGGGGCCGTTCGGGCCTAGCGCGGCGCCGGGACGCCGGTGAGCGCCGTCACCACCGGGTCGACCGCGTGGAATATCTCCTCGCCGCAGTTGCGGAACATGCCGATAGGCGCCCCGTACGGGTCGTCCACCTCGTCGGACTCCGGGGTGGCGGCCAGCAGCCAGCCGCGCAGCGCGGCGGCGGCCCGGACCAGCGCGCGGGCGCGCTCGGTGACGTCGGCGCCGCGGCGCGGGTCGGGCAGGGTGCCCGGGTCGATCGTCCGCACCAGCCGGGTGAACTCCTTCAGCGTGAAGGTGCGCAGGCCCGCCTCGTGGCCCATCGAGATCACCTGGGCGCGGTGGTCCAGGGTCGCGGTGAGCACCAGGTCGGCCTCGACCACGTGCTCGTCCAGCAGCTCCCGGCCGGTGAAGCCGCCGCTGTCGGCGCCGTACTCGTCGAGCACGGTCACGGCGTGGTCCTCCATCGGCGCGCCCACGTGGCCCCAGGTGCCGGCGCTCTCCACCAGGATCCGCCCGGCCACCCGGGGGCTGAGCCGGGTGTCCAGCTCACGCCGGGTGAGCCGCTCGGCTATCGGCGAGCGGCAGATGTTCCCGGTGCAGACGAACAGGATCCGGAAGTGGTCCAGCGGCCTGGGGCCCACGGCCAGGTACGGCGCTATGCCGGGCCCGTCATGGAGCGAGGCGATGGGTGTCAACTTCCGGCCTCCAGGTCGGGGACGACCTCCCTCAGCTGCTCGATGCTGATCGCGCCGGCCCGCAGCAGGACCGGGACCTTGCCGGTGACGTCGACGATGGACGAGGCGGTGGCGTGGTCGGCGTTCCCGCCGTCCAGGTAGACCGAGATCGCGTCGCCGAGCTGGGCCTGCGCCTCGTCGCAGGTCGCCGGGGACGGACCACCGGTCTTGTTGGCGCTGGAGACGGCCAGCGGGCCGGTGGCGTTCAGCAGCTCGATGGCGACCGGGTGCAGCGGCATCCGGACCGCGACGGTGCCACGGGTCTCTCCGAGGTCCCAGCGCAGCGAGGGCTGGTGCTTGGCGACCAGGGTGAGACCGCCCGGCCAGAAGGCGTCGACCAGCTCCCAGGCCTGCTCGGAGAAGTCGGTGACCAGGCCGTGCAGGGTGGTCGGCGAGCCGACCAGGACGGGCGAGGGCATGGTGCGGCCACGGCCCTTGGCGGCCAGCAGGTCACCGACGGCCTCCGGGGAGAAGGCATCCGCGCCGACCCCGTAGAGGGTGTCGGTGGGCAGCACGACGAGTTCGCCGCGGCGGATGGCCGAGGCGGCCTCGCGCAGGCCGGTGGCGCGGTCCCCGGCGTCGGCACAGTCGTAGCGGCGGCTCATCGGTGCGGTCCCCTTCCGAAATGGCACATGACGTTCACGGCGCGGCTTTACGGGCGGTCGTGCTGTGCTCGATGTTCACGACCCGACCCTTCGGGCGGTCGTGCTGTGCTCGATCTTCACGACCCGACCCTTCGGGCGGTCGTGCTGTGCTCGACCTTCACGACCCGACCCTCCGGGCGGTCGTACTGTGCTCGATGTTCACGACCCGACCCTCCGGGCGGTCGTGCTGTGCTCGATCTTCACGACCCGACCCTCCGGGCGGTCGTGAAGCGCGGCCGGTTGTTCAGGTCGCGGTGGTCGGCGGTGTCCGTCCAGCCGCGTTCCTCGTTGAAGATCCACGGCACCTGGCCGCCCTGCTGGTCGGCGTGCTCGATCACCACCGCGCCGCCCGGGCGCAGCAGCCGGGCGGCGACCCGCTCGATGCCGCGGATGGTGTCCAGGCCGTCCTCGCCGGAGAACAGGGACATCTGCGGGTCGTGGTCGCGGGCCTCCGGCGCGACGTACTCCCACTCGGTGAGCGGGATGTACGGCGGGTTGGAGATCACCAGGTCGAAGCGGCCGTCCCAGGAGCGGTCGTCCTCGAAGGCCTTGGTGGCGTCCCCGGCGTGCAGGGTGACCCTGGCGCGGTCCGGGCTGGCCTCGATGTTGCGCCGGGTGTACTCCAGTGCGCCCTCGTCGAGTTCGAAGGCGTGCACGGTGGAGCGCGGCAGTTCCTGGGCCAGGGCGAGCGCGATGGCGCCCGAGCCGGAGCACAGGTCGACCACCAGCGGCTCGGCGACGTCCATGTCGCGCACCGCGTCTATCGCCCACTCGACGACCGTCTCGGTCTCCGGCCGGGGCACGAAGACCCCGGGGCCGACCTCCAGTTCGAGGTAGCGGAAGAACGCCCGTCCGGTGATGTGCTGCAGCGGCTCGCGGGCCTCGCGGCGCGAGACCGCCTCCCAGTAGCGGGCGTCGAAGTCCGCGTCCTTCACCGTGTGCAGCTGGCTGCGCTTGACGTTGTGGACGTAGGCGGCGAGTTCCTCCGCGTCGAAGCGCGGCGACGGCACGCCGGCCGCGGCCAACCGCTGGGTGGCCTGGGCCACCTCGGCGAGCAGCAGGTTCATCCGTACGACCTCATGTTTCTGCGCTCCGGCTTCGGGCTTGCGTCGGGCTGGGGCGCGCCGGTCTCAGTTCTCTTGGGCCGCGGCGAGCTTGGCCGCCGCGTCCTTGTCGACGCAGGACTGGATCACCGCGTTCAGCTCGCCGTCCAGGACCTGGTCCAGGTTGTACGCCTTGAACCCCGTGCGGTGGTCCGAGATGCGGTTCTCCGGGTAGTTGTACGTCCGGATCCGCTCGGAGCGGTCCACCGTACGGACCTGGCTGCGACGCGCGTCCGAGGCCTCCCGCTCGGCCTCCTCCTGCGCGGCGGCCAGCAGCCGCGAACGCAGGATGCGCATCGCCTGCTCCTTGTTCTGCAGCTGGCTCTTCTCGTTCTGGCAGGACGCCACGATACCGGTCGGCAGGTGGGTGATCCGGACCGCCGAGTCGGTGGTGTTGACCGACTGGCCGCCGGGGCCGGAGGAGCGGTAGACGTCGATCCGCAGGTCGTTGGCGAGGATCTCGACCTCGACCTCCTCCGCCTCGGGGGTGACCAGCACGCCCGCCGCGGAGGTGTGGATGCGGCCCTGCGACTCGGTGGCGGGGACGCGCTGCACGCGGTGCACGCCGCCCTCGTACTTCAGCCGGGCCCAGACGCCCTGGCCGGGTTCGGCGTTGCCCTTGGTCTTCACGGCCACCGAGACGTCCTTGTAGCCGCCGAGGTCGGACTCGTTGGCGTCGATGAGCTCGGTCTTCCAGCCGATCCGCTCGGCGAAGCGCAGGTACATCCGGAGCAGGTCGCCGGCGAACAGCGCGGACTCCTCGCCGCCCTCGCCCGCCTTGATCTCCAGGATGACGTCCTTGTCGTCGTTCGGGTCGCGCGGGACGAGCAGCAGCCGCAGTTCCTCGGTCAGCTCGTCGCGGCGCGCCTCGGACTCCTTCACCTCGGAGAGGAACTCCGGCTCCTCGGCGGCGAGTTCGCGGGCGGCCTGGATGTCCTCGCCGGCCTGCCGCCACTGCCGGTAGGCCCGGGTGATCGGGGTCAGCTCGGCGTAGCGCTTGGCCAGCTTGCGGGCGTTGTTCTGGTCCGCGTGGACGGACGGGTCGGCCAGCCTCGTTTCGAGGGAGGCGTGCTCGACGAGGAGCTCTTCGACTGCCTCGAACATGGGGTGGCCTTCTTCCCGTGGGGGCTCGGAACGTGTGGGGATTTCGGAACGGTGGTGCTGCGGAACGCGCGCTGGGACGCGAACGGCGCCGGTTCGCGGCGCCCCCGACATCGAGTACGGGGGCACCGGGAACCGGCGCCGAGGGAGCGCTAGGCCTTCGCGCTGTGCTGCTTGCCGAAGCGGGCCTCGAAGCGGGCCACGCGGCCACCGGTGTCGAGGATCTTCTGCTTGCCGGTGTAGAACGGGTGGCACTGCGAGCAGACCTCGGCGCGGATCTCGCCACTGGTCTCGGTCGAGCGGGTGGTGAACTCGGCGCCGCAGGTGCAGGTCACGCGGGTGACCACGTACTCCGGGTGAACGTTGGACTTCAAGGGGTTCTCCTAGTTTTCGGGAGGGCACCGGGTCGGCGGCTGGGAGAGCCGCACGTGAACCGGGACCGACGGACCAGTCTGCCAGGACCGGCCGCATCTTCCCAAACCGGGACCCGTTCCGGGATATTCCGGGCAGCCGACGGACGAACGGCGGGCCGCCGACGGGCCGCCGACGGACGGCGGGCTGGCGCCGCCCGCAGGGCCCCGTCAGCGCCGCGCGGTGGCCGTCGCGGCGGACTTCGGGGCGGCCTTCGGAACAGCCGTCGGGGAGGCCGTGGGGGCCGCCTGGGCGGGGTTCTCGGGCTGGGCCGAGACGACGGTCTGCGGGACCGGCTGGTCGGCCCTGAGCGCCGCCCAGACGCTCCCGGCCTGCGGCTGCTGCTCGACCACCCGGTTGGGGTCGCTGGGGGCGGTCACCACCGGCAGGGTCACCATGGTCAGCTGGTCCGGTCCGATCCCCTTGAGTTCCTGCACCAGCCCCACCAGCGAGTTCACCGAGCCGAGCGCGGAGTCGGTGGTGATGCTCCTGGTCATGGTGTCGCCGATCGACCACAGCTTGACCGGGTCGGAGAACAGCCCGATCCCGCCGGCCTGCTGGAGCAGCGACTTGACCATCTGCTTCTGCAGCTCGATCCGGCCGAGGTCGCTGCCGTCGCCGACGCCGTGCCGGGTGCGCACGAAGGCCAGCGCCTGCTGACCGTCGAGGTGGTGCTGCCCGGCCGCCAGGTCGAGCCCGCTGTCCTTGTCGTGGATGGCCACCGTGGTGGTCACGGTGGCCCCGCCTATCGCGTCCACGACCCGGGCGAAGCCGGCGAAGTCGACCTGGAGGTAGTGGTCCATCCGCAGCCCGGTGAGCTGCTCGGTGGTCTTGACCGCGCAGGCCGCGCCGCCGGACTCGAAGGCGCTGTTGTACATCGCGCGCTTGACCGCCGGGACGGCCTTGCCGCCGCTGTCCGTGCACTGCGGGCGGTCGACCAGGGTGTCGCGCGGGATCGAGACGATCGAGGCCCGTGAGTGGTCCTGGCTGATGTGCACCACCATCGCGGTGTCGGAGCGGGCGGAGTCGCCGGTGTCCCCGCCGGCCAGGTCGCCGTTCTCGCCGACCCGGGAGTCGGAGCCCAGCACCAGGATGTTGAAGGAGCCGTCGGTGGCGGCCGGGGGCCGGGCGTCACCGAGGCGGGAGTCGATGTCGACGCTCTTGATGTTGCCGTCGAGCTTCAGGTACGCGTACGCACCCGCCCCGCCGCCGACGACGACGAACGCGGCGAACGCGCAGGCGGACCACCGCAGGACGCGGCGGCGGCGACTCGGGATCCTCTTGTGCTCGGCCATACGGTCCAGAGTAAATCGGACAAGAAGATCAAATAGTCCCAAGCTGTCCCAACTCTGGAACAAAGCGGCCACGAACGCACGGAACCCCGGACCGCTCGCGCGGTCCGGGGTTCCGTGCTTCGACAACCGTCCGGCTACGGTCAGTCGTTGGAGCCGGGGGTGGTCTTGGCGATCTGCATCAGGAACTCGGCGTTGCTCTTGGTCTGCTTCATCTTGTCCAGGAGCAGCTCGATCGCCTGCTGCGAGTCGAGCGCGTGCAGCACCCGGCGCAGCTTCCAGACGATGGCCAACTCCTCGCTGCCGAGCAGGATCTCCTCCTTGCGGGTGCTGGAGGCGTCCACGTCGACGGCCGGGAAGATGCGCTTGTCCGAGAGCTTCCGGTCGAGCTTGAGCTCCATGTTGCCGGTGCCCTTGAACTCCTCGAAGATCACCTCGTCCATGCGCGAGCCGGTCTCGACCAGCGCGGTGGCCAGGATGGTCAGCGAGCCGCCGTTCTCGATGTTGCGCGCGGCGCCGAAGAACTTCTTCGGCGGGTAGAGCGCGGTCGAGTCGACACCACCGGACAGGATGCGGCCGGAGGCCGGCGCCGCCAGGTTGTAGGCGCGGCCCAGGCGGGTGATCGAGTCCAGCAGGATGACCACGTCGTGGCCCAGCTCCACCAGGCGCTTGGCGCGCTCGATGGCCAGCTCGGCGACGGTGGTGTGGTCCTCGGCCGGGCGGTCGAAGGTGGAGGAGATGACCTCGCCCTTCACCGACCGCTGCATGTCGGTGACCTCTTCCGGACGCTCGTCGACCAGAACGACCATCAGGTGGCACTCGGGGTTGTTGTGGGTGATCGCGTTGGCGACCGCCTGCAGCACCATGGTCTTGCCGGTCTTCGGCGGCGCGACGATCAGACCGCGCTGGCCCTTGCCGATCGGCGACACCAGGTCGATGATCCGGGTGGTCAGCACGCCCGGGTCGGTCTCCAGGCGGAGCCGGTCCTGCGGGTACAGCGGGGTGAGCTTGTTGAACTCGGGGCGGCCGCGGCCGGTCTCCGGGTCCATGCCGTTGACGGAGTCCAGCCGCACCATGGCGTTGAACTTCTCGCGGCGCTCGCCGTCGCGGGGCTGGCGCACCGCACCGGTGATGGCGTCGCCCTTGCGCAGGCCGTTCTTGCGGACCTGGGCGAGCGAGACGTAGACGTCGTTCTGGCCCGGCAGGTAGCCGGAGGTGCGCACGAACGCGTAGTTGTCGAGGATGTCGAGGATGCCCGCGACCGGGATCAGGACGTCGTCCTCGCCGATCGGCGTCTCGACGGGACCGGCCTCGAAGCCCTCGCGGCCGCGACGGCCACGACGGTCGCGGTAGCGGCCCCGACGGCCACGACGGCCGTCGCCGAACTCGTCGTCGTCGTAGCCGCCCTGCTGGGCCTGCGGCTGCTGGGCCTGCTGGCCCTGGCCGCTCTCGCGGCGCTGCTGGCCTTCGCCCTGGGTCTGCTGCTGGCCCTGCTGGCCGCCCTGGCGGTCGGTCCGCTCGCGGCGGTTGCGGCGGTCGCGGCGCGACTCGCGGCCGTCGCCGTCCTGCCCGGCCTGGGCCTCGCCGGCGTCCTGACGCTCGGTGCGCTCCGGGCGGTCGGTGCGCTCCGGGCGGTCGGAGCGGTCGGTGCGCTCCGGGCGGTCGCGGCGGTCACGGCGGTCACGACGGGTCTCGCGACCCTCCTCGCGGCCCTCGAAGCCACGGGTCTCGGCCGCGCGCTCGGCCTGCTTGGGCTCGGCCACCGCGACGGTGGCGGCCTCGGCGGGGGCCTCGGTGGCAGCGGCCCCGGCCGGGGCGGTGGGGGCGCCGGCGGCCGAGGTGGCGCGGCGGCGGGTGCGCTCGGTACGGGCCGGCGCGGCGGTCTCGGCGGCGGCCTGGACCGGGATCTCGATCTGGGCCTGCGGCTCGGCGGCCGGGGCCGCGGCAGCGGCGGCGGCCTTGGTGCGGCGGGCCGGCTTCTCGGCCGGGGCCTCGGCGTCCGCCTTGGCGGCGGTGCGCTTGGCGGCCGGAGCGCCACCGGCGGCGAGCAGCGGGTCTCCGCCGCTCTTCTCCTTGATGGTCTCGATCAGCTGGCTCTTGCGCATGCGTCCGGTACCGGTGATGCCCAGGTCCGCGGCGAGCTTCTGCAGCTCGGCGAGGACCATGCCGTCCAGGCCGGCGGCGGCACTGCGGCGGCGGCGGGCCGGGGCAGCGGGGGCGGCGGCTGCGTCCGACGCTTCGGCGTCCGGGCGCGCGCCCATCAGATCGGTGGAGTCGCTCACTAAGGGTCCTTCCCTGGAGCGGACGTCGGCCTGTCTGGCTCGGCGACCGGTTGTGCTGTCCTGACCAACGCTCGACTGCGTCGGTCCGAGGCGGTGATCCCTCGAACGGCGGGAGCCTGTCGAGGGAGGGCTGCGAGGTGCGGTGCGTGAAGCACGGTGGTGCTGAGGTGGCGCGTGGGCGGGCCGTGTGTCGGCCTCCCCAGAGGGCGTTGCCCCCACGCTGCCTGCGAATCCCGGGCCCCCGTCGCGTGACGGTGGCCCGCGCTCCGCCCGTCCTGTGCCTCGAGGTGGGAGGCCGCGGGTGGGAGTCAGGTGCCGTCACGGCTTCGGGATGCGGCCGCATGTCGCGCAGGCAGGCTGCGTACGCGCTGCGGTGGGCTCCCGGAGAATCGTCGCCCCGGACATCGTGGCGGTTCCACGGCAGTGGAACGCTGGGATCGGGACGCGGCGCACCGAGCCCCGGAGGGCACCTGGTGCAGCAATGAGGTTAACACTACCGACCCCCTCAGACATTCCCCGACCTCGGGCTTGCCAATCGTGTCCGGACGGCCCGGCTCGGCGCCGGGCCGTCCTGCCTGCTCAGCGGGCAGTTCAGACGTCCAGCGGGAGCACGGTGGCCCCGGTGCGGTCGACGCCGAGCCGGTGCGCGGCGAACGCCGGGTCGCCGCCGTGGCCGTGGTGTCCGGCAAAGGAGAGCACCTTGTCGACGCCCGCCTCGTCGGTGAGCGCCAGCACGGTCGGACCGGCGCCGGAGATGACCGCGGGGACACCCTCCGCGCGCAGCACGCCGACCAGCGCGGCGCTGTCCGGCATGGCGGAGGCGCGGTAGTCCTGGTGCAGCCGGTCCTCGGTGGCGGCGAGGAGCAGTTCGGGCCGCCGGGTCAACGCCTCCACCATCAGCGCGGAGCGGCCCGCGTTGACGGCGGCGTCGGCCAGCGGGACGGTCTTCGGCAGCAGGCCGCGGGCGGTCTCGGTGAGCACCTCGCCGGCCGGGACGAACACGACCGGGACGACCTGCTCGGAGGGCTCCAGGGCGACCGCCCTGGCCGCCTCCTCGTCGGTCCAGGCGATGGTGAAGTTGCCGCGCAGGCAGGCCGCGACGTTGTCCGGGTGGCCCTCCAGCTCGGAGGCGAGGGCCAGCAGCGCGTCGTCGTCCAGCGCGGACGGGCCGCCGATGGTGACGGCCCGGGCCGCCACGATGCCGGCGCAGATGGCGGCCGAGGAGGATCCCAGGCCGCGGCCGTGCGGTATCCGGTTGGCGCAGACCACTTCGAGGCCGCGCGGCTGGCCGCCGAGCCGGTCGAAGGCGGCCCGCATCGAGCGGACCAGCAGGTGGCGCTCGTCCCGGGGCAGCGTCTCGGCGCCCTCACCGGCGATGTCGACGGCAAGACCGGAGTCGGAGACCCGGACGACCACGTCGTCGTAGAGACTCAGCGCGAGCCCGAAGGCGTCGAAGCCCGGGCCGAGGTTGGCGCTGGTCGCGGGAACCCTGACCCGGACGGCGGCGGCACGGAACGCGGGACCGGCCATGCGGTGGACTCTCCTGGAGAAATCGGGCGGCGCGGAGCGCGTCGTCGGTGCGAGGGTGGGGGAAGGGCCGCGGACCACTCGGGTGTGGCGGTCACAGTCGTCGGCGCGGCCCGTACGTAGGACGGGCCCGGGGCATGTGCCACACGGCCGAACCCAGAGTATCGAAGAGAGGTTCCCCAGTGGTACACCCCGTGGGCCTTCGATCTGGTGTGTTGCCGGTTCTGGCCGGAATGCGCACCCCTCCCGGTCAGGGAGGGGGGTGGAATCGGATCGGAATGCGAAGCGGAATTGACACCAAAGTGTCACCGGAGAACTTTGACGGGCCGACCCCCGAAAGGGGCGGCCCGTCGAAGTGTCAGACCCCGTCGTCAGTCGAGCAGTCCGAGCCGCTGGGCCGCGGCCGCCGGGTCGACCGGGACGATCTGCGGCTGCGGCGCGCCGGCCACCGCCCAGTCCGGGTCCTTGAGTCCGTTGCCGGTCACCGTGCAGACGATCCGCTGGCCCGGGTCGACCAGGCCGGCCTCCGCCTTGGCCAGCAGGCCGGCCACCGAGGCGGCCGAGGCGGGCTCCACGAAGACGCCCTCCTGCGAGGCCAACAGCCGGTAGGCGGACAGGATCTGACGATCCGTCACCTTGTCGATGAGGCCGCCGGACTCGTCCCGCGCGGCGAGCGCGAAGTCCCAGGAGGCCGGGTTGCCGATCCGGATCGCGGTGGCGATGGTCTGCGGCTTGAGGACGGGCGCGCCGTCCACGATCGGGGCCGAGCCGGCCGCCTGGAAGCCCCACATCCGCGGGGTGCCCGCGGCCATCCCGTCGGTGGCGTACTCCCGGTAGCCCTTCCAGTAGGCGGTGATGTTGCCCGCGTTGCCGACCGGCAGGACGTGGATGTCCGGGGCGTCGCCGAGCATGTCGACGATCTCGAAGGCCGCCGTCTTCTGGCCCTCGATCCGCACCGGGTTCACCGAGTTGACCAGCGCCACCGGGTACTTCTCGGACAGTTCGCGGGCCAGCGTCAGACAGTCGTCGAAGTTGCCGTCGACCTGCAGGATCCGGGCGCCGTGCACCAGCGCCTGGCCCATCTTGCCCAGGGCGATCTTGCCCTGCGGGACGAGCACCGCGGAGACCATCCCGGCCCGCACCGCGTACGCGGCAGCGGAGGCCGAGGTGTTGCCGGTGGACGCGCAGATGACGGCCTGCGCGCCCTCCTCCTTGGCCTTGGAGATGGCCATCGTCATCCCGCGGTCCTTGAAGGAGCCGGTCGGGTTGGCGCCCTCGACCTTGAGGTAGACCTCGCAGCCGGTGCGCTCGGAGAGCACCTGGGCGGGTACCAGGGGCGTGCCGCCCTCCAGCAGGGTGACCACCGGGGTGGCCGCGGTGACCGGCAGGCGGTCCCGGTACTCCTCGATCAGGCCGCGCCACTGGTGGGTGTGCGCGCCTCGGACGACGTTCTCGGCAACGGCGTTCATGGCTGGTTCCTTATTCCCCTTCGACCCGCATGATGCTGGCCACGTCCCGCACGCTGTCCAGCGCGCGGAGCTTGTCGACCGTCGCCGACAGCGCGGCGTCGGTGGCACGGTGGGTGACCACGACGAGCGAGGCGTCGCCGTCGCGGCCCTGCTGGCGCACGGTGTCGATGGAGACGCCGTGCTCGGCGAAGACGGACGCGACCTGGGCGAGCACGCCCGCCCGGTCGTCCACGTCCAGGCTGACGTGGTAGCGGGTGACCACCTCGTCCATCGGCTTGGCGGGCAGCCGCGTGTACACGGAGTCACCGGGACCGGTGGACCCGGCCAGCTTGTTGCGGCAGACCGCGACCAGGTCGCCGAGCACCGCGGAGGCGGTCGGCGAGCCGCCCGCGCCGGGGCCGTAGAACATCAGCCGGCCGGCCGCCTCGGCCTCGACGAACACCGCGTTGTACGCCTCGCGGACGGACGCCAGCGGGTGCGAGAGCGGGATCATCGCCGGGTGGACGCGCGCGGTGACGGACTCGCCGTCGGCGGCGCGCTCGCAGATCGCGAGCAGCTTGACCACGGCGCCCATCTCCTTGGCGGAGGCGATGTCGGCGGCGGTCACCTCGGTGATGCCCTCGCGGTAGACGTCCGCCGCGGTGACCTTGGTGTGGAAGGCGATCCCGGCCAGGATCGCGGCCTTGGCGGCGGCGTCGAAGCCCTCGACGTCGGCCGTCGGGTCGGCCTCGGCGTAACCGAGCGCGGTGGCCTCCTCCAGCGCCTCCGAGTAGCCGGCGCCGGTGGTGTCCATCTTGTCGAGGATGAAGTTGGTGGTGCCGTTGACGATGCCCAGCACCCGGTTGACCTTGTCCCCGGCGAGGGACTCGCGCAGCGGGCGCAGCAGCGGGATCGCGCCCGCCACCGCGGCCTCGTAGTACAGGTCGACCCCGGCCGCGGCGGCGGCCGCGTGCAGTTCGGTGCCGTCCTGGGCGAGCAGCGCCTTGTTGGCGCTGACCACCGAGGCGCCCTGCCGGAAGGCGGACAGGATCAGCGATTTGGAGGGCTCGATCCCGCCCACCACCTCGACCACCACGTCGATGTCGCCCCGGCCCACCAGGGCCTCGGCGTCCGTGGTGATCAGGTGCTCGGGCACTCCGGGACGCACCCGGCCGGCCCGGCGGACCGCGATCCCGGCGAGCTCGACCGGGGCACCGATGCGAGCGGCGAGGTCGTCGGCCGTCGTCGTCATGATGCGCGCCACCTCGGAGCCCACCACACCACAACCCAGCAACGCCACCTTCAGCGGGCGCGTACGCATCATCCGACTCCGCTCTGCATTCTTCGTCTTCGGTATTTCCGGCGGTTATTCGGGGGCCGCCGGGAACTTCGGTCCGTACCAGTCTCGGGGACTTTCCGCACGGATCTACGGTCGTTCCATGATCTGAGACGAGAATTTCGTCATCCGATATCCAGGCGCAGGAGATCTTCCTCCGTCTCGCGCCGGACGATCACCCGGGCCGCACCGTCCTTGACGGCGAGCACGGGGGGCTTGAGGGCGTGGTTGTAGTTGCTCGCCATCGAGCGGCAGTAGGCGCCGGTGGCGGGCACCGCGATCAGGTCGCCCGGGGCCAGGTCGGCCGGCAGGAAGGCGTCCCGGACGACGATGTCACCGGACTCGCAGTGCTTGCCGACCACCCGGACCAGCATCGGCTCGGCGTCACTGGTGCGCGACACCAGGGCCACCGAGTACTCGGCGTCGTACAGCGCGGTGCGGATGTTGTCGGACATCCCGCCGTCCACGCTGACGTAGGTGCGCAGGCCCTCCAGCGGCTTCACCGTGCCGACCTCGTACAGGGTGAACGCGGTCGGGCCGACGATCGCCCGGCCCGGCTCCACGCTCAGCCGGGGGGTGCTCAGGCCCGCGGCGGCGCACTCCCGGCGGACGATCTCGGCCAGCGCGGCGGCGATCTCGGCCGGCTCGCGCGGGTCGTCCTCGCTGGTGTACGCGATGCCCAGGCCGCCGCCGAGGTCGATCTCGGGCAGTTCGACGCCGTGCTCGTCGCGGATCCCGGCCAGCAGGCCGACCACCCGGCGGGCGGCGACCTCGAAGCCCGCCATGTCGAAGATCTGCGAGCCGATGTGCGAGTGGATGCCGCGCAGCTCCAGGCTGTCGTGGCCGAGCACCCGGCGCACCGCCTCGGCGGCCGCTCCCCCGGTCAGCGACAGGCCGAACTTCTGGTCCTCGTGGGCGGTCGCGATGAACTCGTGGGTGTGCGCCTCGACGCCGACGGTGATCCGGATCAGCACCCGCTGGCGCACGCCCTGGCGGGCGGCGATCGCGGCCAGGCGCTCGATCTCCGCGTAGGAGTCGACCACGATGTGCCCGATCCCGGTCTTCACCGCGTGCTCGAGTTCGTCCACCGACTTGTTGTTGCCGTGCAGCGCGATCCGCTCCGGCGGCATCCCGGCGGCCAGCGCCACCGCCAGCTCGCCGACGCTGCACACGTCGAGGTTGAGGCCCTCCTCGTGCAGCCAGCGCACGATCGCCTTGGAGAGGAACGCCTTCCCGGCGTAGTAGACGTCCGCGTCGGTGCCGAAGGCGTCCCGCCAGGCGCGGGCCCGGGCGCGGAAGTCCTCCTCGTCCAGCACGTAGGCCGGGGTGCCGAACTCGGCCGCCAGCCGCTTGACGTCGATCCCGCCGACGGTGGCCACGCCCTCGGCGTCACGGGCGACGGTCCGTGACCAGACCTTGGGGTCGAGCGCGTTCAGGTCGGCCGGCGGGGCCTGGTAGTGGCCCTCGGGCAGGACGTCGCCGTGGCGGGGGCCTGCGGGGTGTGCGGAGCGACTCATGTCGACAAGTCCTTCGAGACCTATGGCGAGGGGCGGCGACGGTCCCCGTTGACCGTCAGCCGCCCCCGCTGTGCGCTTGGGGGTGGTGCTTACATCCGCTCGGGCGCCGTCACGCCCAGGAGCGTGAGGCCGTTGGCGACGACCGTGCGCGTCGCGTCGGCCAGCCAGAGGCGGGCGCGCGTGAGGTCCGTGACCTCCTCGTCGCCCCGGGGCAGGATGCGGCAGTTGTCGTAGAAGCGGTGGTACTTGGCCGCCAGCTCCTCCAGGTACACGGCGACCCGGTGCGGCTCGCGCAGCTCGCCGGCCGCGGCCAGCACGCGCGGGAACTCGCCGAGGTGGCCGAGCAGGTCGGACTCCCAGTCGGTGGCCAGCAGCTCCGGCTTGAAGTCCTCGGCCGCACCGCGCGTGATGCCGTGCTCGTCGGCGTTGCGCTGCACCGCGCACATCCGCGAGTGGGCGTACTGGACGTAGTAGACCCGGTTCTCGTTGGTCTGGCTGGTCAGGATGTTGATGTCCAGCGTGATCGTCGAGTCCGTGGAGGAACGCGCCAGGGTGTAGCGGGCGGCGTCGACGCCGATCCACTCGACCACGTCGTCGATCGTGATGATGTTGCCGGCCCGCTTGGACATGCGGACCTCTTCGCCGTCGCGAAGCATCTTCACGAACTGGCCGATCTTCACCTCGATGTTGCGGTTCATGTCGTCGCCCGCGCAGGCCGCGATGGCCTTGAGGCGGTTGACGTAGCCGTGGTGGTCGGCGCCCAGCATGTAGAGCGCGACCTCGGCGCCGCGGTCCCGCTTGGACAGGTAGTACGCGGCGTCGGCGGCGAAGTAGGTCTTGTCGCCGTCGGCCTTGACCAGGACGCGGTCCTTGTCGTCGCCGAAGTCGGTGGTGCGCAGGAAGACCGCGCCGTCCTGGTCGAAGACGTGGCCCTGCTCGCGCAGCCGGTCGATGGCCTTCTCGACGGCGCCGGAGTCGTGCAGCGTCTTCTCCGAGAACCACACGTCGAAGTGGGTGCCGAACTCGTCCATCGAGCGCTTGATCTCGGCCACCATGAGCTTGAGGCCCTCGGTGCGGAAGACCTCCAGCTGCTCGGCCTCGGGCAGGTCGAGCACGCCCGGGATCGCGTCGGTGAGGGTCTTGGCGATGTCGACGATGTACTCGCCGACGTAGCCGCCCTCGGGCACCTCGCGGCCGTTCGCGGCGGCCTGCAGGGAGGCGGCGAACTTGGTGATCTGCACACCGGCGTCGTTGAGGTAGTACTCGGTGGTGACGTCGGCGCCGGAGGCCCGCAGCACGCGCGCCAGCGAGTCGCCGACGGCGGCCCAGCGGACGCCGCCGATGTGGATCGGGCCGGTCGGGTTGGCGGAGACGAACTCCAGGTTGATCTTCAGGCCCTTGAGGGCCTCGTTGCGGCCGTAGGCCTCGCCCGCCTCGACGATGGTGCGGGCGAGCGCACCGGCGGTGGCGGTGTCCAGGGTGATGTTCAGGAAGCCCGGACCGGCGATGTCGACCTTGGCGACGCCGGTGATCCCTCGCAGGCGTCCGGCCAGGACCTCGGCAATGGCTCGCGGCGGCTTGCCGGCCGCCTTGGCGAGCTGGAGGGCCACGTTCGTCGCGTAGTCGCCGTGGTCCCGGTTCTTGGGCCGCTCGACCGTCACGTGCTCGGGCACGGCGACGGACAGCTCGCCCGCCTCGACGGCGGAGCTCACTGCGGCCTGGATTGCCTGGGAAAGGTCTGCGGGGGTCACGACGCCAAGCGTAGGCGAGACGGGGTACCCGCCCGCCACTCGGTTTGCCGGTTGAGACGCCGCGGCACCGCTCCGCCGGGGGGTGTCAGCCGCGATCAGTCCGTTCTGTTCGCTCAGGGCGAAACGCTTCGGACCGTTCCCCGGCCCGCATCAACCGCCGGACCAGGGCCACCAGGTCGGCGGGGTCGAAGGGCTTGCCGAGGTAGCCGTCCACCCCGACCGCCTCCCCCAGGTCGAGGTCCGCCGGGGTGCAGGCGCTCACGATCGCGATCGGCAGCCCGCTGGTGTCCGGGGTCGCGCGCAGCCGGGCCGCCGTCCGCAGGCCGTCCAGCCGCGGCATCATCACGTCCAGCGTCACCACGTCGGGCTTCACCCGGCGGATCACCTCCAGGCACTCGGCGCCGTCGGCGGCGGTCACCACCTCGAAGCCCTCCAGCTCCAGGTTGACCCTGATCAGCTGGCGGATCACCTCGCTGTCGTCCACCACGAGGACCCGCCCGGACACTCCCGACACCTCACCGAGGGTATCGGCGACCCCAGCGCCCCGTCCGGCCTTTGGGCACTTCCGCCCACCGGACCGCCCGGCCCGCCCGGCCCGCCCCGACGATCTTTCCGGAAACCCGTGCACGGACGCCGCTGGAAGCCTGGTAGTGTTCATCCCGTCGGAACGCGCAAGTGACCGACAGGCCAAGAGGCCCCCGTAGCTCAGGGGATAGAGCACCGCCCTCCGGAGGCGGGTGCGTAGGTTCGAATCCTACCGGGGGCACTTCGCAGCAAGTGCAACTGAGGCCCAGATCAGTGGAGTTGAATCCACGGATCTGGGCCTTCGTCATGCCCGGGCACGGCTGCCCCCGGGCCGGTGCCGGCGGGTCAGGGGGCGCTGCCCTCGACCTGGGTGTACAGGGTGGCGATGGTGTGGTCGAAGTAGGCGCTGTACGAGGTGTCGTCGGAGTCGCCGCCCTGCTGGTAGCCGCCGATGGCGCCGACCACGTCACCGGTGGCGGTGTTGATCCACGGGCCGCCGCTGGTGCCGGCCGGGTAGGCCGGGCACTGGACGGCGCGCTGGTAACTGCTCTGCTGCCCGGTGGTGTTGGTGCACAGGCTGGGCGCCTCGGCGTCGGCCGGGTAGCCGTAGAGGCGGACGGTGGCGCCGAAGGGCTCGTCGGTGCCCAGCTTGTTGCCGCCGACCACGTCCTCGACCTTGCGGCCGTTGTTGGGGGCGGTCTCCAGGATCGCGAAGTCCTCGTCCACGTCACCGTTCTGGGACCAGCCGGCGGCGGTGTGCACCGCGGTCACCCGCCAGGTGCCGTACGGGGCGGAGCCGTCCCGGTAGCCGGGGGCGAAGGTCACGCCGTCGGCGCTGCTGAGGCAGTGGGCGGCGGTCAGCAGCAGGTTGCCGGTGGCGCTGTGCAGCACGCTGGCGGTGCAGAAGTGGTTGCCGGCCGCGACCGGACCGCTGAACAGGGCGCCGACGGTGGAGGTCTCCCGGTTGTCGGCGGGGGCGGAAGCGGTCGTCCCGAACGCCGCGCTGTGCACGTCGGGGGTGGCGGGGGCGGAGGCTGGGACGGTCGGGGTGTCGGTGGCCGTCGGGGCGTCCCCGGGGGCCGGGGTGTCGCCGGGAGTCGGCGCCGCGCTCTGGGTGGTGTCGGCGGCCGGGCCGGGCGAGGCGGGCGCCGCCGTGGTGGCGGCCGGGGAGGCCGCCGGGGCGGGCGAGACGGCCCGGACGCTGCGGGCCTCCTTCCCGGCGG
Source organism: Kitasatospora sp. NPDC023176 (assembly GCF_055560495.1). Taxonomy (NCBI): domain Bacteria; kingdom Bacillati; phylum Actinomycetota; class Actinomycetes; order Kitasatosporales; family Streptomycetaceae; genus Kitasatospora; species Kitasatospora sp. NPDC023176. Next base: position 112,661 of record NZ_JBVHIP010000012.1, on the reverse strand, counting down.
CCGTCGCGTCGGACAGGCCGAACCCGTGGGTGCCGGCCACCACGCTGGCCACCACGACCGCGGACAGCGCGGTGAACAGCGAAGGGGCCAGCAGGCGGTGGCGGCGGGACCTTGCGCGGCGGTGATCGCCCATTTCTGACTCCCCTGCCGTGGTCGGTGGCGCCTCGTTCGGTCCATGACTATGACGCCTCAGCCTGGAAGGCGCGTTACCGCAGGCTTGGAGCTCGATGAGAATCGCTCACCGGGTCAGGAGGGTATCCAAGGCGGCCGCCGCGATGAAGCCGGTGTGCGTCCCGCGGCGGAGGTGCGGGCGAAGGCCCCCGCGGCCGAGCCGGCCCGGGCGCGGTCCCGCGGCGGGTGGCCGCGGAACCAGGCGCACCGGAAGCCGGCGGCGAAGGCGTCCCCGGCACCGTCGGTGTCCACCACCGGGCATCACCCGCTCGGCGGCACGACGGCGCCTCCTCGATCCCCGGACGGTGGCCAGGAGTCGAGCAGGCGCCGGAGGTTGACCGCAGACCTTGCTGCAAGCTTTCAGTCGGGGCGCTCCCGTCAGTCGGCCGGTGGCCGCTCCGCCCCCGTCTCCGCCCGGACCCCGGGCTGCACATGGGCCCGCACATCGGCGATGGCCGCGGCCCTGGGGCTCGGCCGGCCGTCCAGGACGGCCCCGTCCACCACGGACCCGTCCACGGCGGCGGGCACCTCCACCGCGCCCGGGACGGCGGTCGCCTCACCGGGCGCCGGACGGTGGTCGATCATCAGGAAGGCGACCAGCGCGGCCAGCAGCAGCACGCCCATCGCCACCCAGGTCGCGACCACGTAGCCGTGCACCGCGCCCTGGGCCCGCACCAGCGGACCGCCCGCGAGCCGGGTCGACAGGTACGAGGCGGTGGCGCTGGCGGCGATCGTGTTCAGCAGTGCCGTACCGAGTGAACCGCCCACCTGCTGGGCCGAGTTGATGGTGGCCGAGGCCGCGCCGGCCTCGTTCGGGGCGACCCCGAGGGTGGCCAGGCTCATCGCCGGCATGAACACCAGGCCCATGCCGAAGCCGATCAGCAGCACCGAGGGCAGCACCATCGCGGCCCACGGGCTGTCCACCTTCATCTGGGTCAGCCAGGCCATGCCGCCGGCGGCCAGCAGCAGCCCGGGGGTGATCAGGTTCCGGGACGGCACCCTGGTCATCAGCCGGGCCGCGACGCCGGTCGAACTCAGCACGATGGCAGCCGTCATCGGCAGGAAGGAGATGCCGGAGACCACCGGCGAGAAGTGCTTGATCGCCTGCATGTAGTACGTCAGGAACAGGAACAGGCCGAACATGCCGACCATGGCCAGGCCCACCGAGAGCGCGCCGCCACCGCGGTTGCGCTCGGCCACGATGTGGATCGGCAGCAGCGGGTGCGCGGAGCGCTTCTCGACCAGGACGAACACCCCGAGCAGCACCACGCCCAGCAGCAGCGATCCGATCACCAGGCCGTCGCTCCAGCCCCGGGTGACGGCCTCGGAGGTGCCGAACACGATGGCCAGCAGGCCGCCGCAGCCGAGCAGCGCCCCGGGCAGGTCGAGCTTGATCCGGCGCCCCTTGGCGATGTGGTCGCGGTTGAGCACCCGGAACGCCGCGAGGGCGGTGACCACGGCGATCGGGGAGTTCACGAACAGGCACCAGCGCCAGTTCAGGTACTCGGTCAGCAGGCCGCCGGCGATGAAGCCGATCGCGGCGCCGCCACCGGCGATCGCGCCGAAGATGCCGAAGGCCGTACTGCGTTCCTTCGGGTTGGAGAAGGTGGTGGAGAGCAGCCCCAGCGCGGAGGGGGCGAGCAGGGCGCCGAACGCGCCCTGGAGGGCGCGGGCGCCGAAGAGCATGGCCGGGCTGACCGCCGCGCCGCCGAGGGCGGAGGCGAGGGCGAAGCCCAGGAGGCCGATGATGAAGACGCGCTTGCGGCCGAAGAGGTCGCCCAGCCGGCCGCCGAGCAGCAGCAGCCCGCCGAAGGCGAGGGTGTAGGCGGTGATCACCCACTGCCGGTCCGCGTCCGAGATGCCCAGGTCTCGCTGGGCCGATGGCAGTGCGATGTTCACGATGGTGATGTCGAGGACGATCATGAGCTGGGCGATGGCGATGACCGCCAGCGCCCACCAGCGGCGGCTGTCCGCTTCCTCATGACCGGTGACGGCTTGAGCAGACACTGGTCGAGCCTTCCGAACGGGGGACGGAGAGGTCACGCAGTCGCCTTCCAGCCAAACGCCGCCCCAGGGGAATGGCAAGGAAAAACCTCACCAAATCGACCTTTGTCGGACAAAAGGACCAGGGCCCCGGGACTCCTGACCGAGTCCCGGGGCCCTGGCCCCCACCCCGCTCAGAGCGCGGACAGCTCCGTGACCAGGTCGTCCAGCCCCAGCGAGCCCTGCGAGAGCGCCGCCATGTGCCAGGCCTTGAGGTCGAACTCCTCACCGCGCGCCTCGTGCGCCGCCCGCGCCGCCGCCCGGCCGCGCAGCCAGGCGCGCTCGCCCAGCTTGTAGCCGATCGCCTGGCCGGGCATGCCCAGGTAGCGCACCAGCTCGCTGTCCAGGAAGTCGGCGGACAGTCCGCAGTAGCGGCCGAAGAACTCCCGCGCGTACTCCGGGCTCACCGGCTCGCCCGGCCGGTACGGGGAGTCCGCCGGGAAGTCCAGGCCGACGTGCATGCCGATGTCGACGATGACCCGCAGCGCCCGCATCATCTGGGCGTTCAGGAAGCCCAGCCGGTGGCCCGGGTCGGTGAGGTAGCCGAGCTCGTCCATCAGGCGCTCGGCGTAGAGCGCCCAGCCCTCCAGGTTGGCGCTCACCCCGCCGAGGCTCACCTGGTAGTTGGAGAGTCGGTCCGCGACGTACACCCACTGCGCGAGCTGCAGGTGGTGGCCCGGGACGCCCTCGTGGTACCAGGTCGACACCAGGTCCCAGACCGGGAAGCGCTCCTCGCCGAGCACCGGCAGCCAGGTCCGCCCCGGACGGCTGAAGTCCAGCGCCGGCTGGGTGTAGTACGGCGCGGCGGCACTGCCGGGCGGGGCGATCCGCGACTCGACCCGGGTGACCGGCTCGGCCAGGTCGAAGTGGGTGCCCTGGAGGTCCCGGATGGCCTGGTCCATCAGGCCCTGGAGGTACTCCCGGGCCGCCTCGGCGCCCTCGATCGCCGGGCCGTCCGTCTCCAGCCACTTCATCGCCGCCATCGGGCCGACGCCCGGGCGGACCTTCTCGGCCTCGGCCTCCATCTGCGCGAGCAGGTCGTGGAACTCGCTCCAGGCCCACGCGTACGCCTCGTCCAGGTCCAGGTCGGCGCCCGTCCAGTAGCGCACCCAGCGGCCGTAGCGCTCCCGGCCCGCGGTGTCCGGGGTGTCGGCCGCGGCCGGCCCGTACACATCGCGCAGCCAGTCCCGCAGCGCGGCCAGCGCGTCGGCGGCGGCCACCGCGTGCCCGGTCAGCTCGGCCCGTACGGCCTCCGGCGCGTCCTGGACGAACTCGCCGAACCAGCCCGCCCGTCGCCGGGCACCGCCCTCGTCCGAGCCGCCACCCGGCGCGCCTTCCTCCGCCGCGTGCCCGGACAGCCACTCGCCGAACTGGCCGACCACCGTCTCCACCTGGCGCGGGCCGGACAGCAGGCCGCGCTCGATGCCCTCGGCCAGCGTCCGCCGGTACTGCTCCAGCGCCAGCGGGAAGCGGGCCAGCCGACGGCCGACCAGCTGCCACTCGGCCTCGGTGCCGGTGGCCATCAGGGTGAAGGCCTCCCGCATGTTGTGCACCGGGGAGCCCAGGTTGCGCACCGCGCGGTAGTCCTCCCCCGCGTCGTGCACGGCGAGTTCGGCGCTCAGCCGCTCGCGCAGCAGACGGGCGCAGCGGCGCTCCACCTCGTCGTCGGCGGCGCCGGCCCGCTCCGCCTCGTCCAGCCGGGCCAGGGTGCGGCGGCCGAGGTCGGCGATCGCCTCGAAGCCGGCCGGGGACAGGTCGGGCAGCCGGTCGTCCTCCGGGTTGAGGCCGAGGTACACCGCGGTCAGCGGATCGAGGTCGGCCAGGGCCTGGACGTATCCGTCGGCGATGCGGCGGGGGGTGTCCCCGCCGGTGGTGATCAGTTCTTCAACCATTCGGACATCATCTCGGTGCCCGGGCCGATTGCAAGCCCCGGATGCCCTCTGTTGACCTGCTGCGGTTCGGTTCTGACGCACAGTGCGCGACCTGAACACCCGTTCGGAGAGATCCGGTGCGCGACAGGTCCCGATCGGTCCGACGCCCATTACGCTGACGGCCATGGAAGCCCGCCCCACCACGGCAACCGAGCCGGAGCCCGCCCAGGCCGCCCCCCAACCGCGCCCGCGCCGCTCCGGCTACCGGCGACTGCCGGTCGAACAGCGGCGCGAGCAGCTGATCGCGGTCGCCCTGGAGCTGTTCGCCTCCCGGCCGCCCGAGGAAGTCGGCCTGGACGACGTGGCCGAGGCCGCCGGCGCCTCCCGGCCCCTGGTCTACCGCTACTTCGCGGGCGGCAAGCAGCAGTTGTACGAGGCCGCGCTGCGCACCGCGGCGGACGAACTGACCGGCCGGTTCGTCGTCCCGCCGACCGGGACGCCGTCCGAGCAGCTGGCGGCCGCGCTGGACGGCTACTTCGCCTTCGTGGCCGAGCACGACGCCGGCTACTCGGCGCTGCTGCGCGGCGGTTCGGTGGTGGAGACGGCCCGCACCACGGCGATCGTGGACGACGTCCGGCGGGCGGCGCTCAAGCGGACCCTGCGGCACCTGGGCGTACGGGAGGCCGGGCCGCGGCTGACCCTGCTGGTGCGCTCCTGGATCGCGGTGGTCGAGGGGGCGTCGCTCAGCTGGCTGGACGAGGGGCGCGAGCTGCCGGTCGACGGACTGCGGGACTGGCTGGTGGACCAGTTCACGGCGATGGCGGCGGCCACGGCGCTGCACGATCCGCAGACGGCGGAGGTGCTGGCGGGGCTGCTCGCGCTGGAGGGGCCGCGCGCGGAGCGGGCCGAGCGGCTGCGGGCGGTGCTTCGTAGCGGCGATTCGTAGCGGCGGTTCGTAGCTGCGGTTCGGTGAGGCCTCCCGACCCCCGTGCCAAGGGTCGGGTCGGCGCGGCGCGGCGCGGCGCGTCGGCTAGGCCTTGCCGAGCACCTGGCGCTGGCGGCCGAGGCCGTCGATCTCGATCTCGACGACGTCCCCCGGGGCGAGGAACGGCTTGCCCGGGTGGCCCAGGGTGACCCCGGCCGGGGTGCCGGTGACGATCACGTCGCCGGGCTCCAGCACCATGAACTGGCTGGCGTAGCGGACGAGTTCGAGCACCGGGAAGATCATCTCGGCGGTGTTGCCGTGCTGCCGCCGCTCGCCGTTGACCCACAGCCGCAGCGCCAGCGCCTGCGGGTCGGCCACCTCGTCGGCGGTGACCAGCCAGGGCCCGAGCGGGGTGAAGGTCTCCGCCGACTTGCCCTTGTCCCACTGGCCGCCGCGCTCGAACTGGAAGGCCCGCTCGGTGACGTCGTTGGCGATCGTGTAGCCGGCGATCACCCCGGCGGCCTCGGCGTGCGAGTCCAGGTAGCGGGCGGTGCGGCCGATGACGATCGCCAGCTCGGCCTCGTAGTCGGTCTTCTCGCCGCCGCGCGGCACCAGCACCTCGTCGTACGGGCCGACCACGGTGGAACTCGGCTTGAGGAAGATCACCGGCTCGTCCGGGATCGCGGCCCCGGCCTCGGCCGCGTGGTCGCGGTAGTTGAGCCCGATGCCGACCACCTTGCCCGGCCGGGCCACCGGGGCGCCCACCCGCAGGCCGTCCAGGTCCACCACCGGCAGGACGCCGGCGGCCGCCTCCCGGGCCAGCTCGGTGGTGTCCAGCCCGGACAGGAAGGCCCCGTCGAGGTCACGGGCCCGCCCGGAGAGGTCGTACGCGGTGCCGTCCTCGCCCAGCAGGACCGGGCGCTCGGCGCCCGGGGGTCCGACGCGAAGGAGCTTCATGGATCCGTCACCAGCCTTTCGTCGCAGCTCACCGGGGCGGCGCGGACACCGCTCCCGAGTCTGGCAACGAGGTATATCAACGGCCCGGGCCGGTGGACCAGACCGTCCCGATGGGCGGATTCCCATCAAATCGCACCAGGGCACCGGGGCCCGAATAGGTGACCCGTACGGTTGACAGCCGCCCGGCGCCCGCCAGCGGCGGATCCATCGGTGGCGGATCCGTCGGCGGCGAGGACAGGCCCTGAGCGAACGCCCGCGTGCCGGGGCGCCGCAGGGTGCAGGATCCGGGGCATGGAGATCACCCGGGTACGCGACGAGTTGCACATGATCACCCTGGAGTTCGGCACCGCCTACCTCTGGCGGGACGACCACGGACTGACCCTGGTCGACACCGGCATCGCCGGATCGGCGGAGGGGATCGAGAAGGGAATCCGCACCATCGGGCTGAAGCCGACGGCCGTGCGCCGGATCGTGCTCACCCACCACCACGAGGACCACACCGGCTCGGCCGCCGAGCTGGCCCGCCGCTGGAGCGCCGAGGTGGTGGCGCACCGGCTGGAGGCACCGGTCGTCCGGCGCGAGCAGCCGGCGGCGCCGCCGGTGCTCAGCCCCTTCGAACAGCAGCTGTGGGACGGGCTGCCGCCGATGCCGCCGGCCGAGCCCTGCCCGGTGCACCGCGAGGTCGAGGACGGGGACGTGCTGGACATCGGCGGCGGCGCGGTGGTCGTGCACGTGCCCGGCCACACCGACGGCAGCATCGCACTGCACCTGCCCGGGCCCGGGGTGCTGTTCACCGGGGACGTGGTGTCCAACGTGCAGGGGCAGACCAGGCCCGGGGTGTTCCACACCGACCCGGCCCGCGCCTTCGCCTCCTTCCACCGGCTGGCCGCGCTGCCGGTGGAGACGGCGGTCTTCGGGCACGGCGACCCGATCGCCGCGGGCGCCTCAGCGGCGCTGCGCGCCGCCGCCGAGCAGTACCCGCAGGTCTAGCGTCCGCCCCGGCCCCGGGCCGAGCCGGGCGGCCTCCCGCTGCCAGTGCGCGAGGTCGCGCCGCAGGTCGGCCCGGGCCTCCGGGGCGGTGCCGGGCTGCTCGGTCAGCGCCTCCAACAGGGCGGCGGCGGCGCCCCGGTGGCCGTCCCGGGCCAGCCAGAGGGCCAGGTCGTGGCAGCTGCGCAGGGTGCGCGGGTCGGCCGGGCCGCAGATCCGGGCGAAGTCGGGGACGAGCTGCACCAGGATGTCCACGGCGTCCCCGGCCCGGCCCTCGGCGCCGTGCTGCCAGGCCAGGTCGGCCCGGCGGCGCAGCTGCTCCGGACTGGGGTCGTCCGGCCGCAGCATCCCGGGCCGGATCCCGCGCAGCCGTTCCAGCACCTCGGCGGCGTCGGCGGGCCGGTCGGCGGGCCGCTTGGCGAGCAGCTGGGCGACCAGCTCGGCCAGTGCCGGGTCCTTGCCGCGCACCCGGGGCGGGGTGTCGGTCATGTGCTTGCGCATGTAGTCGAAGGGCGAGTCGGCGCGGAACGGGCGCCGGCCGGTGCTGACCTCGTACAGCATCACGCCGAAGGCGTAGAGGTCGGCCCGGCCGTCGACGGTGCCGCCGGACCAGCACTCGGGTGCCAGGTACGGGACGGTACCGACCACACTGCCGGTGGAGGTGAGCCCGGTGGACTGGGTGAGCAGCCGGGCGATGCCGAAGTCCAGCACCTTGGCGCGGTCCCCGCCGTCCGTGATCATCACGTTCTCCGGCTTGATGTCCCGGTGGACGACCCCGCTGCGGTGCGCGGCGTCCAGCGCCTCGCAGATCTGCGCCATCCAGACGAGCGCCCGCCCGTGGTCCGGCAGGCCGTCCTTGAGGACCACGGACAGCGGGCGGCCGCAGACCAGTTCCATCACCAGGTAGTGGATCTCGCCGGTGACGTCGGTGACCCGGCCGTAGTCGTGCACGGTGACGATGTGCGGGTTGGACAGGTTGCCCGCCAGTTTGGCCTCGCGGACGAACCGGGCGACGGCCTCCCGGTCCGCGGCGTGCTCGGCCAGCAGCAGCTTGACCGCGACCGGCCGGTCCAGCACGGTGTCGGTCGCCCGCCAGACCACGCCGAAGCCGCCCTTGCCCAGCCACTCGTCCAGCCGGAAGCGTCCGCCGAGCACCTTGCCCTTGTGCATGCACTCCCCCAACGTGCCCGCGCCCGAACGGCGTTCGCCGTCGGCGGGGTCACCATAGCGGCGGTCGGGGACGAACGGGTGAACGAAGCAGGGCCTGGTGTCACGGCTTGGGCTTGGGGAGGCCGACCGGGTTGATCTCCGACGTCGGCACCGCCTCGTTCTCCAGGCCCCAGCGCTTGAGCACCTGTCCGTACGTGCCGTTCCGGATCACCTCGTCCAGCGCACCGTTGAGCGCCTTGACCAGCCCGTTGTCCTTGTGGGTGGTCGCCGCGATCTTGCCGAGGACGTCGGCGCCGCCGCCCGAGAAGGTGCCGACCACCTCGGTCTGGCCGGTCTGCACGGCGTGGAAGGCCAGGCTGGGGTTGGGGCCGGTGTAGACGTCGATCCGGCCGGAGGAGAGCGCCAGGTAGTACTCGGTGCCGGAGAAGTACTTGATGTCGATCGGCTTGAGGCCGTTGCGGACGTTCTCCTCGCTCCAGGAGATCAGCAGCTTCTCCTGGTTGGTGCCGGTGGCGACGCCGACGGACCGGCCGGCCAGGTCCTTGGCGCCGGTGACCTTGAGGCCGCTGCCCTTCTTCGCCTCGAAGCCGAGGACGTCCAGCCGGTAGGTGGCGAAGTCGTACTTCTCCTTGCGCTCCTCGGTGACGGTGATGTTGGACAGGCCCACGTCGTACTTGCCGCTGTCCAGGCCGACGAAGATGTTCTCCCAGGAGACCGGGTTGAACTCGACCTTGAGGCCGAGCACGTCGCCGATCAGCGAGGCGATGTCCGGCTCGACGCCGATGATGGTCTTGTCGTCGTCGGCGTAGAAGTCCAGCGGCGGGGTGGAGCCGATGGAGTCGACGACTCTCAGGGTGCCTCTCTTGCGGATCTCCTCCGGCACCAGCGCCGCGATGGCGTCGACCTTGGGCGTGCCGACCCGGTTCTGCCGGGGCGAGAGGTTCACCACGGTGCCGTCCGGCGCGGTGCTGCCCTTGGCCGGGGCGAGCTCCGCCGAGGCGCCGCTCGCGCCGCTGCCGCAGCCGGCCAGGACGAGGGCGGCGGCGAGCGAGCCGGCGGCGGTCACGAGGGCGCGACGGGGTAGGGACATGGCGGGACTCCTGCTCGGTGAAGGCGGGTTGGGGGGCTTGTCGCGTGGTGGGGGGGCTACAGGACCTTCGCCAGGAAGACCCGGGTGCGCTCGTGCCGCGGGCGGTCCAGGACCTCGTCGGGCGGGCCCTGCTCGACCACCACGCCGCCGTCCATGAAGACCACGGTGTCGGCGACCTCGCGGGCGAAGCCGATCTCGTGGGTGACCACGATCATCGTGGTGCCGCTGCGGGCGAGGTCCTTGATGACGTCCAGCACCTCGCCGACCAGCTCGGGGTCGAGCGCCGAGGTGGGCTCGTCGAACAGCAGCACCTTGGGCTCCAGGGCCAGCGCCCGGGCGATCGCCACCCGCTGCTGCTGGCCGCCGGACAGCTGCCGGGGGTACGCGGCGGCCTTGTCGGCCAGCCCGACCCGCTCCAGCAGCGCCCGCGCCGCCGCCCTGGCCTCGGCCCGGGGCCGGCCCAGCGCGGCGATCGGCGCCTCCACCAGGTTCTCCAGCACGGTCAGGTGCGGGAAGAGGTTGAAGTTCTGGAACACGAAGCCGATGCCGGTGCGCTGGCGCAGCACCTCGCGCTCCTTGAGCTCGTACAGCCGGTCGCCGGAGCGGCGGTAGCCGATCAGTTCGCCGTCGATGGCGACGTAGCCGCGGTCGAGCTTCTCCAGGTGGTTGATCGCCCGCAGCAGGGTGGACTTGCCGGAGCCGGACGGGCCGAGCACCACGGTGACCGAGCCGGCCGGGACGTCCAGGTCGACCCCGCGCAGCACCTCCAGTGGGCCGAAGCTCTTGTGCAGGCCGCGGACCTGCACCATCGGGGCGGTCCGGTCCGGGACGGCCTGGGGCGGGACGGCCTGGGGCGGATCGGCCTTGGTCAGCGCGGTCACGGGGTTCCTCCGGGGGTACGGGCACTGGTACGGGCGGGCAGGCTCCGCAGGACGGTCCGCAGGCGCTGCAGCGGCGTGGGCGGCGGGGTGCGCAGGGTGCCGCGGGAGAAGTAGCGCTCGACGTAGTACTGGCCGATCGACAGCACCGTGGTCAGCACCACGTACCAGACCGTGGCGACCATCAGCAGCGGCACCACCCGGCCGGTCCGGCCGTAGATCACCTGGGCCTGGTAGAACAGCTCGCCGATGGCCATCACATAGACCACCGAGGTGCCCTTGAGCAGCGAGATCACCTCGTTGGCGGCGGCCGGCAGGATGCCCCGCATGGCCTGCGGCAGCACGATCCGCCAGGCCTGCCGACGGCGTGGGATGCCGAGCGCGGCGGCGGCCTCGCGCTGGCCGGCGTCCACCGCGATGATGCCGCCGCGGATGATCTCGGCGGCGAACGCGGCCTGGTGCAGCCCGAGGCCGAGCACGGCGGCCCCGAGCGCGCCGAGCACGCCGACCGTCTCGAAGTCCCCGAAGGTCGGGCCGAACGGGATGCCGAAGCCGAACCGCTTGTAGAGGTAGGAGAGGTTGAACCAGAACACCAGCTGGACGATCAGCGGGATCGAGCGGAACACCCAGACGTACGCCCAGGCGATGGTCCGCAGCACCGCGCTGCGGGACAGCCGCATCCCGGCCACCACGGCGCCGAGCAGGAAGCCCAGGGCGGTGCCGTAGGCGGTGAGTTCGAGGGTGCGGCCGATCGCCCGCAGGATGGTGTCGGCGGTGAAGTACAGCCGGAAGGTGGCCCAGTCCCAGCCGGGGTTGGTGGCCAGGCCGTGCAGGAACTGGGCCAGCACGACGAGGGCGGCGATCCCGGCCGCCCAGCGCCAGGGGTGCCGGGCGGGGACGGTCCGCAGGCCGTCCAGTTCGGCGGCGTCGAGGCCGGGGCCCGGGCCGGGGGCGAGTCCGGGCGGGGACGGTGGTGCGGGGGTGTCGACGGTCACGGGGGTCATCGGGGGACTCCTTCAACGGGCCCTGGCGTCACGGGTGTTCGGGCGGGCTGATCTGCGACTCCTTGATCGCCGAGTCGGTGAGCCCCCACTTGCGGAGGATCCGCTCGTACGTCCCGTCCTTGATCAGCTGGTTGACGGCCGCCTGGAAGGCCGGGGTGAGCGGGGAGCCCTTCTTGAAGGCGAAGCCGACGTCCAGCCGGTGGAACTCGTTGAGGAAGCGCACCCCGGCGGCCTCCTGCGCGGCCTGGTGGCGCAGCCCGTTGATGGTGGACATCTCGATGTCCACCCGGCCCTGCTGGAGGCCGGTGAGCAGGGCGCCGCCCTCGCTGAACGCCTTGACCTCGTACGGCTTCTTCCCGGCGTCGGCGCAGACGCCCTTCTTGCTGTTGAGCGTGGTCTCGAAGGTGGTGCCGGCGCCGGTGCCGATGGTCAGTCCGCAGAGCTGGGTCAGGTCGGTGACCGGCTGGACGGCCGTGTCGTCCTTTTTCACCGCGAAGCCCTGGCCGTCGTCGATGTAGGTGACGAAGTCGACGGTCTTCAGCCGCGCGGTGGTGACCCCGAAGTTCCCGGTGCCGACGTCGAACTTGCCGCTGTCCAGGGCGGGCAGGATGGTCTCGAAGGCGGCCTCCTGGCGCCGCACGGTCAGTCCGAGCAGCTTGGCGACGGCGTCGCCGAAGTCCACGTCGACCCCGACCGGCTTCCTGCTCGCCTGGTCGGCGTAGTAGGCGCTGGGCGGGGCGCCGATGGACGAACCGAACGTCAGCACTCCGGACTTGCGCACCTCCTCGGGCAGCAGCGCGGCGGCGGCCTCCGACCTGGCCAGGCCGGAGACGACGTCCTCGGTGGCGGTGGCGGCCGGCCCGCCCGCTCCGGCCGCGCCCGCGATCTTCGGGTCCGAGCCGCACGCGGCCAGCGCCAGGACCGGCAGCAGGGCGGTGGTCGCGAGGAGGCGGCGGCGAGCGGTGGTGGTTCTCACGGGGGGCCTTTCAGTGGGTCGGGAGCAGGGCCGGCAGGGACTTCTCGAACGGGAGCGGGCCGGTGGTCAGGTCGGCGGTGACGTCGAACAGCGGGGTGTAGCCGGCCGCCAGATAGAGGCCCTTGGCCTCGGGCTGGCGCGGGCCGGTGGTGAGGTGGATCCGGCGGTAGCCGGCGGCGGCGGCTGTGCGCTCCAGTTCGGCCAGCACCCGGCGGGCCAGGCCGCGACGGCGGTGCGCGGAGTGGGTCCACATCCGCTTCACCTCGGCGGTGTGCTCGTCGTACCGCTTGTACGCGCCGCCGGCCACGGGTTCGCCGTCCTCCAGCAGGAGCAGCAGCACGCCGTGCGGCTCGGCGAAGGCGTCGACCGGGTAGCGGGCCATCTCCTGGTGGGCGCCGGGGCCGTAACGGGTGACGTACTCGTGGGTGAGTTCGCGCAGGAGCGGTTCGACCAGCGGGTCGTCCAGGGTGACCCGGCGGAACTCTTCCCGGGGTACGTCGCTCACGCCGGCGCCACGCACTCCGGCACCGGCCACGCCGGCACCGGCCACGTCCGCGCCGGCCACGTCCGCGCCGCTCAAGCCTGCACCGCGATCAGCTGGTGCCGGTCCCGCTCGGCGCGCGCCGCCGCCTCGGCCTTGGCGGCGTCCCGCTTGGCGACCTCCTCGCGGACGATCGGGATGACGTACCGGCCGAAGTCGATCGCGTCGTCCAGCAGGTCGTAGCCGCGGGCGGAGAGGATGTCCACGCCGAGGTCGTAGTAGTCCAGCAGCGCCTGGGCGACCGTCTCCGGGGTGCCGACCAGCGCGTTGGAGTTGCCCGCCCCGCCGGTGGCCGCGGCGGTCGGGGTCCACAGCGCGCGGTCGTAGCGCTCGCCGGCCTCGGCGATCTCGATCAGCCGCTGGGAGCCGACGTTTTCAGGGGTCGCAGTCTCCGGGGCGGCGCCGACCGGACGGCGACGGGGGGCGAGCTGCCCGCTCTCCCGGCGGGCCCGGATGGCGGCCACCGTGCGGTGCGCCTTCTCCCAGGCCAGCTCCTCGGTCGGCGCGATGATCGGCCGGAACGCCACCTGGATCCGCGGCGGGTCCGTCCGCCCGGCGGCCCGCGCCGCCTCCTTCACCCGCTCGATCTGCTCGGCGGTGCGGGCCAGCGGCTCGCCCCACAGGCAGTAGATGTCGGCCTCGGCGCCGCCGGCCGCGTAGGCGGCGTCCGAGGAGCCGCCGAAGGAGACCGCCGGGCGCGGCTGTTGCACCGGGAAGACGTCGGAGACGAAGTCGTTGAAGCGGTAGTGCGGGCCCTCGTGGTCGAAGGGCTCCCGGCTGGTCCACGCCTTCTTCACGATGCCGATGTACTCGCGGGTGCGCTCGTAGCGCTGGTCCTTGGTGAGGAAGTCGCCCTCGCGCTGCTGCTCGTGGTCGGTGCCGCCAGTGATGAAGTGGACGGTCAGCCGGCCGTCGCTGATCCGGTCGAGGGTGGCGAAGGTCTTGGCGGCGAAGGTCGGGTAGGAGACGTTGGGCCGGTGCGCGAGCAGGATCTGCAGCGTGTCGAGGTGCGAGGCGAGGAAGGCCGCCGCGGCGGCGGGCTCCGGGGAGCCGGAGCCGTACGCGAAGAGCACCCGGTCCCAGCCGTGGTCCTCGTGTGCCCGGGCCAGCCGCAGGGTGTAGTCGCGGTCGAAGGAGGCGGTGGTGCGCGGGTTGGTCTCCGAGCCGTCGCCGGTGGCGGCGATGCCGAGGAATTCGACGGGCATGGCGGAACCTTTCGGGGTGGGTCCGGTCCGGTGGGCTGCGGGTGGGCAGACCGGAGGCAGCCGCGGCGGGGCGCGGCCGTCGGGCGGTGGAGCGGTGACGGGGCGAGGGCGTGCGAGGGGGAACTGCCGGAGCGCGGTGCGAGGGCGGTGAAGTGCGAGGCGGCAGCGTGCGCCTGATGGTCCGTCAGTTGACGCGACGGACGACGGTTCCCGGCCCACGACGGGGCACACCGAGGGAGGACTCCCCGAGGAGAATCAGGGCCGGACGGGCGGCCCGCTGCCGGGTCAGCCGCGACACGCCGCGGACCACACTCGACCGAAGTCGATGTGGTCGCGGGTGACCAGAGGCTGCTCGGCGTACATGGCCTCAAGTTGAGCAGTCGGCCGAGCGGTCCGTCAACCGTGCATCATTGCCGCACTGTTGCGATCTCCTGTCGCGTTTCCGGCGTGTTGCGAGCGACCCCGGACCGGCCCCGAACCGACCCCGGACCGACCCCGATCGCGGTCCGATCGCCCTTGACAGCCGTCGATCGCGCATGCGTACGATCGACGCGGAGTGCAGTGCGCTGCGCCGGCCGTGTTGAGGGACGCGGACCGGCGCCCGAGGGCCCGTACGTGATCACACCCGTACCTCTCCCCGCCCGCACTCCGCCCAGGAGCCGCCGCCATGGCCACCCCGCAGGACGTCCTGCCCGCCCCCGCTCCCGCCTCCACCCTCGCCGCCGGCCCACCGCCGCCCCCGGCCCCCGAGGCCCGGATCGTCGCCCGCCGCAAGCCCGGACAGTGGATCGCCGCCGGTGTCGCCCTGCTGCTGGCCGCGATGGCGGTCAGCTCGGTGATCCGCAACAGGGCCTTCCAGTGGAGCGTGGTCGCCGAGTGGTTCACCGCCCGGTCCGTGCTCGACGGCCTGACCCTCACCCTGTGGCTGACCGCCGTCACCCTCGCCCTCGGCTTCGTGTTCGGCACCGTCCTCGCCACCATGCGGCTGTCCACCAACCCGGTGCTGCGCACGATCGGGTGGGCCTACATCTGGGTCTTCCGCTCCACCCCGCCGCTGGTGCAGCTGCTGTTCTTCTTCAACATCGGCGCGCTCTACCCGACCCTCGGCCTGGGCATCCCGTTCGGCCCCGAGTTCGTCACGGTGAAGACCGTCAACCTGATCGGCCCCACCCTGACCGCCGTCATCGGCCTCACCCTGCTGGAGACCGCGTACGCCGCCGAGGTGATCCGCGGCGGCATCCTCTCCGTGGACCGCGGCCAGCTGGAGGCCGCCGCCGCGCTCGGGCTCGGCCGGTGGCGGGTGCTGCGCCGGATCGTGGTGCCGCAGGCGATGCGCGCGATCGTGCCGACCGCCGGGAACATGCTGATCGGCGCGCTCAAGGGCACCAGCATCGTCAGCGTGCTGGCCGTCTCCGACCTGCTCTACTCGGTGCAGCTGGTCTACCTGCAGTCCTACCGGGTCATCCCGATGCTGATGGTCGCCACCATCTGGTACCTGGTGGTCACCACCGTGCTGTCCGTCGGCCAGTACTACCTCGAACGCCACTTCGCCAGGGGAGCCACCCGGGACGGCCTGCCGCCCACCCCGCTGCAGCGCGCCCGCGCGGCCTTCGGGAAGGCGGTCCGGGCATGACGTCCCTGGTCATCGTCGGCGCCGGGCCGCGCGGCACCGGACTGCTGGAGCGGATCGCCGCCAACGCCGCCGAACTGCTGCCCGCCGACCGGCCGTTGGAGATCCACCTGGTCGACCCGTACCCGCCCGGCGCGGGCCGGATCTGGCGCCACGAGCAGTCCCCGCTGCTGCGGATGAACTCGATGGCCGAGGACGTCACCATGTTCACCGACGAGCGCGCCACCATCGAAGGACCGGTCCGACCCGGCCCCTCACTGGCCGAATGGGCCCTCCGGCAGCGGGAGTTCGCACCCTACCGGGAGGTCGCCGATCCGGCCGTCCGGGCCGAGCTGCGCGAGCTGGCACCCACCGACTTCCCTACCCGGCGGGCCCAGAGCGCCTACCTGGACTGGGTGTTCCGCCGCGCCGTCGCCGACCTGCCGGCCCACGTCACGGTCACCGTCCACCGCGGCACCGTACGGCGGATCGACGGACCGGCCGACGGCCCGCAGACCGTCCACCTCGACGGCGGCACGCTCACCGCCGACCACGTCGCCCTCACCCTCGGCCACCTCGACTCCGCCCCGCACCCCCGGTACGCCGCCGACGCCGCCTTCGCCGCCCGGCACGGCCGCTTCCACCTCCCGCCCGCCTACTCCACCGACATCGAGGCCGAGCTGGCCCGGATCGCGCCCGGCGAGCCGGTGGTGCTGCGCGGCCTCGGCCTGGCCTCCGTCGACCTGGTCGCGATGCTCACCGAGGGGCGCGGCGGCCGCTTCGAACCCACCGGCGACGGGCCCGCGCTGCGCTACCTCCCGTCCGGCCGCGAACCGGTGCTGCACCTGGGCTCCCGGCGCGGCGTCCCGTACCACTCCAAGACCGACTACCGGCTCCAGGGGCCACCCGCCCCGCTCCCCCGGTACTTCGACGCGGCCGCCGTGGACGCCCTGCTCGCCACCGGCCGGCCGCTCGAACTGCGGCGCGACGTCTGGCCGTCGATGGCCAAGGAGATCGGCTTCGGGCACTACCACGAGCTGTTCCACGCCCACCCGGAGCGCACCGCGCTGCCCTGGCCGCAGTTCCTGGACCGGTACGACCGGCACGGCTGGTACTCCCCGGAACTCGCCGCGCTGGTCGCCGAGGCCGTCCCCGATCCGGGCGACCGGATCGACTTCGAACGGCTCGACCACCCGCTGGCCGGGCTCCGACTCGGTTCCACCGAGGAGTTGCAGGCCCAGCTGCGCGGCTACATCACCGCCGACGCCGACCGCCACGCCGACCCGGCCCACAGCGCCGACCTGGGCGCCTTCCTCGCCCTGCTCTCCCTGTTCGGCCAGCTCCCCCGGCTGCTGGCCGCCCGCCGGCTCACCGCCCGCTCGGTCGCCGAGGAGGTGGACGGCTGGTTCTTCGGCTACTTCAACTTCCTCGCCTCCGGCCCGCCCGGCTTCCGGCTGCGCCAGCTGCTCGCGCTCTCCGAGGCCGGGGTGGTGCGCTTCCTCGGCGCGGACGTACGGGTCGAACGGGACGAGCCCACCGGCACCTGGCGGGCCTCCGGCGCCACCGTGCCCGGCCACACCGTCACCGCCACCGCGCTGGTCGAGGCCTACCTGCCCAAGCACGCGCTGGCCCGCACCCTCGACCCCGTCCTGGGCGAACTGCACCGCGCCGGACGGGTGGTGGAGGAGGTGGTCAGCGACGCGGAGCACACCCACCGCTCCGGCCTGGTCACCATCGACCCGTCCGACAGCCGGCTGATCGACCCGGCCCTGGGCGGCGCCCCGCACCCGCGCCGCACCGCGCTCGGCCCGCACACCAGCCTGCGGGCGGCCGCCGCCTTCGCCCGTCCACGCACCAACTCGCCGGGCTTCCGGCAGAACGACGCCGCCGCCCGGGCACTGCTCCGGGCGCTGGCGGCGCTCCCGGCGGCGGCGCTGGTGGGGTGAGGCGCACCCGGGAAGGGCGCTACGGCGCTCAGGGCCTCAAGCGCTCAAGGCCTCAAGTGCTCTGGGCCTCAAGCACTCAGGGTCCCGAGCGCTCAGGGGCCGAAGATCTCCTCCACCAGGTCCTCGTCCGAGACGTGGTCCGGCGCCTCGAAGACCACGTCGGCGACGCCCTTGAGGCCGATGCCCCGCTCCAGCGCGGCCACGTGGGCGGCGCCCTCCTGGTCGGTGGCGAAGTCCCACACCCGCAGGCGCCGCACCAGCATCAGCATCTCCAGCCGGCTGATCTTCGGCGTCCGGAGGCGGCGGGTGCCGCCCTTGCGCCCGGCCTGGGCGAGCCGCTGCTGGTAGCCGGCCAGGTCCTGCCAGGCCTGGACGGTGCTCGGGTGGTGTTCGCCCAGCGAGCGCGCGAGCTCGGGCAGCAGGGCGTGCAGGTGCGCCGTCGCGCCTTGCAGGTCGCCCCGGTTGGCCAGGTGGACGGCGAGGTCGTGCCGGGCCTTCAGCACCCGGCTGTCCTGCGGGCCCCAGGCCGCGGTGAGGTCCGGCAGCAGTTCGTGCAGCAGCCGGACCGCGGTGACCGACGAGCCGCTCTCGCCGATGCACCAGGCCAGGTGGTAGCGGGCGCCCAGGGTGTCCGGGTCGGCCGGGCCGAGCGCCGAGCGCATGTCGCCCACCACGCTGGACAGCAGCCGGATCGCACCGTCCAGATCGCCGGTCCGGCTGAGGTACCAGCTGAAGTCCCGCCAGGCGCCCAGGGTGTCCCGGTCGGCCGGCCCGAGCGCGGTGACGCTCTCCCGGGCGATCGTCTGCAGCAGGATCGCCGACTCCCCGGCCGTCGCCGCCCGGTACGCGGCCGACCGGCGCTCGCGCAGCCCGGCCCGGACGGCGTCGTCGGCCGGCGCGGCGACGACCACCGGCGGGGTGGTCAGCGGGGACAGCACGGACGGGATCCCGGGAACGGCGGGCGGCGCCGGAGGCATCGCGGGCGGGGCGGGCCGGGCGGACGGAGCAGGCAGGGCGGACGGGGCGACGGGCGGCAGCGGCGGAGGCGCCACCGGCACGGGCGGCACCACCGGACCCACCGGACCCACCGCAACCGCGGCCACCGGAGCGGCGGACCCGACGGAATCCGAAGGAGCCGGAGGAGTCGACGGACCCACCGGCCCCGCCCGGTCCACCACCGTCGGAACCGCCGCCCCCGCCCCGCCGCCCCGCCACCCGGCCAGCTCGCCGAGCCGCCGCTCGACCGTACGGGCGTCGGCCGGCCGCTGCTGCGGGTCCTTCGCCAGCAGCTCCGCGACCAGCCCGGCCACCTGCGGCGGCAGTCCGAACTGCGTCGGGTCCAGTGCGGGGGGCGGCTCGTTGAGGTGCTGGTACATCAGCACCGGCGTCGAGTCGCCGCTGAACGGCCGTGCCCCGGTGAAGAGTTCGACGAGGACGCAGCCCAGTGCGTAGAGGTCGGCCCGGCCGTCCACCCGGCCGCCGGTCCACCGCTCCGGCGCCATGTAGGCGGGGCTGCCGACGATCGTCCCGGTGGTGGTCAGCCCGCCGGCGCCGATGTCCAGCTGGGCGATGCCGAAGTCCAGCACCTTGAGGTGCCCGGCGTCGGTGATCATCACGTTGTCCGGCTTGATGTCCCGGTGCACCATGCCCGCGTCGTGGGCCGCCGCCAGGGCTCCGCAGATCTCCCGCCCCCAGCGCAGGCTGAGCGCGGGCTCGGGCAGGCCCGCCCGCAGCACCTCGGTCAGGGTGCGGCCGGTGAGCAGCTCCATCACCAGGAAGGTGACCTGCTGGTCGGCGAGTTCGCTCTGCCCGAGGTCGTGCACGGTGACGATGTGCGGGTGCGAGAGGTTGCCGGCCGCGCAGGCCTCCCGGACGAACCGCAGCGCGGCCTTCGCCTGGTCGCCGCCGTGGTGCCCGATGACCTTGACCGCCACCGGCCGCCGCATCCGGGTGTCCTGGGCCCGCCACACCACTCCGAAGCCGCCCTGCCCGAGCTTCTCCTGCAACTCGTACCGGCCGTCCAGAACATCCCCGACTCGCACGTGCCCCTCCCCCTCCCGTTGTGACGCCCAGACTCTACCGACGGCCCTCCCCCCGGCACGGCCTCGGGCGCGTCTTGTGGATCTTGTCGGATAGGTCGCGGCGTTGGGGTGCGTGCCCCAACGCCGCGGACCCGGCAGGGATCCTCAAGACACGCCCCGGGTGGAAGGATGGACGGGAGAGCCGCGCAACGGTGCGCCGGCTCGCACCAGCACAGTCCGAGGAGCGCAGTCATGGCCAAGCAGGCCCCGCAGAGCGACCCGGCGCAGGACGCCCCCGAGGTGTCCGCGCCCCAGCACGCGGCGGCCGGCCTGCCCGCCGTCGGCCACAGCCTGCGGATGGCCGCCGAGCAGATGGGGGCCCGCCGTACCCTCGCCACCCTGCTCAAGGTCAACCAGCCGAACGGCTTCGACTGCCCCGGCTGCGCCTGGCCCGAGCCGGAGAAGACCCACACCGCCGAGTTCTGCGAGAACGGCGCCAAGGCCGTCGCCGAGGAGGCCACCGAGCGCCGGATCCGGGCCGAGTTCTTCGCCGCCCACCCGGTCGCCGACCTGGCCGGGCGCTCCGGCTACTGGCTGGGCCAGCAGGGCCGGCTCACCCAGCCGATGCTGCTGGACGAGGGCGCCACCCACTACACCCCGGTCTCCTGGGACGACGCCTTCGCGCTGATCGCCGAGGAGTTGCGCGCCCTGGACACCCCGGACGGCGCCGCCTTCTACACCTCGGGCCGCACCAGCAACGAGGCCGCGTTCGCGTACCAGCTGTTCGCCCGCCGGCTCGGGACGAACAACCTGCCGGACTGCTCCAACATGTGCCACGAGTCGTCCGGTTCGGCGCTGACCGAGACGCTCGGCGTCGGCAAGGGCAGCGTCAGCCTCAAGGACCTCTACCAGGCCGACCTGATCATCGTGGCCGGCCAGAACCCGGGCACCAACCACCCCCGGATGCTCTCCGCCCTGGAGCGCGCCAAGCGGGCCGGCGCGACCGTCGTCAGCGTCAATCCGCTGCCGGAGGCGGGCCTGGAGCGGTTCAAGAACCCGCAGCACGCCCGCGGCCTGGTCGGCCACGGCACCAAGCTGACCGACCTGTTCCTGCAGATCCGCCTCGGCGGGGACCTCGCACTGTTCCGCGCGCTCAACCGGATCGTCCTGGAGCAGGACGGCGTCGACCACGCCTTCATCGCCGAGCACTGCCACGGGTACGAGGAGTTCGAGGCGCAGGCGCTGAAGACCGAGCGCGACGAGGTGCTCGCCGCGACCGGCCTGCCCTGGGAGCAGATCGAGGAGCTCGGCCGGCTGGTGCTGGCCTCGAAGAAGATCATCGTCTGCTGGGCGATGGGTCTCACCCAGCACAAGCACGCGGTGCCGACCATCCGCGAGGTGGTCAACTTCCTGCTGCTGCGCGGCAACGTGGGCCGCCCCGGCGCCGGGGTCTGCCCGGTGCGCGGGCACAGCAACGTCCAGGGCGACCGCACCATGGGCATCTTCGAGCGGCCGTCGACGGCCTTCCTCGACGCGCTGGGCAAGGAGTTCGGCTTCGAGCCGCCGCGCGAGCACGGCCACGACTCGGTGGACACCATCCGCGCGATGCGGGACGGCCGGGTCAAGGTGTTCTTCGCGATGGGCGGCAACTTCGTCGCGGCCACCCCGGACACCGAGGTCACCGAGGCCGCGATACGGCGCTGCCGGCTGACCGTCCACGTCTCCACCAAGCTCAACCGCTCGCACGTGGTCACCGGCGCCCGCGCCCTGATCCTGCCCACCCTCGGGCGCACCGACCGGGACGTCACCGACGCCGGCGCCCAGTTCGTCAGCGTCGAGGACTCGATGGGGCAGGTCCACTCCTCCCGCGGCGGCCTGCGCCCGCCCGCCCCCGGCCTGCTCTCCGAGACCGCGATCGTCTGCCGCCTCGCCCGGGCCGTCCTCGGCCCGCGGGACACCGTGCCGTGGGAGGACTTCGCGACCGACTACGACACCCTGCGCGCCCGGATCGCCCGGGTGGTGCCGGGCTTCGAGGACTACAACGAGAAGGTCCGCCGCCCCGGCGGCTTCACCCTCCCGCACGGTCCGCGCGACTCCCGCACCTTCCCCACCGCCACCGGCAAGGCCAACTTCACGGTCAACCCGCTGACCGCCCCCGAGGTCCCGCCGGGCCGGCTGCTGCTGCAGACCCTGCGCTCCCACGACCAGTACAACACCACGATCTACGGCCTCGACGACCGCTACCGCGGCATCAAGGGCGGCCGCCGGGTGGTCCTGGTCAACCCCGCCGACGCCGCCGAGCTGGACCTCGCCGAGGGCCGGTACGTCGACCTGGTCAGCGAGTGGACGGACGGCACCGAACGCCGCGCCCCGCACTTCCGCGTCGTCCACTATCCCGTCGCCCGCGGCGGCGCTGCGGCCTACTACCCGGAGACCAACGTCCTGGTCCCGCTCGACTCCACCGCGGACATCAGCAACACCCCCACCTCCAAGGCCGTCGTCATCCGCTTCGAGCCCGACACCGGCACCGCCGAGTAGCCCCCCGGACAGCCCGAAGGCCGCCCCGCGTCCGGTGACGCGGGGCGGCCTCCCCGTGCCGGGCCGGCTCCAGGCCGGTGCCGGGTGTCAGTGCAGCAGGCCGCCCAGCGGCAGCGTGGCCGTGGGGCTGCCCGGCACGGAGGCGCTCGACGAGCCGGTGGTGCTCGGGGTGCCGGTGCCGGTCGGCGTGCCGGTCGGGGTCTGCGTCGGCGTACCGGTGGGCGTCCCGGTCGGCGTACCGGTCGGCGTCTGGGTCGGGGTGCCGGTCGGGGTCTGCGTCGGCGTGCCGGTGGGCGTCCCGGTCGGGGTGCCCGGGTCGGTCGGCGTGCCGGTGCCGCCGGGGGTGGGCGTGGCCGGGGCGGGGGTGGCCGGGGTGCCGCCGGGCGCCGGCGGGTTCGGGGTCTGGTTGGCCGGGCTGGGCGCGATCGGGGTGGCCGCGTCCCAGCCCTTCGGCAGGTCCGGCACCTTCCAGGTGCCGCCGGCGTCGTCCGCCGCGCCGTCCGGGTCGGGCCGGACGGCGCCGAGGATCGGCATCGAGCCGATCGGCGACACCTTGATGAAGGCGCCGGGCCGCGGGGCCTGGACGATGAGTCCGCCGCCGATGTACATCGCGACGTGCGAGGCGTCCTGGAAGTAGACGACCAGGTCGCCGGGCCGCAGCTGGTTGAGCGGGACGTGCTGGAGCTGCGCCCACTGTTCCTGGCTGGTGCGCGGGATGGCCTTCCCGGCGTGCAGCCAGGCCTGCGAGGTGAGGCCGGAGCAGTCGTAGGAGTCCGGGCCGGTGCCGCCCCACAGGTACGGCTTGCCGATCTGGGCGAGCGCGAAGGCGACGGCGCCGCGACCGGTCAGCGAGGGGGTGCGCTCGCCCTTGCCGAGGGCCCCGGAGGCGAGGAAGGCGAGCTGGGCCTCGTCGGCCTGGGCCTTCTCCAGCTGTTCGAGTTCGGTCCGCTGGGCGCCGGTCAGCGAGGAGACCAGCTGCTCGACCGAGGCGAGGTCGGCCGCGACCTTGGTCTTGGCGGCGTCCTGCTGGGTGACCAGCGCCTGGGAGGTCTTGAGGGCGTCCTCGGTCTGCTTCTTCAGTCCGTCGAGCGCTTCCCGGTCGGCCTTCAGCCTGTCCAGGAACTCGGACTGCGAGCGGCTGGCCGCGGCCAGCAGTTCGGCGATGGTGACGGCCTCGTACGGGTCCTTGGAGAGCAGCAGTTCGGCGTAGGCCGAGGTGGCGCCGTTGCGGTACTGGGCGGCGGCGAGCTGGGAGGCGATGTCCGTCCCGGCGTCGACCTGCTTCTGCTGCCGGTCGAGCTTGCCCTGGAGGTCGGTGAGCGCGGTCTGCTGTTCGGTGACCTTGGCGACCGCGCCGTTGTACTGCTCGGTGGCGGCCTCGGCGCTCTGGTAGAGCCCGTGGAGCTGGTCGAGCAGCGGTCCGAGGGTGGCCTTGGCGGCGGCGAGCGGGTCGGCTCCGGGTGCGACGGCGACGCCGGCGCCGGGGTCGGGGGCGGCGTAGGCGGCCTGGGTGGCGGCCGGCAGGGCGAGTGCGGCGGCCGCGAGGACGGCTCCGCACCGCAGGGCCGCCCGTACCCAGGGGCGTACCCCTGACGTCTCCGTGCGCTGTGCAGCCCCGCCCATGGGTGTGTCCTCCCCGCCCTGTCCTGCCCCGGTGGCGCCGTCCGCGGGCTCCCCCGGGGACGACCCGCAGATCCTCCCACGGGTTACTCGGCGGAAACAGAGCGCACGCGGACCAGGAGGTTAATTTCCGATTGATCTGTTGATCTGTGAGACAGCTCTCAGCAAACGGGGGCGAACCGGGATGTTCTCGGCTAATGTCCAGCTCAGCGCGGCCCAGGTCACCCCCCGGAAAGCCCCTGGCCACCGTCGAGACACCATCGGAACCACGATTCCCGGCCCAGTTCACCTTCCGTTTACCAAGCAGACCTACGGTCGCGACGTCACCAACGTCCGTGCGACAACTACGACGATTGTTTGGGTATGGAACACATCTCGTTCCTGGTAGCCGTTGTGATCATCACGGCGCTCGCCTTCGACTTCACCAACGGGTTCCACGACACCGCCAACGCGGCCGCCACCGCGATCGCGACCGGGGCCCTTCGTCCGAAGGTCGCGGTCACCATCGCGGCCCTGCTCAACTTCGCGGGCGCGTTCCTGTCCGTGAAGGTCGCCACCACCATCTCCGGCGGCATCGTCAACGAGAAGGCGGGCGTCCACCCCGAGATCATCTTCGCCGCGCTGGCCGGCGCGATCCTGTGGAACCTGCTGACCTGGCTGCGCGGCCTGCCGTCCAGCTCCTCGCACGCGTTGTACGGCGGCCTGATCGGCGCCACGATCGTCGGCGTCGGCATGAACGGCGTCAACTTCGACACCGTGATCACCAAGATCATCATCCCGGCGGTCGCCTCCCCCATCGTCGCCGGCCTCGCCTCCTGGGGCGCCACCAAGCTGGCCTACGCGATCACCCGCAAGGGCAGCGGCGCCGCCACCGACAAGGGCTTCAAGACCGGCCAGATCTTCTCCTCCTCGCTGATCTCGCTGGCGCACGGCACCAACGACGCCCAGAAGACGATGGGCATCATCACCCTGACCCTGGTCTCGGTCGGCGCCCTGCCGCACGGCGCGCTGCCCCCCACCTGGGTGATCATCTCGGCGGGCGCCGCGATCGCGCTCGGCACCTACATGGGCGGCTGGCGGATCATCCGCTCGATGGGCAAGGGCCTGGCGGACATCAAGCCGCTGCAGGGCTTCGCCTCCGAGTCGGCCGTCTCGACCGTCATCCTGACCTCCTCGCACATGGGCTTCGGCCTCTCCACCACCCAGGTCTGCACCGGCGGCATCATGGGCGCCGGCCTCGGCGGCCCGAAGCCGGAGCTGCGCTGGAGCCTGGTCCGCCGCATGGTCTACACCTGGGGCCTGACCCTGCCGGCCGCCGGCCTGGTCTCCGGCGGGGCGGCCGTACTGGCCCGCCAGGGCACCTGGGGCGTCGCCCTGGTCGGCGCCGTGCTGGTGGCCGGTTCGGCCACGATGTGGATGATCTCCCGTCGCCAGCCGGTCAGCGCGGACAACGTCAACGACGTCCCCGAGATCACCCCCGTCGAGATCACCTCGGCCAACCCGACGGGCGCCGCCCCGACCCCCGCCTCGACCACGGTCGCGGCCTGAGCGCCGCAGGCTGAGGAGCACTCACCATGCACATCAAGTGGAACGCCCTGGCCCAGACCGCCGGCATCAGCTTCGGCGTCACCGTCGCCGTGGTCGCCGTCTTCGCCCTCGGCATCCTGGCGCTGTCCCGCCGGGAGGCCGCGCTGGGCGCCCGTGAGGCGGGCGGCCAGGCGGCCGGCGGCGGCCGGCCCGCGCTGCTGGCCGGCGCGTACGCCTGCTTCGCGCTCTGCGCCTGCGCCGTGGTCTACGGCCTGGTGCTGATCGCCGCGCCGTAGCCCCTCCGGAACGCCGAACGGGCCGGGGAGTGTCGAACACTCCCCGGCCCGTCGCGCGTATCCCCGCGCCGGTCAGCTCTCCTGGGTGGTCCTCAGCGCGGTCTCCCGGATGAACAGCACGGTGACGAAGGCCAGGGCCGCGAAGGGCGCGGCCCACAGGAAGACGGTGCCCACGCCGTGGCCGAAGGCGTCGGTCACCAGCGGCAGGATCGGGGCCGGCAGCTTCGCCAGGTCCGGGATGCCACCGCCGGCCGCCGCGTGCCCGGCCGGGATGTGCGCCGCGGCCAGGTTCTCGGTCAGGTAGTGGCCGACCTTGTTGGTCATCAGCGCGCCCAGCGCGGAGACGCCCATCGCGCCGCCCATGGTGCGGAAGAAGGTGACGACGGAGCTGGCCGCGCCGAGCTCGTGCCGGGGCACCGTGTTCTGCACCGCGAGCACCAGGTTCTGGCTGGTCAGGCCGAGGCCGACGCCGGTGATCGCCATGTAGAGGGAGAGCAGCCCGTAGTTCGTGTCGACCCGGGCGGTGCCGAGCAGCCCGAAGCCGATCGCGAGCAGCGCGGTGCCGGTGACCAGGTAGGCCTTCCACTTGCCGTACTTGGTGATCAGCCGGCCGGCCACGGCGGAGGAGACCGCCAGGCCGATGATCATCGGCAGGGTCATCAGGCCGGCCGTCGTCGGCGACTTGTCCCGGGCCAGCTGGAAGTACTGGCTGAGGAAGGTGGTCGCGCCGTACATCCCGACGCCGACCAGCACGCTGGCGATCGCGGCCAGGGTGACGGTGCGGTACTTGAACAGGGACGGCGGGATGACCGGCTCGGCGGCGCGGCGCTCGACCACCACGGCCAGCGCGGCCAGCAGCACGCCGCCGCCCACCATCGCCGCGGTCTGCCAGGACAGCCAGGGGTAGTTGGTGCCGGTCAGCGTGATCCAGATCATCAGCAGACTGACGGCGGCGGTGATGACCAGCGCGCCCAGGTAGTCGATCTTCACCGAGCGCTTGACCACCGGCAGCTTGAGCGTGCGCTGCACCACCAGGATCGCGGCCAGCGCGAACGGGATGCCGACGTAGAAGCACCAGCGCCAGCCGAGCCAGGAGGTGTCGACGATGACGCCGCCGATCAGCGGGCCGCCGATGGTGGCGAGGGCGAAGACCGCACCGAAGTAGCCGCTGTACCGGCCGCGCTCGCGCGGCGGGACCATCGCGGCCAGGCAGATCTGGCCGAGCGCGACGACACCGCCGGCGCCGATGCCCTGGAGGGCGCGGCATGCGATCAGTTCGCCGGTGTTCTGCGAGAGGCCGGCCAGCGCGGAGGTGGCGATGTAGATCAGCAGGGCTATCTGCAGCAGCAGCTTCTTGCTGGCCAGGTCGGAGAGCTTGCCCCAGATCGGGGTGGAGGCGGTCAGCGTGAGCAGGGCCGCGGTGATGACCCAGGTGTAGGCGGACTGGCCGCCGTGCAGGTCGGTGAGGATGTGCGGCAGGGCGTTGGAGACGACGGTCGAGGAGAGCACGGCCACGAACAGGCCGAGCAGCAGTCCGGACAGTGCCTCCATCACCTGCCGGTGGGTCATCGGTCGGTCGTCGACGGCGGCTGCGGTGCCGGTCGAGGCCTCGGTGGTCACGGTCATCTGGGTCCTTCGGC
The DNA here is from genome assembly GCF_055560495.1 of Kitasatospora sp. NPDC023176. Lineage (NCBI taxonomy): Bacteria > Bacillati > Actinomycetota > Actinomycetes > Kitasatosporales > Streptomycetaceae > Kitasatospora > Kitasatospora sp. NPDC023176. Next base: position 85,646 of record NZ_JBVHIP010000012.1, on the reverse strand, counting down.
GAGGCGGGCGGAGTGCGGTGCGGGGATACGCGGGCATGAAAATTTGTTGCCTTAAGCAACCATACGACCGATGGTTGACTAAGGCAACTTTCTTCAAGCTCCAGTAAAGACCGCGCCCGGACGGCCCGCTCACTCCGCCGGCGACTCCTCCAACACCTCGTTGAAGCGGTGCAGCAGCTCGGCGAACCGGTCCACGTCCTCCCGCGGCCAGCCGCCCATCACCTCGCGCACCCGCCGCATCCGGACATCCCGGGCGGACTCGTAGCGCCGCCTGCCGTCCTCGGTCAGCGAGACCAGCGCCGCCCGGCGGTCCAGCGGGTCCGCCTCCCGGGCGACCAGGTCGAGCTCCTCCAGCGCGCGGATCTGCCGGCTCACCGTCGCCTTGCCGACCGCGAAGTGCACGCCGACGTCCGTCATCCGCACCCGTCCGGCCTGCTCGATGTAACCGAGCATGCTGTACGCCATGCCGTCCAGCCCGGGGTGCACCCGGCGTGAGAGTTCGGCCACTCTCGCGCGGCCCCGCCGGAACATCAGCCCGACCTCACGCTCCACCGCCACCAGGGCTTCCTCGTCCGTCACCGCGTCAGTATCGCCCAGTGGCAGTGGCCGAGAACCGGCGCGGGAGGTAGGACAACCCAACTAGTTCATGGTATTAAGTATCCGTTTTCCGCCGATACGCAAGGAGATGTGGATGGCCGCCCCGGGGCACGGATTCGTCGCCGAACTGAAGGGCGCGGTCACACCGCGTGCGGCACTGCTGGTGATCGGAGTGCTGCTGCTGCAGCTCGGCTTCATCACCTCGTACGTCGGGGCGCTGCACCACCCGACCCCGCACAAGCTGTCGATCGCGGTGGTCGCCCCGCCGCAGGCCACGCCCAAGCTGGTCCAGGCCCTGGAGTCGGTGCCGGACGAGGCCGTCAAGCCCGTCACCGCGCCGGACACCGAGACGGCGACCCAGTGGATCAAGGACCAGAAGATCTACGCCGCGCTGGTCGTGAACCCGAACGGCACCGAGGACACCCTGCTCACCGGCAGCGCCCGCGGCACCTCCGCCGCCAAGGCCGCCGAGAGCGTCACCACCGCGCTGGACAAGTCCCAGGGCCGCACCGTCAGGGTCGAGGACGTCGTGCCGCTGGCCAAGGGCGACACCAACGGCCTCACCGCCTTCTACCTGGTCATCGGCTGGTGCGTCGGCGGCTACCTGGTCGCCTCCATCCTCGGCATCAGCGCCGGTTCCAAGCCGGCCAACGTCCACCGCCTGCTGATCCGCCTCGGCGTCCTGGCGCTGTACTCGGTCGGCGCCGGCCTCGGCGGCACGATCATCGCCGGTCCGGTGCTGGACGCGATGCCCGGCTCGATCCTGGAACTGACCGCCATCGGCACCCTGGTGGTGTTCACGGTCGGCGCCTTCACCATGGCGCTGCAGTGCCTGTTCGGCATCATCGGCATCGGCCTGGCGGTACTGGTCTTCGTGGTCCTCGGCAACCCGAGCGCCGGCGGCGTCTACCCCGCCCCGATGATGCCGCCGTTCTGGCGGGCGATCGGCTCGCTGATCCCGAACGGCGCCGGCACCAGCGCCACCAAGTCGATCGCCTACTTCGGCTCGACCAACCTGGGCATGCCGATCCTGGTCCTGGTGGTCTGGGCGGTGATCGGCGTCGGCGTCGCCTTCCTCGCCGTCCTGCGCGGCCCGCGCTCCGCCGACCGCGAGCTCGCCGCCGAGACCCCCGCCGAGGTCTGAGCCCGACGGCACCGGCACACCGAGGAGCCCCCGGCCACCGCGGCCGGGGGCTCCCCCGCGTTCCGGACCGGTTCGGCTCAGCCGCCCGTCAGCGGACCCGGGTCGGCGACGATCGCGCGCACCACGCCCACCGCCGCGCCCAGCAGCGGCCCGCGCCGGCCGAGCCGGGAGACCGTCAGCCGTTCCTCCGCCCACGGCCGCACCGTCACCCGGAAGGTCAGCTCGCGCCGCATCGCCGGCAGCAGCCAGGGCGCCAACCGGGCGTAGCCGCCGCCCAGCACCACCTCGGCCGGGTCCAGCAGGTTGACCGCCCCGGCGGCCGCGATGCCGAGCGCCGAGCCCGCCCCGGCCAGCGCCGCCCGGGCCGGTTCGTCCCCGGCGCCGGCCCGTTCGGCCAACAGCGTCACCCAGTCGCCGCGCACGCCCGCCAGCCCGGCCGCCCGCAGCACCGCCGTCTCGCCCGCGTACTGCTCCAGGCAGCCGTGCGCCCCGCAGGCGCAGCGCGGCCCCTCCGGGTGGACGGGCACGTGCCCGAGTTCGCCCGCGTAGCCGCGCGCCCCGCGCAGCAGCCGGCCGCCGACCACCACGGCCGCGCCGACGCCGGCCTCGGCGGAGACGTACAGGAAGTCCTCCGGGCTCTCGCCCAGCCACCGCTCGGCCAGTCCGCCGAGGTTGGCCTCGTTGTCCGCCTCGACCGGCAGCTCGCCCAGGCCGTCCCCGGCCAGGCGCAGCGCCGGGCGCAGGGCCGCGGCCAGCGGGACGTCCTGCCAGCCGAGGTTGGCGGCCCGCTGGAGCACTCCGCCGCCGACCAGCCCGGGCACGGCCAGGGTCAGCCCGGCCGGGCGCAGACCGGACTCGGCGACGGCCGAGCGGATCAGGTGGGCGAGGTCGGTCATCACGGCGGCGGGCGGCCGGCCGTGGTTGGCGCTCTCCTGGCGCCGCACGGCGCGGACCTCCCCGCGCAGGTCGACCACGCAGACGCCGAGGTGGCGGACGCCGATCTCGGCGCCGAGTCCGCCGGGCCCCAGCGGGTTGAGCCCGAGCGCGGTGCCGGGGCGGCCGACCTTGCCGCTGGGGGCGGCCGGGCCCTCCTCGACGACCAGGCCGGCCGAGATCAGCTGTTCGGCGAGCGAGGAGACCGCGGCCCTGGTCAGCCCGGTCTCGGCGGCCACCTCGGCGCGCGAGCGGGGGCCGCGGGCGATCACCCCGAGCACCAGGGCCAGGTTGGCCCGGCGCATCCCCTGCTGGCTGGCGGGCCCGGCCCGGACGCCGTCCGGCTCCCCGCGCATAACTCTCACCTCACGGTCTCGGAGCGGCTCACGGTCTCGGCGCACCTCGTCGGTTCAGGACGCGTCCCGTGGCATCTCGGGTGCAGCGTAACCGGGTTCCACCTCGGCACGCGCCCGCACGGCGGGGCTGATGAAGACCCACCGCCGCATCGCCCAGAACCGGAACAGCATGGCGCCGAAGGTGCCGACGACCATCCCGCTGAGGAAGTCCGCGACCTCCTGCTGGAACGGGCTGAGGTAGGGCACGCGCAGGTCGAGGACGTACCGGGAGAGCGCCAGCGGGATCACGTTGACGCCGACCGCCACCGCGCTGACCAGGAAGAACAGCAGCGCCTCGGGTCGGCGCCCGTCCGTCCGGAAGGCCCAGCGGCGGTTGAGTACATAGGAGACGACGGTGGCGATCACCGTCGCCACCGTCAGCGCCACCACCGGCGCGTGCGCCAGGACGGTGAACTTGAGCTCGAAGTCGATCACCGTGGTGAGCGCGAAGCAGCCGCTGCCGACCAGCAGGAACTTCACCAGCCGGCGGTGCCGCACCAGGAACGGGCGCAGCCGGGCCGGCACCCGGGCCAGGGCGCGCTGCGTGGGGGACGGCATCTCCGCAGTGTGGCATGCGGAGCCGCCGTCCCCCGTCGATTCGCGAGCGAGCCGAAGGGGCGCCTGCTGCTACCGGTGGGCTCAGGCCGCGGCGACCAGCACCCCGGCGGGCTCCAGGGCCAGCGCGAGCACTTCGCGCACGTCCGCCACCGGGTGGACGGTGAGCCGCTCCAGCACCTCGGCCGGGACGTCGTCCAGATCGGCCTCGTTGCGCTTGGGGATGATCACCGTGCTGAGGCCGGCCCGGTCGGCGGCGAGCAGCTTCTGCTTCACCCCGCCGATCGGCAGCACCCGCCCGGTCAGCGACACCTCGCCCGTCATCGCCACGTCGGTGCGCACCTTGCGGCCGGAGAGCAGCGAGGCGAGCGCCGTGGTCATGGTGATGCCGGCGCTCGGCCCGTCCTTGGGGACGGCCCCGGCCGGGACGTGCAGGTGCACGCCGCGGTCGCGCAGCGAGGTGACCGGCAGTTCCAGCTCGGCGCCGCGCGAGCGCAGGAAGGAGAGGGCGATGTGCGCGGACTCCTTCATCACGTCGCCCAGCTGCCCGGTGAGGGTCAGCCCGGTGCCGCCGGTCTCGGCGTCGGCGAGCGAGGCCTCGATGTAGAGGACGTCGCCGCCGGCTCCGGTGACGGCGAGGCCGGTGGCCACGCCGGGGACGGCGGTGCGCCGCTCGGCCGGCTCCTGGGCGGACTCCGGCACGTGGTGCGGCCGGCCGATCAGGGCGCGCAGGTCCGCCGCGCCGACTTCGGCGGGCAGCTCGCGCTCGCCCAGCTCGGCCTGGGCGGCGATCTTGCGCAGCACCCGGGCGATCGAGCGCTCCAGGGTGCGCACCCCGGCCTCCCGGGTGTACTCCCCGGCGAGCCGGCGCAGCGCCTCCTCGTCGACGCTGACCTGTCCGTCGCCGAGTCCGGCCTTCTCCAGCTGGCGCGGGAGCAGGTGGTCGCGGGCGATGACGACCTTCTCGTCCTCGGTGTAGCCGTCCAGGCGGACCAGCTCCATCCGGTCGAGCAGCGGCTCGGGGATGGCCTCCAGTACGTTGGCGGTGGCGAGGAAGACGACGTCGGAGAGGTCGAGCTCGACCTCCAGGTAGTGGTCCCGGAAGGTGTGGTTCTGGGCCGGGTCCAGCACCTCCAGCAGGGCGGCGGCCGGGTCGCCCCGGTAGTCGGAGCCGACCTTGTCGATCTCGTCGAGCAGGACGACCGGGTTCATCGAGCCGGCCTCCTTGATCGCCCGCACCAGCCGGCCGGGCAGCGCGCCGACGTAGGTGCGCCGGTGGCCGCGGATCTCCGCCTCGTCCCGGACGCCGCCGAGCGCGACCCGGACGAACCTGCGGCCCATGGCACGGGCCACGCTCTCGCCGAGCGAGGTCTTGCCGACGCCGGGCGGCCCGACCAGGGCCAGCACCGCGCCGCCCGCCCGTCGCCCTCCGCCGCCCTTCCTGGGAAGCGCTTCGCGCCGCCCCTCTTGTGTCCCGCCGATCAGGTCGAGGCCCTGGTCGGCCCGGCGCTTGCGGACGGCCAGGTACTCGACGATCCGCTCCTTCACGTCGGTGAGGCCGGCGTGGTCGGCGTCCAGCACCGCGCGGGCGCCGGCGATGTCGTACGCGTCCTCGGTGCGCTCGTTCCAGGGCAGCTCCAGGACGGTGTCCAGCCAGGTGCGGATCCAGGAGCCCTCGGGCGACTGGTCGGAGGAGCGCTCCAGCTTGTCGACCTCCTTGAGCGCGGCCTCGCGGACCTTCTCGGGCAGGTCGGCGGCCTCGACCCGGGCGCGGTAGTCGCCCTCCTCGTCGGCCGGGTCGCCGTTCAGCTCGGCCAGCTCCTTGCGGACGGCCTCCAGCTGGCGGCGGAGCAGGAACTCCTTCTGCTGCTTGGCCACGCCCTCCTCGACGTCCTTGCGGATGGTGTCGTTGACCTCCTCCTCGGCGAGGTGGTCGCGCAGCAGGGTGAGGGCGTACTCCAGGCGGGCCACCTGGTCGGCTTCCAGCAGCACCTTGAGCTTCTGCTCGGCGGTGGCGAAGGGCGCGTAGCCGATGTTGTCGGCGAGTTCGCCGACGCCCTCGATCTGCGCGACGCGGTCGACAATCTGCCAGGCGCCGCGCTTGCGCAGCCACTGGGTGGACAGCGCCTTGTACTCCTTGACCAGCTCGGCGGCCCGTCCGGCCACCGGCGTGCCGACCGAGGACTCCTTGAAGGGCGTGGTCTCCACCCAGAGGGCGGCGCCGGGGCCGGTGGTCCCGACCCCGATCCGGACCCGGCGCACGGCGCGCACCAGCGCGGCGGGCTCGCCGTCGGCGAGCCGGCCGACCTGCTCCACGGTGGCCAGCGTGCCGGCCGCCGCGTACGAGCCGTCCACCCGCGGGACCAGCAGGACCTGGGGCTTGCCGGAGCCGGTGGCCGCCGCGCGGGCGGCCTCGACCGCGGCGCGCACCTCGGCGTCCTTGAGGTCCAGCGGGACGACCATGCCCGGGAGGACGACCTCGTCGTCGAGTGGCAGCACGGGCAGGGTGAGCGGTGTGGACGTCGATGCCATGATCTCTCCCCGGTCAGTGAACTTGAGTCGACCTGACTAAGGCTTCACGCGCGCCGGATGTTCCCGACTCCTTGTTCGCTGCGAGCGAACGCTCCCGTCACCGGAACGGCCGGGGGGAGGCGCCGTCAAAAAGAGGGGAAAGAACGGCCCAAGAGGACCCACGGACCCTGCGGCCCGTCTCCTCCGGATCCCTGCCGGGGCCGCGGCGTCAGCGCACGGCGGACGGCCGCGCCCCGGCCCGCACCATCGCGGCGGCCGAGGCGACGGAGGCGGCGGAGGCGACGCCCACCGCCCGGGCCCTCGCCGAGCGGATCCCCGGCCGTGGCGGGCGCCGCTCGATCCGGCGCAGCCAGGGCCACAGCGCCATCCCGGTGAGCAGCGCGGCCGGGTGCCCCACGGCCGTGACCAGGTCCTTCCCGGTGGCGATCTGCTGGGCGATCATCAGCCCGGCGCCGACCAGCACCGGCACCCGCGCGGACCGCGGCAGCGCTCCGGCCGCCGCGCCCAGGCAGGCGAACACGCCGTAGCTGACCCCGACGTCCAGGCGGTCCATCGCCTCCGGCGCCATCCGCCCGGCCTCCACCGCGATGATCACCGCGCCCTGGGAGAGCAGCGTGGCCGCGACGTGCCCGATCGCGAACACCGCCGCCGCCCGGGCCGGGCCGACCCGGCGCTCCAGCGGCGCCAGGGTGAGGGCGAAGCCCCACAGGTAGGGCACCCAGTCGCCGCCGGCCACCCAGACCCCGCTGAGCACGAGGGCCCGCAGAGGGTGCTGGAGCAGGTTGTGGCCGTCCGAACTGGAAGCCTCCTGCCAGCGCTGGACGAGTTGCGGATCGGCGAGCCGGGTGAGGGTGGAAGTCGCCCCCACCACGACCAGATATCCGATCGTGAAGGGAGTGCGCCGGGGTGTCGGCACGCGTTCCAGCAGCCATTCGAAGGCGCCGCCGCGAAGTCCGCGCCGGAGCATTCCGTACGGCGCCCTCGCGAGCGCGCGCCCGACGGCGTCCCGCCGCAGTCCCGCCATGACGCCTCCGCTCCACGCCCACGGCCGGCGGTGTCCGAAGGTGCTCGGAGGACCGGCGCGGACGCCGGATTCCGCCCTGCGGGGCGTTGTCGCGGCCACGCTACGTCGAGGTTCTGAGAGGCACCTGAGAAAAGCCCGTGAAGACCGTCGACGCGGGGACCGGCCGGATTTCCGACATTGGTCCAGACCTTCTCCCGATTAACGCGTCAGTAGGGCCTCTGACCGGCGACTTGGCGTCAACTGGACTGCATACGTACCGTTACGCAGAGAAAATTCGCCGGGTAAGGTATCGGCCCGTGCCCACTCGTGCAGTGGGCCCGAGGGCGGCTGGACAGCCGCTCCACGGGCCGGAAACGTCCGGTCCACCTGCCGGGAAGCATCCGCTGTCCGTACGCTGCGAAGTGCGTGGGAGAAGTGGGCGGAACACCATCCGTCCGCCACTTCCGGGCGCGCGACGGGACGGCGGACCCGGCACAGTCCACGACGGAACAAGACTACGAGCGGAGCCCCGCCATCCCCACAGGTGGCCGGCCCGCAGCCCTGGGGGCGGTGGCGTGACCGTGACAGAAATTCAGCAGGACAACCCCAACACCGGCGGCACTGTGAGCAGCCAGCGCAGAGTGCTGGTGGTGGAGGACGAACCCACGATCGCCGAGTCGATCGCGGCCCGGCTGGGCGCGGAGGGGTTCAAGGTCGCCGTGGCCCACGACGGCCCCGGCGCGGTGGACGGCTTCCACACCTGGCAGCCGGACCTGGTGGTCCTGGACATCATGCTGCCCGGCTTCGACGGGCTGGAGGTGTGCCGCCGGATCCAGGCCCAGCGCCCGGTGCCGGTGCTGATGCTGACCGCCCGCGACGACGAGACGGACCTGCTGGTCGGCCTCGGCGTCGGTGCCGACGACTACATGACCAAGCCGTTCTCGATGCGCGAACTGGCCGCCCGGGTCAACGTGCTGCTGCGCCGCGTCGAGCGCGCCCAGCAGGCCGCCCGCACGCCCGCGCTCGGCAGCCTGCGCTTCGGCGAGCTGGAGATCGACCACGTGCAGCGCCGGGTCCGACTCGCCTCGGGCGACGTCCACCTGACGCCGACCGAGTTCGACCTCCTGGCCTGCCTGGCCGCCCAGCCGCGCGCGGTGCTCACCCGCGAGCAGCTGCTGGCCGAGGTCTGGGACTGGACCGACGCGTCCGGCACCCGCACCGTGGACAGCCATGTGAAGGCACTGCGCCGCAAGATCGGTGCCAGCTGGATCCGCACCGTGCACGGCGTCGGATACGCGCTGGAGGCCCCGCTCTCCTGACGGGGTTTCCGGGCGACGGGCCACCGGGGGGCCCGTGTCCCGGCACCGCCGTGACACCACGCGGGGATCACAGGGGACCAATGACCTTTCCACAGCAACGCAACGGGGACGCCGACGGCGCGCGCCCGCAGACCCTGGCCGCCCGCGCGGCCAGCCGGGTCTGGGCCGACATCCGTCCGCTCGACCCGGTCCGCTCGATCAAGGGCAAGCTCGCCCTGCTGGTGATCGTCTCCGTGTTCCTGGCCACCGGCATGGTCGTCGTCGCGATCCGGTCCGAGACCCAGATCCGGATCATCATGGTCTTCTCCATGATCGCCTCGCTGCTGTTCATGCAGTTCCTCGCGCACGGGCTGACCGCCCCGCTGCGCGAGATGACGGCCGCCGCCCGCGCGATGGCCTCCGGCGACTACAGCCGCCGGGTCGAGGTGAGTTCGCGCGACGAGATCGGCGAGCTGGCGGCCGCCTTCAACGCCATGGCCGCCGACCTCCAGGCCGCCGACCAGCACCGCCGCGAGCTGGTCGCCAACGTCTCGCACGAGCTGCGCACGCCGATCGCCGCGCTGCGCGCCGTGCTGGAGAACGTGGTGGACGGGGTCGTCCAGCCGAATCCGGCGACCCTGGGGGCCGCACTGGAGCAGACCGAGCGGCTCGGCCGCCTGGTCACCCACCTGCTGGACCTCTCCAAGATCGACGACGGCGTGGTCGACCTGGACGCCCGCCCGTTCGAGGTGCGCGAGTTCCTGGACGGCGTGCTGCGCGGGGTCACCGTGGACGGCGCGACGGCCGGCGGGGCGTTCTCCCGGCGCGGTGACGTCCGGCTGGCCCTGGAGGTCAGCCCGGCCGGGCTGACCGCGGTGGCGGACCCGGAGCGGCTCCACCAGGTGGTCGCCAACCTGGTCGACAACGCCTGCAAGCACTCCCCGCCCGGCGGCACCGTGACGGTGCGCGCCAGACCCGAGGGTGAGGAGGGCGGCCTGTTGCTGGAGGTCCAGGACGAGGGTCCGGGCATCCCGCTCGCGGACCGCGGCCGGGTCTTCGAACGGTTCAGCCGCAGCGGCACCGCGACCGCCGCCGGGGCGGGGTCGGACGGCGGCACCGGGCTGGGCCTGGCGATCGCCCGCTGGGCGGTGGACCTGCACGGCGGACGGATCGCCGTCGCGGAGTCGCCGCGCGGCTGCCGCATCGAGGTCCGGCTGCCGGGGCAGTCCTGAGCGGCCGGGACATTTGTCACAGATCCGACACAGACGCATACGAAGATCGTCAATGGATTCGTATGGTTGTTTGTCCGTTTTCGCCCCGATTTGGGGGGCGATCGGGCCCGATCGCTTCCCCTCAGATACGGCTTTCTAACGTTGTTTTTCAGCCAACCTGCAGGTCAGGACTGTGATCTGGGCGACGCCTGGGGTCCGGGGACTGCGCGATCACTGGTCAGGGGCGTAGCCTTAATCCCCGCTGTCCAAACATCCCAAAAGGAAGCGGAAGAGGGCGGTTGCCGCCGTGTCGCCACAGTCCCCTGAAACCCCCAACAGCTCGGCAAGCTCCACTGGCTTCGGCCCCAATGAGTGGCTCGTCGATGAGATCTACCAGCAGTACCTCCAGGACCCGAACTCGGTCGACCGAGCCTGGTGGGACTTTTTCGCCGACTACAAGCCCGGTACCGAGGTGACCCCAGTGACCCAGGCCGCGACCCAGGCCGGCCCCACGCCGACCCCTGCCGCTGCCCCCGTGCCCGCCGCTGCTGCTGCTCCGGCCGCACCCGCGCCCGCCGCACCCGCATCCGCCGCACCGGCCCCGGCCGCCCCGCTCGCCGCCGCACCGGCCGCGCCGCCGGCGCCCAAGGCCGCCGCCCCGGCCGCACCCGCCGCCGCACCGGCCGGCCCCGAGCTGGTCCAGCTGCGCGGCCCGGCCAAGGCCGTCGCCACCAACATGGACGCCTCGCTGGAGGTGCCGACCGCGACCTCGGTCCGCGCCGTCCCGGCGAAGCTGTTGATCGACAACCGCATCGTCATCAACAACCACCTGCAGCGCGCCCGCGGCGGCAAGGTCTCCTTCACCCACCTGATCGGTTACGCCCTGGTCCAGGCCATCAAGGCCGCCCCGGGCATGAACCACAGCTACAAGGTGGAGGACGGCAAGGCCTTCCTGGTCAAGCCGGAGCACGTCAACCTCGGCCTGGCCATCGACCTGGTCAAGCCGAACGGCGACCGCCAGCTCGTCGTCGCGGCCATCAAGAAGGCCGAGACCCTCGACTTCTTCGGCTTCTGGCAGGCCTACGAGGACATCGTCCGCCGGGCCCGCGCCAACAAGCTGACGATGGACGACTTCACCGGCGTCACGGTCTCGCTGACCAACCCCGGCGGCATCGGCACCGTGCACTCCGTGCCGCGCCTGATGCAGAACCAGGGCACCATCGTCGGTGTCGGCGCCATGGAGTACCCGGCCGAGTTCCAGGGCTCCGCCCCGGAGACCCTGTCCCGCCTGGGCGTCTCCAAGATCATGACGCTGACCTCGACCTACGACCACCGCGTCATCCAGGGCGCGGCGTCCGGCGAGTTCCTGCGCGAGATCCACCGCCTGCTGCTCGGCGAGAACGGCTTCTACGACGAGATCTTCGAGTCGCTGCGGATCCCGTACGAGCCGGTCCGCTGGGCCACCGACGTCGCCACCACCCACGACGACGAGGTCAACAAGACCGCGCGCGTCATGGAGCTGATCCACTCCTACCGGGTCCGCGGCCACCTCATGGCCGACACCGACCCGCTGGAGTACAAGCAGCGCAAGCACCCCGACCTGGACGTCACCACCCACGGCCTCACCCTGTGGGACCTGGAGCGCGAGTTCGCGGTCGGCGGCTTCGGCGGCCAGAAGATGATGAAGCTCCGCGACATCCTCGGCCTGCTGCGCAACACCTACTGCCGCACCGTCGGCATCGAGTACATGCACATCCAGGACCCGAAGCAGCGCAAGTGGCTGCAGGAGCGCCTGGAGAAGCCGTACTCGAAGCCGGAGCGCGAGGAGCAGCTGCGGATCCTGCGCCGGCTGAACTCGGCGGAGGCCTTCGAGACCTTCCTTCAGACCAAGTACGTCGGTCAGAAGCGCTTCTCGCTGGAGGGCGGTGAGTCGCTGATCGCCCTGCTGGACGCGACCATCGACTCCGCCGCCGAGCACCGCCTGGACGAGGCCGTCATCGGCATGGCCCACCGCGGCCGTCTGAACGTGCTGGCCAACATCGTCGGCAAGCCGTACGGCAAGATCTTCGGCGAGTTCGAGGGCAACCTCGACCCGAAGTCGATGCACGGCTCCGGCGACGTCAAGTACCACCTGGGCGCCGACGGCACCTTCACCGGCCTGGACGGCGAGACCATCAAGGTCTCGCTCGCCGCGAACCCCTCCCACCTGGAGGCCGTGGACCCGGTCGTCGAGGGCATCGCCCGCGCCAAGCAGGACATCCTGGACCAGGGCGGCACGACCTTCCCGGTGCTGCCGATCCAGATCCACGGTGACGCGGCCTTCGCCGGCCAGGGCGTCGTCGCGGAGACCCTGAACATGTCGCAGCTGCGCGGCTACCGCACCGGCGGCACCGTGCACGTCGTGGTGAACAACCAGGTCGGCTTCACCGCCGCCCCGGCCAGCAGCCGCTCCTCGATGTACTGCACCGACGTGGCCCGGATGATCGAGGCCCCGATCTTCCACGTGAACGGCGACGACCCGGAGGCCGTGGTCCGCATCGCGCGGCTCGCCTTCGAGTTCCGCCAGGCGTTCCACAAGGACGTCGTGATCGACCTCATCTGCTACCGCCGCCGCGGTCACAACGAGGCCGACAACCCGTCGTTCACCCAGCCGCTGATGTACGACCTGATCGACAAGAAGCGCTCGGTGCGCAAGCTGTACACCGAGGGCCTGATCGGTCGCGGCGACATCACCATGGAAGAGGCGGAGCAGGCGCTCCAGGACTTCCAGGGCCAGCTGGAGAAGGTCTTCGCCGAGGTCCGCGACGCGGCCCAGGCGCCGGCCGACGCCACCGCCGGCAAGCCGGTCGCCGACTTCCCGGTCTCCATCCAGACCGGCATCTCCCAGGAGATGGTCAAGCGGATCGCCGCCTCGCAGGTCAACCACCCGGACTGGCTGACCGTCCACCCGCGCCTGCTGCCGCAGCTGCAGCGCCGCGCCGCCTCGGTCGAGGACAACACCATCGACTGGGCGATGGGCGAGACCCTCGCCATCGGCTCGCTGCTCATGGAGGGCCACCCGGTCCGCCTGGCCGGCCAGGACAGCCGCCGCGGCACCTTCGGGCAGCGGCACGCCGTCCTGATCGACCGCAAGACCGGCGAGGACTACACCCCGCTGCAGTACCTCACCGAGGACCAGTCCCGCTACACCGTCTACGACAGCCTGCTGTCGGAGTACGCGGCCATGGGCTTCGAGTACGGGTACTCGCTGACCCGCCCGAACGCGCTGGTCATGTGGGAGGCGCAGTTCGGCGACTTCGTCAACGGCGCCCAGACCATGGTGGACGAGTACATCGCCTCCGCCGAGACCAAGTGGGGCCAGAACTCCGGCGTCACGCTGCTGCTGCCGCACGGCTACGAGGGCCAGGGCCCGGACCACTCGTCCGCCCGCCCGGAGCGCTTCCTCCAGCTCTGCGCGCAGAACAACATGACGGTCGCGATGCCGACCCTGCCGTCGAACTACTTCCACCTGCTGCGCTGGCAGGCGCACAACCCGCACCACAAGCCGCTGGTCGTCTTCACCCCGAAGTCGATGCTGCGTCTGAAGGCCGCGGCGAGTGCGACCGAGGAGTTCCTGTCCGGCTCGTTCCGCCCGGTCATCGGCGACTCCACCGTCGACCCGGCCCAGGTCCGCAAGGTGGTCATCACCGCCGGCAAGTTCTACTACGACCTGGAGGCCGCCCGCACCGAGCGCGGCGTCACCGACACCGCGATCGTCCGGGTCGAGCGGCTCTACCCGCTGCCGGTGGCCGAGCTCCAGGAGGAGCTGGCCCGCTACGGCGACGACGTCCAGTTCGTCTGGGCCCAGGAGGAGCCGTCCAACCAGGGCGCCTGGCCGTTCATCGCGATGAACCTGGTCGACCACCTGCAGGTCGTCATCGGCCGCACCGGCGGCGACGCCCGTCTGCGCCGGGTGGCCCGCACCGCGGCCTCGTCCCCGGCCGTCGGCTCGGCCAAGCGGCACGCCGCCGAGCAGCAGGCGCTGATCGAGGAGGTCTTCTCGCTCTGACGAGCCGAAGCCCCGCACCGCAGTGACGCCCCGCGGCCCCGTCTCCCGACCAGGGAGGCGGGGCCGCGGGCCGTTCCCGGCCCGGTCTATCCTGACCAGGTCAATCCCCATCGGACCGGAGCGAACCGTGTACTTCACCGACCGAGGCATCGAGGAGCTGGCACGCCGGCGCGGCGAGGAGGAGGTCACCTTCGAGTGGCTGGCCGAGCGCCTGCGCGAGTTCGTCGACCTCAACCCGGACTTCGAGATCCCGGTCGAGCGGCTGGCCACCTGGCTGGCCCGGCTCGACGACGAGGACGACGACGACGAGTGACGTCCTGACGCCGTGATCCCGTCGAGGGCCCGGGAGGCAACCGCCTCCCGGGCCCTCGGCGCGTCTCCGGGGAGCCCGTAGGGGACGGCTCCGGGGTGGGTCCGGGCCCGTCTCGGGGGTGAACCGCTTGCTTTTCCCGGCACGCGATATATCGTCTTCAGGAGAGAACGCGATACATCGCGATCCGCGACGGGAGGCGGCAGAGATGAGCCAGTGGACGATCGAGGGGCCCGGCAGGACCACCTTCGAGGAGCCGGTCCGCGCGCTGCACGTGCGCGTCATCGACGGCACCGTGAACGTGGTCGCGGCCGAGGGCCCGGCCCGCCTGGAGGTCACCGGCCTCAAGGGCGACCCGCTGCACGTGACGCTGGTGGACGGCGTCCTCACCGCCACCTACAAGGACATCAACAGCTGGGGCGAGTTCGGCGACTGGATCAAGTCGGTCGGCTCGGTCCGCAGCTTCTTCGACTCCTTCAAGCGCAAGCGCTCCGTCGACCTCACCCTGACCGTGCCGGCCGGCACCGAGGTCAAGGTCGGCACCGTGTCGGCCCACTCCACCGTCACCGGCATCGACGGGCACGTCTCGGTGCAGAGCGCCAGCGGCGACACCACCCTGGCCGGGGTCACCGGGCGGATCGACGCCGGCACCGTCACCGGCGACGTGGACGCCCAGGCGGTCGGCGGCCGGCTCAAGGTGAACACCGTCTCCGGGCAGCTCACCGTGATCGCCGGCACCGCCGACCGGGTCCAGGCCAACACCGTCACCGGCGCCGTCACCCTCGACCTGGACGTGGCCGGCGAGACCGACGTCAAGGTCAACACCGTCAGCGGCCCGGTCGTGGTCCGCATCCCCTCGCTGGCCGACGCCACCGTCGAGGCCGGCTCCACCAGCGGCGACGTCTCCAGCACCTTCGACGAGCTCACCATGAGCAGCACCTGGGGCGCCAAGAAGATCTCCGGCCAGCTCGGCGAGGGCCGCGGCAGCCTCAACGTCACCACCGTCTCCGGCGCCGTCACCGTGCTGCGCCGTCCCGAGTCCGAGGACGACGCCCCGGTGGTGGTCAAGGAGCTCCCGGCCTCCCCCGCCTCCGACAAGCCCGCCGGGCCCGACTTCACCAAGGAGGCCTGAGATGACCCCCGTGTTCGGCCACGGCCGGCTCCGGCTCTACCTGCTGAAGCTGCTGGACGAAGCCCCGCGGCACGGCTACGAGGTGATCCGCATGCTGGAGGAGCGCTTCCAGGGCCTGTACGCCCCCTCCGCCGGCACGGTCTACCCGCGGCTGGCGAAGCTGGAGCAGGAGGGCCTGGTCAGCCACGCCACCGAGGGCGGCCGCAAGGTCTACCGGCTGACCGACGCCGGGCGCGCCGAACTCGAAGCCCGACAGGGCGAGTTGGACGAGCTGGAGCTGGAGATCCACGACTCGGTGGCTCAGCTCGCCGGGGCGATCCGGGAGGACGTCCGGGACAGCGCCAAGGACCTGCGCGAGGAGCTGTGGCAGGCCGCCAAGCAGGCCCCCCGGCCGGAGCGCCCCGAGACCGGCGGCAGGACCGGCGGCGACCCGTGGGCCGGCCCCTGGGGCGACAACGAGTCCTGGCAGCGCGCCAAGGAGGAGTTCGCCCAGTTCAAGCGGCAGGCCAAGGAGCAGGCCAAGCGCGCCCGGGAGCAGGAGCGGGCCGCCAAGGCCAAGGCGAAGGCCGCCGAGGAGGAGGCCCGCCGGCTGCGCGAGCAGGCCAAGGCCTCCCGCACCGCCGCCCAGCAGGAGGCGCTGCGGATCAAGCGCCGGGTCGAGCAGCAGGTGCGCGAGCACGCGGCGAAGGGCGACTGGCCGACCGGACTGGCCGAGGGCCTGGCCGAGCTGACCAAGGGCCTGGCCGGGCTGGCCGACGCGGCCCGCTGGGGCCACCCGACGGGCGGGACCGCCGAGTCGTCCGAGTCGTCCGAGCCGTCCGAGTCGTCCGAGCGGATCACGGTGACCAGGATCGACCTGGACAAGGACGGGGACACCGCGACCGCCCCCGCCGACCTGCCGGAGTGGGCCCGCACCGACCCGGACGGCGACCCGGCCCGCGAACTGGAGCGGCTGCTCGACCGCTTCCGCGACCAGGTCCGCGACGCGGCCCGGGACGGCGGGGTGAGCACCGACAAGCTGACCGAGGCCCGCTCGGTGCTGGGCGCGGCCGGCGAGCGGCTGAAGCGGCTGCTCGGCTGAGCCTCGCCTTCCTCCCGCGGCCCGGCGCCCCTCGTAGCAGGGGCACCGGGCCGTCGCGGCTCAGGGGTTGAGCAGGATCTTGCCGAAGACCTCGCCCTTGGCGAGCTTGGCGAAGCCGTCCCGGGCCTCGGCCAGCGGCAGCACCGAGTCGATCACCGGACGGACCCCGGTGTTCGCGCACAGCGCCAGCAGCCCGGCCAGCTCCTCCTTGGTGCCCATGGTCGAACCGACCACCTTGAGCTCCAGGAAGAAGATCCGGTTCAGCTCGGCGGCCTTCGGGCTCGGGCCGGAGGTGGCACCGGAGATGACGATGGTGCCGCCCGGGCGCAGCGACTTCACCGAGTGCGACCAGGTCGCGGCGCCGACCGTCTCCATCACCGCGTCCACCCGGGCGGGCAGCCGGGCGCCGCTCTCGAAGGCCGCGTCCGCGCCGAGCTCGACCGCCCGGCGGCGCTTGGCCTCGTCCCGGCCGGTGACCCAGACCCGCAGGCCGGCCGCCTTGCCGAGGACGACCAACGCGGTCGCCACCCCGCCGCCGGCACCCTGCACCAGGACGGTGTCACCGGGCTTGACCCCGGCGTTGGTGAACAGCATCCGGTACGCCGTCAGCCAGGCCGTGGGCAGGCAGGCGGCCTCCTCGAAGCTCAGCTCGGCGGGCTTGGGCAACAGGTTCCAGGTGGGCACGGCCACCTGCTGGGCGAAAGTGCCCTGGTAACGCTCGGTCAGGATGGAGCGGGGCTCGTTCGGGCCCACCCCGTGGCCGGACTGGCCGATCACCGAGTGGATGACCACCTCGTTGCCGTCCTCGTCGACGCCGGCGGCGTCGCAGCCGAGGATCATCGGCAGCTTCTCGGCGGGCAGGCCGACCCCGCGCAGCGACCACAGGTCGTGGTGGTTGAGGCTGGCGGCCCGGACCGTGACCACGCTCCACCCGGGACGGGCCTGCGGCTCGGGGAGTTCGCCCAACTCCAGCCCGCTCAGCGGGTCGTCGGCGTCGATACGGGCGGCATAGGCAGCAAACATGCCCCGGACACTAGCCGGGACGGCCGGGGCCGGGAACCACGCGTGAGTGTGACGCGTGTCCCGGCCCCAGTTCTGCTGTCCCCCCGCTCGCCTCCGGGCGCCCGGACCCGCTGCCGACGGTCGGCGCTCCGGCGCTCGTACCTCGCTGGTCGCTCCTCGCCTTCGGCGGCGGCGCGCCCTTCGGCTCGGGGGGGTGCCCGCCCGTCAGATCCGGGCCACGCCCTCGGCGCGGGCGGCCTCGGCCACGGCCTTGCTGACCGCCGGGGCGACCCGCTCGTCGAACGGCGAGGGGATGACCTTCTGCGGGGTCAGCTCGTCAGCCACCACGCCGGCCAGCGCCTTGGCGGCGGCCAGCTTCATGCCCTCGGTGATCCGGGAGGCCCGCACCTGGAGGGCCCCGGCGAAGATGCCCGGGAAGGCCAGCACGTTGTTGATCTGGTTCGGGAAGTCGCTGCGCCCGGTGGCGACGACCGCCGCGTACTTGTGCGCCACCTCCGGGTGGATCTCCGGGTTGGGGTTGGCCATCGCGAAGATGAACGCGCCCTCGGCCATGGTCGCCACGACCTGCTCCGGCACGGTGCCGCCGGAGACGCCGATGAACACGTCGGCGCCGGCCAGCGCGTCGGCCAGCGAGCCCTTGAGGTCCGAACGGTTGGTCAGCTCGGCGATCTCGGCCTTGACGTCCGTCAGGTCCTCACGGCCCCGGTACACCACGCCCTTGCGGTCGCAGACGGCCACGTCGCCGATGCCCGCCGCCAGCAGCATCTTGGCGATGGCGATGCCGGCCGCGCCCGCGCCGGAGATGACGGCCCGCAGCGAGCCGATCTCCCGGCCGGTCACCTTGGCGGCGTTCCACAGGGCGGCGGTGGTGACGATCGCGGTGCCGTGCTGGTCGTCGTGGAAGACCGGGATGTCCACGGCCTCCTGGAGCCGGCGCTCGATCTCGAAGCAGCGCGGGGCGGAGATGTCCTCCAGGTTGACGCCGCCGAAGGACGGGGCCAGCCGGACCACCGTCTCGACGATCTCGTCCACCTCGGTGCAGGCGAGCGCGATCGGCACCGCGTCCACCCCGCCGAACTGCTTGAACAGGATGGCCTTGCCCTCCATCACCGGGAGCGAGGCCTCCGGGCCGATGTCACCGAGGCCGAGCACCGCGGTGCCGTCGGTGACCACCGCGACGGTGTTGGACTTCCAGGTGTAGTCGTTGACCAGCTCCGGCTGCTCGGCGATGGCCGTGCAGACCCGGGCGACACCGGGGGTGTAGGCGAGGGACAGGTCGTCCGCGTCGCGCACCGGCACGGTCGCCCGGATCTCCATCTTGCCGCCGCGGTGGAGCGCGAAAACGGCGTCGACCGGATCGGCGGTGTCCTGGGTGCTGCTGATGATCTCCGCTGCCACGATGACCTCTTCGTCATTGATCTGGCGAGGTGCGCGGCCGACGGGCTGGGCGCCCCGTCCGGAAGCCGGAAACCGGGTACGCCGAAGCGGACCCGGGGTCGGGGCGGGGGCGCTGCCGTCGGGTGGCGCCCTCGGATGAGGGTTTTTATAGGGTCTTGTGTTGTCCGCGTCGTGCTACCGGGCCGAGCGTAGGTCGGACAAAGGCATCGCACCTATGCCTTTTCGTCCTCGTCACGCACCGTTCATCGCCGTGCTGTCGCGTCGGACGGGGCCCGGTGTCGGAAGCACCGAGCTCCGGCGGCGGCAACGGCGTTGAGGCACGCACACCCGCAGGAGTGAACGCAGACCCGTAGGGGATCCGGCGCCCCGGATACGGAGCCACGTGATGACTTCCGGTCCTGAGCACCCCGAGCCTGTCGGGGCTCGTCGGTCTGGTTCGAGCGTTCGGGGGTCACCCGGTACCGAATTCTGACACACCCGCCGCCGGGCCCGGCAGGGTGGGATGGCAGGATCGCTTGTCCGCCATTCCGCGTACACCGGCGTGACACCGCGGTGACCGCGGTTCCGCCCTCAGGAGCAGCCCTCATGCCTCACCTCCGCCATGCCCGTCGTCGGGTCGTCGCCGCAGCCGCCCTGGCCGCCGCCGGCTCCCTGCTGCTCACCGGTTGCGGAGGTGGCGGGCAGGCTGCCGCGAGCGACCCGGTCAAGGACATCCGCGGCAGACTGCCCAAGGCCCAGCGCTCGGCGGGGGTGCTGCGGATCGGCATGGACGTCAACTACGCGCCGGTGGAGTTCCGCGGCCCGGACGGCAAGCCGGCCGGCCTGGACCCGGACCTCGCCGCCGCCCTCGGCCGGATCCTCGACGTGCGGGTCGAGTTCGTGGACACCCCGTTCGACAAGCTGGTGCCGAACCTCCAGGGCAAGCAGTTCGACGTGGCGATGTCCGCGCTCAGCGACGTCCGCCAG
Source organism: Kitasatospora sp. NPDC023176 (assembly GCF_055560495.1). Lineage (NCBI taxonomy): Bacteria > Bacillati > Actinomycetota > Actinomycetes > Kitasatosporales > Streptomycetaceae > Kitasatospora > Kitasatospora sp. NPDC023176. The sequence goes on along the minus strand of NZ_JBVHIP010000012.1, from coordinate 66,020 downwards.
CGCCGCGAGGGCCTGGACGCCGACGGCAAGCAGGTCGACCCGGGCGTGGACTTCGTGGACTACTTCATCGCCGGCACCTCGATCGTCGTCCCGAAGGGCAACCCCAAGGGGATCCGGACCCTCGACGACCTGTGCGGCCGCACGGTCGCCTTCCAGCAGGGCACCACCCAGGACGGCATCGCCAGCCGGCAGGTCGCCGTCTGCGCCCGCACCGGCCGCCCGCTGACGGTGCACCGCTTCGACACCGACGCCAAGGCGCTGGCCGAGGTGTCCGCCGGCAGCGCCGCGGCCGGGCTGGACGACTTCCCGGTGGCCGCCTACGCGGCGAAGACCATGGACGGCGGGGGCCGCTTCGAGGTGACCGGCGCCCAGTCCACCTCCAACCCGTACGGGATCGCGGTGCGCAAGGAGGACACCGAGCTGCGCGACACCCTGTCCAAGGCGGTGGACCAGCTGATCCGCAGCGGCGAGTACGACAAGATCCTCGGCAAGTGGAACGTGAGCGCGGGCGCGGCGCAGAACGCGGTGGTCAACGGGGGCATCTGAGCCCGCGGGCCGACGGGGCGGCGGCGGGCGGTGGCGGGCGGCGGCGGGGCTTCCCGACGGAGCACAGGCGGATCTGCATACTTATACGCAGCGTGACAGGGGCACGCGATCCGTCCGAATAGCGGACAGCAAGAGCCCTCGTTATCCGATTTTGATCTGGATGAGGGCCACCTGACCGTCATCAGATGGCAGGATTCCCCCCATCTCGGATCGAGCCGGCCACTGGGTCGAGGCGGTTCAGGTCGACGTCCACCTCGGCGGAGGGTGGCGGAAGCAGTACCCGCACCACCCCGGGCGGCCCCCTGCGCCCGGGCAACTGCACCACCCGGCAACGCACGTACGACGACGTACAGCGACATACCCATCCGTACGGCTCCGTACGGCCAGCTGCCCCGGTGCGCCGCTCCCGCGGCGCGCTCCGCCCGATTTCTCTCCCCAGGAGGAGATCCCCCTCATGACCGTCCGTACCCAGCGCACCCGCCTCTTCGCGGCCGGCGTGGCTGCCGTCTCCGTGTCCCTGGTGCTGACCGGCTGCAGCAGCAGCAAGAGCAGCGACGGCAGCGGCGCCCCGAACGCCTCCGCGACCGTCAACGAGGTCAAGGCCGACGACAAGCTGGCCGCCCTCGTCCCCGCCGACGTCAAGTCGGCCGGGAAGCTCGTGGTCGGCGCGGACGCCTCGTACGCGCCGGACGAGTTCAAGGACGACAGCGGCAAGGTCATCGGCATGGACGTCGACCTCGCCACCGCGATCGCCGCCAAGCTCGGCCTCAAGGCCGAGGTCCAGGACTCCGGCTTCACCGCGATCATCCCGGGCATCCAGTCGAACAAGTTCCAGCTCGGCATGTCGTCCTTCACGGACAACAAGGAGCGCGAAGCGGTCGTCGACATGGTGACCTACTTCAACTCCGGCAGCGCCATCGCGGTCAAGAAGGGCAACCCGGACAAGGTCGACCCGAAGGACCTCTGCGGCAAGAAGGTCGCCGTCCAGACCGGCACCACCCAGGCCGACGAGATCAAGGACACCCGCAACCCGGACTGCGCCAAGGCCGGCAAGCCGGGCATCCCGAACGACGGCGACAAGTTCGACCTCCAGACGGACGTCACCAACGCCGTGGTCTCCGGCCGCGACCAGGCGATGATGGCCGACTCCCAGGTCGTCGACTACGCGATCAAGCAGGCCGGCGGCCAGCTGGAGAAGCTCGGCGACACCTACGGCGTGGCCCCCTACGGCGTGGCCCTGGCCAAGGACTCCAAGCTCACCCCGGCCGTCCAGGGTGCCATCCAGTCGCTGATCGACGACGGCACCTACAAGCAGATCCTCACCAAGTGGGGCGTCGAGGCCGGTGCGCTCACCAAGTCGACCGTCAACGGCGCCGTCAGCTGACCCCTCGTACGCTTCATCTCTCCCCCGAGGCCACACCGTGAACTCTCTGGACAAGGGGACGGCGCAGAAGGGACGGCCTGAGACCATCAAGGCCGTCCCGGTCCGCCACCCCGGACGCTGGGCGGGCGCCGTCGTCATCGCCCTGCTCGCGGCGATGCTGCTGAGCGCCCTCTTCACCAACCCCGCTTTCAAGTGGGACATCGTCGGGCAGTACCTGTTCCACGACAGCATCATGCACGGGCTGCTCGTGACCCTGGAGCTGACCGCCCTCTCCATGCTCATGGGCGTGGTCGGCGGCATCATCCTCGCGGTGATGCGCCTGTCCCCGAACCCGCTGCTGGCCGGCACCGCCTGGGTCTACATCTGGATCTTCCGCGGCACCCCGGTCCTGGTGCAGCTGGTGTTCTGGAACTTCCTCGGCCTGATCTGGGCCAAGCTGTCGATCGGCGTCCCGTGGGGGCCGGAGTTCTGGTCCGGCGAGACCAACGTCCTGATCCCGACCTTCGTCGCCGCCCTGCTGGGCCTCGGCCTCAACGAGGCCGCCTACATGGCGGAGATCGTCCGCGGCGGCATCCAGTCGGTCGACGAGGGCCAGACCGAAGCCGCCCACGCGCTCGGGATGAGCCGGTTCCAGACCATGCGGCGGATCGTCCTGCCGCAGGCCATGCGGGTGATCATCCCGCCGACCGGCAACGAGACCATCTCGATGCTGAAGACCACCTCGCTGGTCTCGGTGATCTCCCTGGAGGAGATCTTCCGGGCCGGGCAGGTCATCTACTCCCGGAACTACCAGAACATCCCGCTGCTGATCGTGGTCAGCATCTGGTACCTGTTCTTCACCTCCGTGCTGACCATCGGTCAGTACTACATCGAGCGCCACTACGCCCGGGGCTCCAACCGCACCCTCCCGCCCACCCCGCTGCAGCGACTGCGGGGACTGTTCGCCGGGAAGCCCACCCCGAAGACGAGCGCCGACGTCGTCCCGGGGCTCGAGGGAGGTGGTCACGTATGACCGATCTGAGCAAGACCCCCGCCGGCTCCGTCGCCTCCACCGAGCCGATGGTCCGCGCCGAGAACGTGCACAAGTCCTACGGCCTGGTCGAGGTGCTCAAGGGCATCGACCTGGAGGTCCGACAGGGCGAGGTGTTCTGCCTCATCGGCCCGTCCGGCTCGGGCAAGTCGACCTTCCTGCGGTGCATCAACCACCTGGAGAAGATCAACGGCGGCCGCCTCTGGGTGGACGGCGAACTGGTCGGCTACCGGCAGAAGGGCGACAAGCTCCACGAGCTCAGGGACCGCGAGGTCGCCCTGAAGCGGCGCGACATCGGCATGGTGTTCCAGCGCTTCAACCTGTTCCCGCACATGACCGCCATAGAGAACGTCATCGAGGCGCCGGTCCAGGTCAAGGGCGAGACCAGGGCCGCGGCCCGGGAGCGCGGAATGGCCCTGCTGGAGCGGGTCGGCCTCGCCGACAAGGCGAAGAACTACCCCTCGCAGCTCTCCGGCGGCCAGCAGCAGCGCGTGGCGATCGCCCGCGCGCTGGCCATGAAGCCCAAGCTGATGCTCTTCGACGAGCCCACCTCGGCGCTCGACCCGGAGCTGGTCGGCGACGTCCTGGACGTCATGCGCGGCCTGGCCGAGGAGGGCATGACGATGGTGGTCGTCACCCACGAGATGGGCTTCGCCCGCGAGGTCGGCGACGCCCTGGTGTTCATGGACGGCGGTGTGGTGGTCGAGTCCGGCAACCCCCGCGAGGTGCTCACCAACCCCCAGCACGAGCGCACCAGGGCCTTCCTCTCCAAGGTCCTCTGAGCCGTACCGTCGGCGCCCGGCAGGCGGTTTCCTGCCGGGCGCCGACGTTTTCCCCAGCCGGGTAATAGGCTGGAAGCAATCAGCCCGTTACCGAAGCACTGGAAGGACCGCCGTGGAGCTCGCCTCGTACGCCGACCTCGCCGTTCGGCTGGTGAACACCGAGGAACCCGAGCGCGGCACCGACGCACTGACCTCGGTGGACGCGGTGCGCGCCCTGTTCTCCGACTCCTCCCGCGCCGCCGCGCTGGCCGACGAGTCCGACGTGCCCCGGCTGCGGGCGGTGCGGACCAGGCTGCGCGGGGTGTTCGAGGCCGCCGCCGAGGGCGACGAGATCCGGGGCGTCGACCTGCTGAACAGCCTGCTGATGGAGTACCCCGTCAGCCCGCTGGTCTCCGGGCACGACTACCTGGACGACGCCGGCCGGCCGCGCTGGCACCTGCACCTGGCCGACAACTCACCGACCGCCACCGCCCACTTCAGCGCCGTCGCCTGCATGGGCCTGGCCGTCCACCTCACCGAGCTGGGCGCCGACCGGCTCGGCATCTGCCAGGCCGCGCCCTGCCGCAACGCCTACCTGGACACCTCGACCAACCGCTCCCGCCGCTACTGCTCCGACCGCTGCGCGACCCGCGCCAACGTCGCCGCGTACCGGGCCCGCAAGCGCCAGGAGGCCGAGGCGGCACTGCACTCGGGGAGCTAGGCCTCGTCGACGAACACCCCGAGGCGGCGGGCCAGGCCCGGCACCCGGGCCAGCCGGGGGCCGAGCAGCAGCCGCTCCAGCCCGCGGCCCGGCGCCAGCCAGGCCGGGCTCGGGCGCAGCCGCAGCAGCACCCGGCCGAGTACCAGGTCGTCCGGGACGGGGCCGTAGCTGCGGCTGTCGCTGTCGACCGGGCGGTTGTCGGACAGCAGCCACCAGCCCTTCGGCCGGCGCTCGGCGGCCCGCTTCACCACCAGCAGGTCCTGCTGGAAGGGGTGGCGGAACAGCACCACCGCGCCGGGGCGGATCGGCGCACCGTAGCGGACCAGCAGCTGGTCGCCCTCGCGCAGGGTCGGGACCATCGACGGGCCCGACACGTCGACCAGCCCGAACGGCACCGCGCCACCGCCCGCGCCGCCCTGCGGTTCCGTGCTCCGCGCCATGGCTCCTCCTCCCGGACCGACCGCCCCAGTCTGCCGTACGGACCGTCATCCGTTCGATGTCCGGATTACCCCGGTTCAGGGTCCGCCTTTTGCCCTAGGCCCGCCGCCCGGCCGCGAAACCCCGAGGGCGGAAGGGTAATCTCGGGCGCGGGAAGACGATCTAAGGAAGGACTCCCATGTTCTCTCGTCTGTTTGCACCGCGCGCCACCGCTCACGCCCACTGCGACCTGCCCTGCGGCGTGTACGACCCCGCGCAGGCCAAGCTGGAGGCCGAGTCGGTCAAGGCCACCCAGGAGAAGTACCAGGCCAACGAGGACGCGCACTTCCGCGCCCGCGCCATCATCATCAAGGAGCAGCGCGCCGAGGCCGTCAAGCACCACATCTCGGTGCTGTGGAGCGACTACTTCAAGGCCCCGCACTTCGAGAAGTACCCGCAGCTGCACCAGCTGATCAACGACACCCTGAAGGCCGCCTCGGCCGCCAAGGCGTCCACCGACCCGGCCACCGGCCAGGCCCTGCTGGACCTGATCGCCGAGGTCGACAAGATCTTCTGGGAGACCAAGCAGGCCTGAGCCTGACGCGTCGCCACCCGGCCGCCCCCGTCCGCACCGTTCGGACGGGGGCGGTCGTGCGTTCACGTCCGGCCCACCCCTGGTAAGGGTTGCCTAGCCTGAGTGGCTGTTATGCTGCCAGGGCGTCCGAGGGGGAAGTCCGGTGTGAATCCGGCGCTGACCCGCAACGGTGAGCACGGTCCGTAGGACCGCGCCAGCCCGATCGCCCTCGGCCGCTGGACTCCCGACGACTCGCCGCGGACTGCGAGGGGATGGCGCCCGGGCACGCCCCCGGCCGGCGCCCGCCCCGGCACACCCTGCGGCCCGAGGCAAGGCGCGACCGCACGTGAGTGACCCCGTTCGCCGAACACCGACCCTCCCGCTCGCCGCCGGCCTCGGCGTCGCCCTGCTGGCATCCCTGGTCTGCGGGGCCGCCTTCGGCGCCTCCGGCATCGAACTCCCTCACGTCCTGAGGCTGTTGGGCGCCGGACTGACGGGCGGTCGGCTGGACGCCGACGAGGCCGCGGCGTACGCGATCGTCTGGGAGATCCGGCTGCCGCGCACCCTGCTGGCCGCCGTGGTCGGCGGCGGACTGGCCGCCACCGGCGTCGCCGTCCAGGCCCTGGTGCGCAACGCCCTCGCCGACCCCTTCGTGCTCGGCATCTCCTCCGGCGCCGCCGTCGGCGCCAACGCCGTCCTGCTGCTCGGCGCCTTCGCCTCGCTCGGGGTGTGGGCGATCTCCGTCTCCGCGTTCGGCTCCGCGCTGGTCGCCATGGTGCTGGTCTACCTCGCCGCCCGCACCGCGTACGGGCTCACCCCGCTGCGGCTGGTGCTCACCGGCACCGCGCTCTCCTACGGCTTCTCCGCCGTCACCACCCTGATGGTCTTCTCCGCCGACCACGCCGAGGCCGCCCGGGACGCCATGATGTGGCTGCTCGGCAGCCTCGGCGGCGCCACCTGGGGCTCGGTGCCGATCGCCGCCTGCACCGTCCTCGCCGGACTGGCCTATCTGGCCTGCGCCGCCGGGCGGTTGGACGCGCTCGCGATGGGCGACGAGACCTCCGCCTCGCTCGGCGTGGACCCGGACCGGCTGCGCCGGGAGCTGTTCGTGGTGACCGCCGCCGTCACCGGCACCGTGGTCGCGGTCAGCGGGGCGATCGGCTTCGTCGGACTGCTGATGCCGCACCTGGCCCGGATGCTGGTCGGCGCCGGGCACCGCCGGGTGCTGGTGATCGCGCCGCTCGCCGGGGCGCTGCTGCTGGTCTGGGTGGACATCGCCTCGCGCACCCTGCTGGCGCCCGCCGAACTGCCGGTCGGGGTGTTCACCGCGGTGCTCGGGGTGCCCGCCTTCCTGTTGATGATGCGCCGGCGCGGCCAGGCCTTCGGGGGTGGGCGATGAGCCCGGCGAAGGGCACGAGCCCGGCCGAGGAACTGCGCGTCGACGGCGTCTCGGTGGAGCTGGCCGGCGCCCGGCTCGTCCAAGAGGTGAGCCTGGCGGCCGCCGCCGGGCAGGTGATCGGACTGATCGGCCCGAACGGCAGCGGCAAGTCGACCCTGCTGCGCTGCGTCTACCGGGTGCTGCGGCCGGCCGGCGGGACGGTCCGGCTGGACGGCGACGACCTGCACGTGCTCACCGCGCGCCAGGCGGCCCGCCGGGTGGCCGCGCTGACCCAGGAGCACCCCGCCGAGTTCGACTTCACGGTGGCCGAGGTGGTCGCCATGGGCCGGCTGCCGCACCGGCGCGGCCTCGGCGGCCCGAGCGACGCGGACCGGGAGAGCTGCGCGGCCGCGCTGCGCGGGGTCGGGGCCGGGCACCTCGCCGAGCGCGGCTTCCCGAGCCTGTCCGGCGGCGAGAAGCAGCGGGTGCTGATCGCCCGCGCGCTCGTCCAGGAACCGCGCCTGCTGGTGCTGGACGAACCCACCAACCACCTGGACATCGCCCACCAGTTGGAGGTGCTGGCCCTCGCCCGCGCGGCCGGGCCGACGGTGCTCACCGCGCTGCACGACCTCAACCTGGCGGCCGGCCACTGCGACCGGCTGTACGTGCTGACGGCCGGCCGGATCGTCGCCGCCGGCACGCCCGAGGAGGTGCTCCGGCCGGACCTGCTGGCCGAGGTGTTCGGCGTCCGGGCCACCCCCGTCCGGCACCCGGACACCGGCGCCCTCCAGCTGCTGTTCGACCGCCTCGCCTGAGCCCGCCCGCACCCCCGCCCGCACCCCGTCCACCACCCCGCTCACCACCCCGGAAGGAACAAGCGTGCGTACCAAGGCCGTTGCCGCCACCGCCCTGCTCACCCTCGGACTGACCGCCTGCGGCGCCGAGATCGCCCCGGGCGAGGCCGGCGGCGCCGCCGCCTCCGCCCACTACCCGGTGACCGTGGAGAACTGCGGCGAGCGGCTCACCTTCGCGCGGAAGCCCGCCCGGGTGGTGACCAACGACGTCAACATCACCGAGCTGATGCTCTCCCTCGGCCTCGCCGACCGGATGGCCGGCTACGTGATGCCCGACGACAAGGGCCGGGTCGACAAGGTGCCCTGGAAGGACGGCTACCAGCAGACCACCTGGCTCTCCAAGAAGGTGCTCACCAAGGAGATCGCCCTGGACGCCAGGGCCGACCTGGTGTTCGCCGGCTGGCACTACGGCTTCGTCGAGGGCAGCGGCGTCACCCCCGAGGCGTTCAAGGCGCTCGGCGTCGACTCGTACGTGCTCAGCGAGTCCTGCCGCAGCGGCAAGGGCTCCGAACGCGGGGTGATGGACCCGCTGGAGGCGCTCTACACCGACCTGGCCAACCTCGGCGCGATCTTCGACGTCAAGGACCGCGCCGACAAGCTGATCGCCGAGTCCAGGGCGACGATCGCCGCCGTCCCCCGGCCCGAGCGCCGCCCGTCCGTCTTCCTGTACGACAGCGGGCAGGACAAGCCGTACACCGCCGGGAGGTTCGCCGCCGCGAACGAGATCATCGACAAGGCCGGCGGGACCAACATCATGGGCGACCTGGCGGACACCTGGGTCACCGCCGGCTGGGAGAGCGTGGTGCGGCGCGACCCCGAGGTGATCGTGATCAACGACTACGCGACGCCGGGGGCCGAGGAGAAGCGGAAGTTCCTCAAGTCCTTCCCGCCGCTGGCCGAGGTCTCCGCGGTCAAGAACGACCGGATCGTCGTCATGGACTACGTCGACCTGGTCGAGAGCCCGCGCAACCCGGCCGCGGTCAGCACCCTGGCCGACTTCCTGCGCACCGTCCCGGCCCGCTGACCGGCCGGGATCGCGCCCCGTTCCGGTCGGGCCCGCCGGGCGTAGGCTCGAAGGTGCGAACCGACGGAGCCGACCGAAGGAGCGAGGACCATGACCACCATGGCGGCCCCCACCGCCTTCGACGCCCGCGCCCTGCGCGAGGGCATCGAACGCCGTGACGCCGAGACCCTGCTGGCGCTCTACGCCGAGGACGCCGAGCTGCGCGTGGTCGACCGCAAGACCCAGCCCAGCCACCCCCTGGTGATGCACGGGCGGGACGAGATCGGCGCCATGCTCAGCGACGTCTACGGCCGCGAGATGACCCACAAGCTGGAACAGGTGGTGATCCAGGGCGACCAGGTCGCGTTCCTGGAGTCCTGCCGCTACCCCGACGGCGTGCGGGTGCTGATGGCGTCGATGGCCGGCCTGCGGGACGGCCGGATCGTCGACCAGACCTCCGTCCAGGCCTGGGACGAGACGGGGCCGGAGCAGTAGGCTCACGGCATGATCCGCACCGCCGTCGTCACCGACGTTCCCGTCATCCTGGCCATGATCCGCGAACTGGCGGCCTACGAGAAGGCCCCGCAGGAGGCGGTGGCCACCGAGGATCAGCTGCGCGAGGCGCTGTTCGGCGCCGACCCGGCGCTGTTCGGCCTGATCGCGGAGGACGGGGCCACCGGCGAGCCGGTCGGCTTCGCGCTCTGGTTCCTCAACTTCTCGACCTGGCGCGGCACCCACGGGATCTACCTGGAGGACCTGTACGTCCGCCCCTCGGCCCGCGGCGGCGGCCACGGCAAGGCGCTCCTGCTGGAGCTGGCCCGGATCGCCGTGGAACGCGGCTACGCGCGGGTGGAGTGGTCGGTGCTCGACTGGAACCAGCCCTCGATCGACTTCTACAAGTCGCTCGGCGCGGTGCCGATAAACGGCTGGACGGTCTACCGGCTCACCGACGCGGCACTCAAGGCCGCCGGTGCCCGTTGAACGGACGCACGGAGTAGGGGTAAAGACCCTGCCACCCTGCGTCGCAATGCCTTACCATGAGTAACTCCCGCACCGGGTGCGGAGGACGCCCCCTCGGGGGTACCAAGCAAGTACAGCGCGTCACCCAGGAGGCAAGGGTGTCCCAGATCGACAGCGATCTCGGCGTTCAGGACTTTGTCGAGGTCCGGCTGCCCGCGGCAGGGGCATACCTCTCCGTGCTGCGAACAGCGACGGCCGGGCTCGCGGCCCGGTTGGACTTCACCCTCGACGAGATCGAGGACCTGCGGATCGCGGTCGACGAGGCCTGCGCCATCCTGCTCCAGCAGGCGGTGCCCGGCTCCGTGTTGTCCTGCGAATTCCGCCTGGTCGGCGACTCGTTGAAGGTGACCGTCGCCGCTCCCACCACGGACGGCAAGGCGCCCGAGCGGGACACCTTCGCCTGGACGGTGCTCTCCGCGCTGGCCGGCGAGGTGGACTCCTCGGTCGCCGAGGACAACACCGTCACGATCAGCCTGCACAAGAAGCGCGGCGGCTCCGCCGTCCACTGACCGGGCACCGAGCAGCACCCTGCAAGGGCCGTCCGCCGTTCCCCACCCGGGGCCCGACGGGCGGCTCCCGGTACCGCCCCCCACGCGGTACGACCAACGAGACGATGCCGGGGCCGAGGCCCCGGTGCTCCCGGAACGGAACGGGGGAATGGCCGTGAGTGATCTGGACCGTACCGGCCTCGCGACGGCGGGACCTGCCGTACCGACCCAGGCGAGCGTTTCCGGCCTCGCCGCCAACGACGAAGCGCACCCGAAGGACGCCCACCGGATGAGCCACCCGACCGAGCCGACGTCCGAGCCGACGCCCGACTCCCCTCCCACGCCGGAACCGGCGGCGGCGGAGGAGGCCACGGAGCTGCACGGCGCCGTGCCCGCCCAGGGCTCACACCGCTCCGGCGCGCCGGACCGGGAGGCCGCCCGCGCGCTGTTCGTCCGGCTGTCCGGGCTGCCCGAGGGCTCCCCGGAGCGCGTCGAGCTGCGCAACCAGCTGGTGCGGATGCACATCCCGCTGGTGGAGCACCTGGCCCGGCGGTTCCGCAACCGGGGCGAGCCGCTGGACGACCTGACCCAGGTCGCCACCATCGGACTGATCAAGTCGGTGGACCGCTTCGACCACGAGCGCGGGGTCGAGTTCTCCACCTACGCGACGCCGACCATCGTCGGCGAGATCAAGCGGCACTTCCGCGACAAGGGCTGGGCGGTGCGCGTCCCGCGCCGCCTGCAGGAGCTGCGGCTGTCGCTCACCACGGCGACCAGCGAGCTCTCCCAGCGGCACGGCCGCTCCCCCACGGTGCACGAGCTGGCCGAGCACCTGGGCATCTCCGAGGAGGACGTCCTGGAGGGCCTGGAGTCCGCCAACGCGTACTCCACGCTGTCCCTGGACGTGCCGGACAGCGACGACGAGTCGCCGGCCGTCGCGGACACCCTGGGCGCCACCGACGAGGCGCTGGAGGGCGTCGAGTACCGCGAGTCGCTCAAGCCGCTGCTGGCCCAACTGCCGCCCCGGGAGCAGAAGATCCTGGTGCTGCGGTTCTTCCGGAACATGACCCAGTCGCAGATCGCCGCCGAGGTGGGGATCTCCCAGATGCACGTGTCCCGGCTGCTGGCGCGGACCCTGGCCCAGCTGCGGGAGAAGCTCCTCGTGGAGGAGTGACAGCAGTAGCAGTAGCAGTGACAAGACGGACGGCCGCCGCAGCTCCGAGCTGCGGCGGCCGTCCGTTCTGTTCGGGGCGTGTCGGGGGGCGCTCAGTCCTCCTGCGGGGCGTACAGGGCCGCCGTCGAGCTCGGGTTCAGCAGCGCGCCGATGCCCACCAGGCCGAGCAGGCCGACCAGCACGCCGACCGCGATCATCGCGCCGCCGCTCTGGACCATGTAGTAAGCGACCGGCAGGCAGATCGAGTTGGTCAGCACGGCCGGGCTGCGGCCCCAGCGGCGCCCCTTGAGCAGCGCGCGGGCGGCCAGTATCGGCAGCACCCCGAGCAGCACGATCACCAGGCCGCCGAACTCGTTCAGGGCCAGCTGCTTGGCCTGGCCGGACAGCGCGGACACCATGTCCGAGACGCCGACGACGGCCAGCGCGGCGCCCTCCAGAGCGGTGATGGCGGCGCCCAGGGTGAGCGGGACCGGGCGGGCGGGTGCGGGGGCGGTGGTTTCTGCGGTCACTCCAGCAGGGTAGCCGCCGGTCGGTCCGTACCGCCCCGTAGGCTTTCCCCATGCGCGCTCTCCTGGTCGTGAACCACAAGGCCACCACCACCAGTGGCCGGACCAGGGACGTACTGATCCACGCCCTGCGCAGCGACCTCAAGCTGGACGTCGCCGAGACGCAGTACCGGGGCCACGCGCGCGATCTGGCCCGGGAGGCGGCGCAGGACGGCACGGTCGACCTGGTGGTTGCGCTCGGCGGGGACGGCACCGTCAACGAGGTGGTGAACGGGCTGCTGACGAACGGCCCGAGCGAGAAGGTCCCGCGACTGGCCGTGGTGCCGGGCGGTTCGACCAATGTCTTCGCCCGCGCGCTGGGCCTGCCGAACGACCCGGTGGAGGCCACCGGCGCCCTGCTGAACGCGCTGGAGCGGGGGCGCGAGCGGCCGATCGGACTGGGCAAGGCGATGACCGAGGGGCTTCCGGACCGCTGGTTCACCTTCACCGCCGGCCTCGGCTTCGACGCGGGGGTGGTCGGCCGGGTCGAGGAGCAGCGGCGGGCCGGGCGCAAGTCCACCCACGCCCTGTACGTGGGGCAGGCCCTCCGGCACTACCTCACCCAGCGTGAGCAACGCCGATCGGGCCCGGTGGCCCTGGAGATTCCGGGCCACGAGGCCGTTCCGGGCCTGGTGTTGACGATAGTCAGCAACACCTCGCCGTGGACGTTCCTCGGCAACCGTCCGGTCTTCCCCTCACCGCTCGCCTCCTTCGACACGGATCTCGACGTCTTCGGGATCACCCGTATGACGGCGTTCGGTACCGCTCGAACGGTCCGTCAGATCCTGCGGTCGTACGGGCCTTCGAGCGACGGCGCCCCGCCGGTCGGCCCGTCCGGAAAGCACGTCGTCTCCTATCACGACGTCAAACACTTCACCTTGGTTTCCCAGGAACCCGCCCCGTTCCAGGTGGACGGGGACCATCTTGGAGACCGGAGGCGCGTCAGTTTCACAGGCGTACGGCGGGCACTGCGTGTGATTGTGTGACCGGAAGTGGGCTTCGCCCTTCTTCTCGAACGCACAAGCCCCCTTCACTCCATAGAAGTACTGGCTGTGAGCTAGGCGACACCGAAGAATCAAAAATTCCTCCCCGAAGGGGGTTGTATCCGAGCCCGAGGTTTGCGAACCTCTACATGGCGATCGGGACACATCGCAGCGACGGCAACTCCGGAACCACAGGAGCGCCGACCGCGGAGTGTCCCTCGAATCGCCGAATCCCCTCCCAGCACAGACCACCCGGGCCCGATGGGCCTTTGGTCTCTTTTGCTGTTGTGGGATTCGTGAAAGCGTTCACATTCACAAGCCATTCGATTATGCCGATCGGGCCACCCCCGCGGCAGGAGGAGTTGGACGACCATGGACTGGCGCCACCGCGCTGTCTGCCGCGAAGAGGACCCGGAGCTGTTCTTCCCGATCGGGAACACCGGTCCTGCTCTGCTGCAGATCGAGGAAGCCAAGGCCGTGTGCCGCCGCTGCCCGGTGATGGAGCAGTGTCTCCAGTGGGCTCTCGAGACCGGCCAGGACGCCGGCGTCTGGGGCGGCATGAGCGAGGACGAGCGTCGCGCGATGAAGCGCCGTGCCGCCCGCAACCGCGCCCGCACCGCCTGATCGGCAGCATCCGTCACACGCCGTAGTACCAGCAGTAACCGCAGGACCGATCCACACCGATCAACACATGATCAAAGGCTTCCCTGCACTTCCTGGTGAAGCCTTCCGCACCAAGGATCTTGCCCAGCGAGGTCCCGCGACACCGGACCGTCCAGCCACTTGATACTGTTCACTTAGAGCAATATTGTGGAGCTATGGCGCTCACCGTGTGCAACGCACATGCGAGGTGTCGCACCACCCAGAGCCCCCGTTCCGGCCGACTCCCCCCGACGGCCGGAACGGGTTGAGAGGCCCTGTCGACCCACCCCCCCCGGTCGACAGGGCCTCGTTTCTGTTTCCGCGCCCGTTCCCGCGCCTCCGTGCCCGCGCCCCTGCATCCGCGCGCCTGTCCGCGCGCCCGAGCGACGGTGAGGCTCGCGGAGCGTGCACCCGGCGCTTCCGTCGAGCGCACGCCCCTGCCGCACACCCGAGTGCGCCAAGAAATCAGCGGACCGGGATCTCCAGGATCACCTTGGTCCCGCCGTCCGGACCGGCCACCATGTCGAAGGTGCCACCCAGCTCCCCGGTGGCCAGCGTCCGGACGATCTGCAGCCCGAGGTTGCCGGCCGTCTTCGGGTCGAAGCCCTCCGGCATGCCGCGGCCGTCGTCCTGCACGGTGATCAGCAGGTACTCCTCCGGCCGGGCACCGCCGTTCCAGCTGTCCGACCAGCCCTTGCCGGTCGCCGGGGCCCGGCCGCGCAGCGCGCTCACCTCCAGGTTCCCGGAGGCCGTCGGACCGAAAGCGTGTTCCAGGGCGTTCTGCAGCAGCTCGGTCAGCACCATCGACAGCGGGGTGGCCACCTCGGCGGAGAGGATGCCGAAGCTGCCGCTGCGGCGGGTCGCCACCCGGCCGTCCTGGGACAGCTCCATGACCATCGCCAGCACCCGGTCGGCGATCTCGTCGAAGGCCACCTGCTCGTCCAGCGCCTGGGAGAGCGTCTCGTGCACGATCGCGATCGAGCCGACCCGGCGCACCGCCTCGTCCAGCGCTGCCCGGCCGGACTCGGACTCCATCCGGCGGGACTGCAGCCGCAGCAGGGCGGCGACGGTCTGCAGGTTGTTCTTCACCCGGTGGTGGATCTCCCGGATGGTGGCGTCCTTGGTCATCAGTTCGCGGTCGCGGCGGCGCAGCTCGGTGACGTCCCGGCAGAGCACCAGCGAACCGGTCAGGACGCCCTTGGGCTTGAGCGGGATCGCCCGCAGGGTCACCACTCCCCCCTGCACCTCCACCTCGGTCTGCCGGGGTGCCCAGCCGCTGGCCAGCTTCACCAGCGCCTCGTGAACGGCCGAACGGGACGGCGGGACGAGCTCCGCGGTGGCCCGGCCGAGGTGGCTGCCGACCAGGTCGGTGGTGAGGCCGAGCCGATGGTAGGCGGAGAGCGCGTTGGGGCTGGCGTAGGTGACGATGCCGTCCGCGTCCACCCGGATCAGGCCGTCGCCGACCCGGGGCGCGGCGTCCATGTCGGCCTGCTCGACACCGGGGTACGGGAAGCTGCCGGCCGCGATCATCTGGGCCAGGTCGGAGGCGCTCTGCAGGTAGGTGAGCTCCAGCCGGCTGGGGGTGCGCACGGTCAGCAGGTTGGTGTTGCGGGCGATCACCCCGAGCACCTTGCCCTCGCGCCGGACCGGGATCGACTCGACCCGGACCGGGACCTCCTCGCGCCACTCCGGGTCGCCCTCGCGCACGATCCGCCCCTCGTCGAAGGCGGCGTCCAGCAGCGGGCGGCGCCCGCGCGGGACGAGGTGGCCGACCATGTCGTCCTGGTAGGAGGTGGGCCCGGTGTTGGGCCGCATCTGCGCCACCGAGACGTAGCGGATGCCGTCCCAGGTGGGGATCCACAGCACCAGGTCGGCGAAGGAGAGGTCGGAGAGCAGCTGCCACTCCGAGACCAGCATGTGGAGCCATTCCACGTCCGCCCCGGTCAGGGTGGTGTGGCGGCGGACGAGTTCGTTCAACGAGGGCACATGGCGAGGGTAGCGCCGCCGGCCGGCGGCGGGCTCGGCGGACCGTGTGGTGGCGGTGGATGACTGTCCGGAGTTGTTTAGACCAATTTGCCGGGCGACCTGGACAACCCAGATTGGTCTAGTCCACAATGGAAGCGCACCAAGGAGATGCCACCGCGCAACTGCCCTGACCGCGCGCGGCTTCTCCTCGGTCGGACGCCGACGAACGAGGACCCCGCACAGTTCTCGATCGACACCGGTGCCCGACGACAGCTCCGGGCTGCGGTGCCGCATGGGTTGAGGGTCCCGTGTCGGCGCCGTGGCCCGTAGTGCGTTTTCGCCTCCGGCGGGGACAGCGGGAGGAGGGCGGCCACCCGAGTCCCACCCCGAGCCGCGGGGCCGCAGGGGCCGTGACGTCCACCGGCACCTCCCCTCCCCCGAAGCCACGTTCCGCCGCTCAGCGGCCCGGCCCCCTGTCCACAGCCTGTGGACAGGGGGCCGGACCCGTCCATACCGCCCCGAGCCGAAGGGGCGCGCCGGTGCCGAAAGGGAGAAGCGACCAGCGAGGCACGAGCGCCGGAGCGCCGACCGTCGGCACCGGGTCCGAGCGGCCCGGAGGCGAGCGGGCGAGTACCAGCCCCGAGCCGAAGGGGCGCGCCGGTGCCGAAAGGGAGAAGGGCCAAGCTGCCGACGAAGGAGGTGGCGCAGCGCCCGCCGACCGTCGGCACCGGACCCGAGCGGCCCAGAGGCGAGCGGGCGAGTACCAGCCCCAGAGGCGAGCGGGCGAGTACCAGCCCCGGAGGCGAGCGGGCGAGTACCAGCCTCAGTGGGTCTCGGTGACCTTGGCGAGGGCGCGCGGGGCGTCCGGGTCCTGACCGCGGGCGATGGTGACCTCGTAGGCCAGCTGCTGCAGCGGCAGGATCTCCAGGATCGGCTGGACCTCCTCGGGCACGCCGGCCGGCAGCGCGAAGCCCGCCGAGGCGGCGTCCACCTGGGCCTGCTGGCCGATCACCACGAGGTCCGCGCCGCGGCCGCGCAGCCGGTCCAGCACCGGCTGGAGGGCCTCGCCGCCCTTGCCGTCCGGGACGATCGCGATCACCGGCGAGACGTTGTCCACCATGGCCAGCGGGCCGTGCAGCAGGTCGGCGCCGGAGAACGGGGTGGCCGGGATGTAGGTGGTCTCCATCAGCTTGAGCGCCGCCTCGCGGGCGGTCGGGTAGCCGTAGCCGCGCGAGGTGATGACCAGCCGCTGGGCGAAGCGGTAGCGCTCGGCCAGCGCCCGCACCTCGGCCTGGCGGGACAGCACCCCGGCGGCCAGGGCCGGCAGCTCCTTGGCGGCCGAGCCGTCCCCGCCCCGCAGGCCCTCGACCAGCAGGTAGAGGGCCAGCAGTTCGGCGGTGTAGGTCTTGGTGGCCGGCAGCGCCTTCTCCGGGCCGGCCAGCACGTCGATGTGGAACTCGGAGACCTCGGCGAGCGGGGAGTCGGGGTTGTTGGTGACGGCGAGGGTGATCGCCCCGGCCTCGCGGGCGGCCTTGGTGGAGGCGACCAGGTCCGGCGAGCCGCCGGACTGGCTGACGGTGATCACCAGGACGTCGGTGAGGTCCGGCTTGGCGCCGTAGGCGGTGGTGGTGGACATCGAGGTCAGGCCGGCCGGCTTGCCGAGCAGGATCTCGATCAGGTACTTGGCGTAGAGCGCCGCGTTGTCGGACGTTCCGCGCGCGGTCAGCAGGACGAAGCGCGGGCTGCGGGCGGCGATCCCGGCCGCGACCTCGCGGATCTTCGGCGCCCCCTCGTCGAGGATGCGCTGGAGGACGGCCGGCTGCTCGGCCATCTCCGCCGCCATGATCCGGCCGGGGACGGAAACAGTCTGCGGGTCGGACATCTGGGTTGCCTCCGATGAGATGGGTCGACCCCGCCCGGGCGGGTTGCCCGACGGGGACCTCTACGGCGGCGAGTCCGCACACTCGCTGCGGTTCCTGCTGCGCAATCCTACGAGCGCGCACCCGGCGCGGCACCCCCGCGACCGCCCCGCCCGGAGGTGGGTGGGGCGGCCCGGCGAGGGGCGGCGCGGCGGGGCGGAGCGGGCGTCAGGACGGGTTGTTGATCAGCTGGTCGATCGCGGCGTCGGCGTCCTTGGTGGCCTGGTCGACGGACTTGCCCTTGAGGATCGCGGTCAGCATGTCGGGGATGATCTTCTGCTTCTCCACCGCGCCCCAGCCGGGGGCCAGCGGGGTGAACCAGGCGTCCGGGACGGCGTTGGCCGCGGCGGCGGTGGTGGGCTTGTTCTTCAGCGGGTTCAGCTGGGTGAGGTTGTTCGGCAGGATGTCCTTGTCGGCCAGCGCCTGTTCGGACTTGGTGCTGGTGAACATCCGGATCCAGTCGGTGGCCGGCGCGACCTGCGGGGACTTGGCGGTGACGGCGAGGTCGGAGCCGCCGATGAAGGTCGGCAGCGGCTTGCCGTCCGGCCCGGGCATGGTGGCGACCTTGACGGCGTCCTTGAGGGTCGGGTCGCCGGTGACCGGCGCGGTGACGCTGGCCGCCTCGTAGCCGTTGCCGTAGAAGGACGCGGCGTGCCCGCGCGCCATCGACTCGAACTGGTTCTGCTCGTTCTGCGTCAGGTCGCCCTTGTTGTACTTGCGGACGAGGTCGGCGAAGTGGCTGATGCCCTGCTGGGACTTGGCGTCGTGCAGGGTGCCGTGCCAGTTGCCGGAGCTGTCGAACTTGGCGATGCTGCCGCCGTACGCGGCCACGTAGCTCATCGCGGCGTACCAGTACGGGCCGGGCAGGTAGAGCGGCGAGAAGGTCTTGTCCGCCTTGTTCTTGTCGGCGATCCGGTCCAGCGCGGTCAGCAGTTCGGTCTCGCTCTTGGGGAACTCGGCGCTGCCGGTGGCCTGTTGGAAGGAGGCGGAGTTGAAGACGGCGACCCGGGCGCCGGCGTAGTACGGCACGCACCACAGCTTGTCCTGGTACGTACAGGTGTTGGCGAGCGCCTTGATCCAGCTGTCGGAGTTGTCGAAGGTGGTGCGGTCCACCGGGGCGAGCGCGCCGGAGAGCACGTACTTCATGGTCTCGGTGTTGCCGAGTTCGACCACGTCGGGGGCGCTGCCGTCGGCGAGGGCCCGGTCGAGCTTGCCGACCTTGTCGGCCCAGCCCTGGTAGACCAGCTTGAGGCTGATGCCCGGGTACTTCGCCGCGAACTCGTCGTTGACCCGCTGGACGAGGTCCGGCCAGTTCTTCTGGGCGTCGTCCATCAGCCAGACGGTGACGGTGCCGGTGGCGGCCTTCGGGTCCGAGGAGGCGTTCTTGCCGTCACCCGAGGGTGATCCGGACGAGGAACAGGCCGTCAGTCCGACCGCCAGTGCGATGGTCCCGAGCGTCGACACGAGCTGACGCTTCTTCACGCCATCCTCCGAGGGTTGTCCAAGAACGGTGGTGCCCGCCGACAGCGTGATTGGCGCCCGCGGCGGGAGAGTCCGGGCGGGGGCGGCGAAGAGCTTCGAAGGGGGCGCGATACCACATCCGGTGAGGTTCAATTTCGAACCGGATGCATGGACTCTGGCCTAGACCAAGGGTGGTGTCAACGGCCAACAGGCCCTGCTGCCAAGGCTGTTGCAGAGCCGTTGTACCGCGTGGCGATCAGTCGCCGGGCCGTCACCCTCAGTGGAACTTAAGGTGGATTTAAGGCTCTCTTGAGGGAGCACGGTCATCTGACGCAAGCCCAGGTCGACGCCCGGGAAGCGGAACGGGCCCGCCATGCGACATGCGCATGACGGGCCCGTCGGCCGACGCCTCCCGGACCCGGCCGGTGACGTCCTTCCGGTCTCAGCCGACCGCTCCCGGCTGCCCGGTGAGCACCTCCACGGCCGCCAGCCCGCAGACCCGGGCGGCGCCGTGGGTGGCGATGTACAGCGCGCCGACCGGCTCGGACTGGGGCAGGCCCATCTCCACCACCGCGGCGTCCGGCCGGGCCGCCACCAGGCGGGCCAGCGCGGCGGCCATCCAGGCGTGCCGGTGGGCGTCCCGGACCACCAGCACCAGCCGGCGGCCCTCGGCGCCCGCCACCAGCTCGGCCACCAGGGCGTCCAGCAGCGCCGGCGCGGCCTCGGCGGCCGACACCTCACGGGTGCGGGTGCCCGGGAAGCGGTCGGCCAGCATGCCGGCCACGCCCCACGGGGTCACGTCGCCGACCGCGATGTTCGGCTCGTCCGAGAAGGAGGCCACGTACGGGCGCTCGCTCACCGGCAGCACCTCGCGGCCCGGCGCCCGGACCACCTTCAGCGCCCGGCGGGCGGCCCGCAGGCCCACCGCGAGGTCCGGCTCGGCCTGCTCGCCCTGGGCCGCGATCCGGCCCCAACTGCCCAGCGCCCGCACCCGGTCGGCGGCGTTCGCCAGCCGCTCCTCGGTGAGCCGGCCGGAGCGCACGCCCGCCACGATGGCGTCGCGCAGCATCAGCACCGTCTCCTCGTCGGCCAGCCCGCCGCCGACGCAGATCGCGTCCGCGCCGGCCGCCAGCGCCAGCACGGTGCCCTCGCCCATGCCGAAGGTGTCCGCGATGGCGCCCATCTCGATCGCGTCACTGACGATCAGGCCCTGGTAGCCGAGGCCGCCGTCGGCCGGGGCGGCCCGCAGCAGGTCGCGCAGCACGGTCGGGCTCAGGGTGGCCGGCAGCTTCGGGTCCAGCGCCGGGACCATAATGTGGGCGGTCATCACAGCCTTGGTGCCGGCCGCGATCGCGGCCTGGAACGGCACCAGGTCGCGGGCGCGCAGCACGTCCAGGTCGACGTCGATGACCGGCATGCCGTGGTGCGAGTCCACCGCGGTGTCGCCGTGGCCGGGGAAGTGCTTGGAGCAGGCCGCCACGCCGGCCGACTGCAGGCCCTCCACCCAGGCGGCGGTGTGCCGGGCGCACAGCTCCGGGTCGGCGCCGAAGGAGCGGACGCCGATGACCGGGTTGCGCGGGTTGGAGTTGACGTCCGCGGTCGGCGCCCAGTTGTAGTTGACGCCGGCCGCGGCCAGCGCCCGGCCCAGCTCACGGGCGACGTCCCGGGTCAGCGCCGGGTCGTCGATCGCGCCGAGGGCCAGGTTGCCCGGCCAGGAGGAGCCGGAGCCGGCCTCCAGCCGGGTGACGTCGCCGCTCTCCTCGTCGATCGCGATCAGGAGGTCGGGGTTCTCCGCGCGCAGCGAGCCGGTGAGGGCGGAGAGCTGGTCGAGGTCGACCACGTTACGGTCGAACAGCGCGACCGAGCCGAGCCCGGCGGCCAGGTGGCGGCGCAGCCAGGCGGGCGGCTCGGTGCCGACGAAGCCGGGCTGCAGGACGGTCAGGGCGTCCCGGTGGAGCTGGTCGCTGTCCGGGACGGTGGGAACGAGGATGCTCACGGTGACTCAGCCCTTCACGGCGCCGTCGGTCAGACCGCCGACCGCCTTGCGCTGCAGGAAGACGAACAGGATCAGCACGGGGACGGCGAACATCGTGGAGGCCGCCATGGTCGCGCCCCAGTCGTTGCCGAAGGCCGTCTTGAAGGAGGACAGCCACAGCGGGAGGGTCTTGCCCTGCTCCTTGTTCAGCCACAGGACGAGCGGGAACTCGTTCCAGGCCGTGATGAAGCCGAACAGCGAGGTCGACATCAGGCCCGGGGCCAGCAGCGGGAAGATCACCTTCACGAAGGCCTGGGTGCGGGTGCAGCCGTCCACCATGGCCGACTCCTCCAGCTCCTTCGGCACCGCGGCGATGAAGCCGCGCAGCGTCCAGATGGTGAAGGGCAGGATCATCATCATGTAGAAGAGCGTCAGCGGCAGCAGGCTGTTCAGCATGTCGTTGTCGCGGGAGATGATGTAGGCGCCGATGGTCATGACCTCCCAGGGCGCCATCTGGGCCAGCATGACGACCAGCACGAAGGTCTTGCGGCCGCGGAACTTCATCCGGGCGATGGCGAACGACGCCAGGGTCGCGATCACCAGGGAGATCAGCACCGCCCCGACCGTGACGGTGACGCTGTTGGTGACGTACGTCCAGAAGTCCGGGGCGTTCACCGCGGTGGTGAAGTGCTCGAACGTCCCGTCGAAGGGGATGAAGACCGGCGTCTTGCTGATGATGTCGCGGTCCTGCTTGAACGCGGTCGCGATCATCCAGTAGACGGGGAAGATGAAGAAGACGATGAGGACGACCGCGATCACGTTCGGCCAGGTACGTCCGAAGAGAGAGCGCCTCACAGCTCGTCCTCCTGCTTGATCATGATGCGGAAGTAGTAGGCCATCAGGACGCCCAGCATCAGGATGGTGAGCACCGCGATCGCGGCGCCGACGCCGTAGTGCTGGCTGCCCTGGCCCTCCAGGAAGGCGTGCACGGGCAGGGTCCGGGTGAGCTTCTCGGGGCCGCCGCCGTTGATCGCGTAGATCTGGGTGAAGGACTTGAACACCCAGATGACCTCGAGGAAGGTCGTGGCCAGGAAGAACGGCTTCAGGTTCGGGAAGATCACCGAGCTGAAGATCTTCGAGGAGCCGGCGCCGTCCATCCGGGCGGCCTCGTAGAGCTCCTTGGGGATGGTGGTCAGGCCGGCGTACATGTTGAACGCCACGAAGGGGATCGACTGCCAGACGATCAGCAGGATGACGACGAAGAAGGTCGAGTACTCGTCGCTCATCCAGTTGTAGTCGGCCATCGAGTGCCAACCCAGCTTGTCCAGGAACCAGTTGACGACGCCCCACTGGTCGTCGAACAGCCAGGTGTAGACGGTGGTCGCGGCGACGACGGGCATCGCCCAGGCCATCAGCAGCGCGACCGACAGCGCCAGCCGCATCTTCTTGCCGAGGGTGTTGAGCAGCAGGCCGATCAGGGTGCCGCCGACCATGATCAGCACCACGTTGACCAGGGTGAAGGCGACGGTGCGCCCGGTGACCGACCAGAACTCCGGGTCGGTCAGCTGCTCCTTGTAGTTGTCGAACCCCGTCCACTCGGTCAGGTGCATCACCAGCTGGCGCCGGTTGAGGTTCTGGAACGACAGCAGGACGGTCTTCAGCAGCGGCCATCCCAGCAGGACGATGGTCGCCACGGTGGCCGGCAGCAGCAGCAGGTACGGGGCGAAGCGGGCACCCAGGCCGGGGCCGCCCGCGGATCTGGTGCGCTTCGGCGCGGCGCCCTCGGCCCTGCCGCCGGCGGCACTGGTGTCAATCTCGGCCACAACAGCCTTCCCTGACTCCGGGGACTGTGTCTGCACCCGCTCCGAATGCACAGCCATCGTTCTCACTTCCTCACAACCCGGCCACGACGGACGGGCGCCGCCCACCGGCCCCCCGCCGGGGGCCGGTGAGCGACGCCGCTCAGTGCTTTAGTTCTTCTCGTTGAGCCGCTTGGCGATCTCGTCGTCGTACTTCTTGGCGGTGGCCGCGTAGTCGCCGCCCTGCAGGGCCGCGGTCAGGAAGTCCTTGATCGGGTTCGGCTTGTTCTCGACGCTGGCCCAGTTCGGGGTGTTCGGGGTGATCCCGCCGACCGCGGCGGCCGTCTGGGCGGCCTTCGCGAAGTCACCGGTGAGCTGGCTGTTCAGCGCGGCCTTGTTCGGGATGTTGCCGGCCGCGGCGACCAGGCCCTCGTTCTTGTCGTTGAGGGCGATCTTCAGGAAGTCCTTCGCCATGTCGGTGTTCTTGCTCTGCGCGGCGATCGCGAGGTTCGAGCCGCCGAGGAACACGCCGGAGGGCTTGTCGGCGGTCTTGCCCGGGAGCGGGAAGAAGCCGATCTTGTCCTTGGGCAGGTCCTTCTCGTCCGGGAGCTCCCAGCCGAGGGCGATCATGGTGCCGACGTTGCCCTTGGCGAAGACGTCCTTCTGCTGCGGGGTGGCCTCGTCCTTGTCCTTCGGACCGGTGGCCGAGTAGCTCTGCAGCTTCTTGTAGGTCTCGAAGGCCTTCTGCGCCTCGGGGGAGGACAGGCCGCCGACCCACTTGTCGCCGTCCTTCTTGGCGATCTTGCCGCCCTCGCCGGTGAGCAGGCCGAAGTAGGTGTACCACTCCTGGCCGGGCAGGTAGATCGGGTCCGCGACGCCCTGGGTGGCCTTCAGCTTGTCCAGGTCGGCGTAGAACTCGTCCAGGGTCTTCGGCGCGTCGGTGAGGTTCGCGGCCTTCCAGAGGTCCTTGTTGTACGCGACCACGCGGTTGGAGACCCACCACGGGGCGGCGTACTGCTTGCCGTCCAGGAGCGCGGCCTCGTTCTGGTTGGCGGCCCAGCCGTCGCCGCCCAGCGCGGACTTGTCCTTGGTGATGTCCAGCAGGCCGCCGGTGGAGGCGTAGCCGGCGGTCTGGGTGTTGCCGATCTCCAGGACGTCGACCGAGCCCTCGGACAGCGCGGCGGTGACCTTCGGGCCGATGTCGGTCCACTCCTGGGTCTGGAAGTCGACCTTGGAGCCCGGGTAGGTGGTCTCGAACTCGGACTTGACCGCGTCGGTCCAGCCCTTGGGGGCCGAGCCGGTCATCGTCCACACCTTGAGCGTCTTGCCCTTGTACTTGTCGGCGGCGTTGGACGACGACGACGATCCGCCGTCACTCTTCTTGCCGTCCGAGCCACAAGCCGCGAGACCGACGACCATTGCCGCGACGCCGACCGCCGCGATGAGCTGACGCTTCACGCCATCCTCCTGAGGGATGCCTGGGGATACCCCCGTCGGGTGGCAGCGGCAGACCCGCGCAAAGCGGGAGGAACAGGTGCCGCGGGCCCCTTCGAACGGGTGGGGGGATTCATCGTTACCGGCCTAGTGGTGTAGACCAGATGCCTGGAGCTTGGCCTAGACCAATGGGCCTGTCAACGGCTGTTCGACCGATCTCGACCACCCGTTATCAAGCCGACACCGCACATCGTTCATCGCGTGATGAGGTATTCGTTCCGTAGCCATACATGCAACGATGTGGTCCGTTAACGATGTGGTGGGGCGGTAAAAGGCCTCGCGAGAAGCGGGAGAACAGGTCCGATGAGCAGCGACGGGGGATCCACCGCCCAGGCCGACGACCCCGAGGTGAAGAACCTCCCGACGCAGGCCGGCGCCGACCCGACCGCGCGCGTCCCCAAGTACTACGGCCTCAAGCGCCACCTCCTCCAGCTCACCGAGACCCAGCCCGCGGGCACCCCGGTCCCGCCCGAGCGCGCGCTGGCCGCCCAGTTCGACACCTCGCGCACCACCGTCCGCCAGGCCCTGCAGGAACTGGTCGTCGAGGGCCGGTTGGAGCGCATCCAGGGCAAGGGCACCTTCGTGGCCAAGCCCAAGGTCGCCCAGGCCCTGCAGCTCACCTCCTACACGGAGGACATGCGCGCCCAGGGCCTGGAGCCCACCTCCCGACTGATCGAGATCGGCTACATCACCGCCGACGACCGGCTCGCCCCGCTGCTGGACATCAAGCCCGGCGGCCGGGTCCTGCGGATCGAGCGGCTGCGGCTGGCCAACGGCGACCCGATGGCCATCGAGGTCGCCCACCTCTCCGCCAAGCGCTTCCCCGCTCTGCGGCGCAACCTCGCCAAGCACAACTCGCTGTACGCGGCGCTGCGCGAGGTCTACGGAGTCACCGTGGCCGAGGCCGAGGAGACCATCGAGACCACCCTCGCCGACCCGCGCGAGGCCGGGCTGCTCGGCTCCGACCTCGGGCTGCCGATGCTGCAGCTCTCCCGGCACTCCTTCGACGCGGACGGCGACCCGGTGGAGTGGGTGCGCTCCATCTACCGCGGCGACCGCTACAAGTTCATCACCCGGCTGAAGCGTCCGGAGTAACCGGGAGCGCCCGGAGCGACCGGGCGCCCCCTGCTCACCACGGGCACCAGCGCGCACGACCTGCGCGCCGGTGCCCGTTCGCGTTCTCGTTCGCGTTCCTGGGCTTCCCCGGGCGTCCTGGTGGGTCCCGGTGGGTCCTCAGGCGTCCCCTTCGTGTCCGGATCGCGGGAAGTTACGTCAATTCCGGTGACATGGATCACTCCATGCCCTAGATTGCGCAGCCGTACTGACTGCCGATCACCGATGGTGCTGCCCGGCGGGCTCACGGGGGTGCGCGGTACCTCCGGAGCAGCGGCGCCGACGGGCGGAACCCTCCGGAGCGGAGCCCACGATGTCGTCTGATCAATCCCCCAGCGAAGCTGTCATGCCCGAGCCAGCCGGGAGTCCCGTCCCGGCCGTGACTCCCGAGCGGGTGCTGGCCGGACTCGCCCTGCTCGTGCCGATCGTCGCGATGCTCTGGGTCTCCTCGTACGACAAGAGCGACCCGGCGGTGGCCGGGGTCCCCTTCTTCTACTGGTACCAGCTGCTCTGGGTGCCGGCGTCGGCCGTCTTCACGGTCGCCGCCTACCTGTTGATCAATCGGGACGAGAAGGCCCGCAAGGCGGCCCGGAACGGCGGTGCGCGATGAAGGACGTCAACGTGCCGGCCCTCGCGGTCTTCGTGCTGTTCTTCCTGCTGGTCACCGTGATGGGCTTCCTCGCCTCCCGCTGGCGGCGCGCGGACAGCTCGGCCCACCTGGACGAGTGGGGCCTGGGCGGGCGCAGCTTCGGGACCTGGGTGACCTGGTTCCTGCTCGGCGGCGACCTCTACACCGCGTACACCTTCGTGGCCGTCCCGGCGGCGGTGTACGCGACCGGCGCGGCGGGCTTCTTCGCGGTGCCGTACACGATCGTCGCCTACCCGCTGGTCTTCCTGTTCCTGCCCCGGCTCTGGTCGGTCTCCCGGGTGCACGGCTACGTGACCCCGGCGGACTTCATCCGCGGCCGGTACGGCTCCCGGCCGCTGTCCCTGGTCGTCGCGCTGACCGGGATCCTGGCCACCATGCCGTACATCGCCCTGCAACTGGTCGGCATCCAGGCGGTGCTGGACGTACTCGGCGTCGGCGGCGGGGAGAACGCCAACTGGTTCGTCAAGGACCTGCCGCTGTTCCTCGCCTTCGGCGTGCTGGCCGCCTACACCTACTCCTCCGGCCTGCGCGCCCCGGCGCTGATCGCCTTCGTCAAGGACGCCCTGGTCTACATCGTGATCATCGTCGCGGTGATCTATATCCCGATCCGGCTCGGCGGCTACGGGCACATCTTCGACGCGGCCGCGGACCACTTCAAGCAGGCCAAGGCGGGCGGGCTGACCCTCCCGGAGAACAAGCAGTGGACGTACGCCACGCTCGGCCTGGGCTCGGCGATGGCGCTGTTCATGTACCCGCACTCGGTGACCGGCGTGCTGGCCTCCAAGTCCCGCAACACCGTGCGCCGCAACATGGCGATCATGCCCGCCTACTCGCTGATGCTCGGGCTGCTGGCGCTGCTCGGCTTCATGGCGATCGCGGCGGGCGTCGGCAGCGGCGTCAAGGGCTACAACTCCCAGCTGTCGGTGCCGCAGCTGTTCGCGAACATGTTCCCGGACTGGTTCACCGGTGTGGCCTTCGCCGCGATCGGGATCGGCGCCCTGGTGCCGGCCGCCATCATGTCCATCGCGGCGGCCAACCTGTTCACCCGCAACGTCTACAAGGAGTGGCTCAAGCCCGCCGCCACCCCCGCCGACGAGACCCGGGTCGCCAAGCTGGTCTCGCTGCTGGTGAAGGTCGGCGCGCTGGTCTTCGTGCTCGGCATGGACAAGCAGGCCGCGATCAACCTCCAACTGCTGGGCGGCCTGTGGATCCTGCAGACCTTCGTGGCGATCGTCGGCGGCCTGTTCACCCGCTGGTTCCACCACTGGGCGCTGTTCGCCGGCTGGGCGGCCGGCATGGGCTACGGCACCTGGAAGGCGTACGGGCTGGCCAGCCCGGCCACCAAGCACTTCGGCGGGAACGCGGCCGAGATCCCCGGCATCGGCGAGATCGGCTACATCGGCCTGACCGCCTTCGCGCTCAACCTGATCATCGCGGTGGCGCTCACCCTGGTGCTGCGGGCGGTCAAGGCGCCCGACCTCCCGGACGAGACCAAGCCCTCCGACTACAGCGCCGAGGCCGGTGACGACGAGCGGGAGAACGCGCCGGAGCCCGTAGCGGCGCACTGATTGGCACTGCGCGCGCCCTGTGATCGTGCCGCCTTCTCCGTGAACACTGGAGAAGGCGGCGCGATCATATGTATGAACAGGCGTGCACGCCGGGCACCACCAGACCGGACCGGCATCCGGCCGGAACCTGATCGACCCACGGGGAGCTCGCGGCCATGGCAGAACTCGGCACCACCCTCAACGGCCAACACCAGTCCACCCAGAGCCCGCACCAGCCCGGCCAGGGCGCGCACCAGTCCGCCCAGAGCCCGCACCAGCCCGGCCAGGGCGCGCACCACCACGTCCCCGCCCACCGCCCGGCGTCGGCCACCCGACTGCCGTCCGTGCTGATCGCCACCCGGCACGGCGAGTCCACCGCCAACGTCGAGTTCCAGCTGGCCGAGGCCGCCGGCTCGCTCAGCGTCCCGATCAGCTGCCGCGACGCCGACATCCCGCTGTCGCTGCGCGGCCAGCAGCAGGCCCGGGCGCTCGGCCGCTGGTGGGCCGCCCTGCCCGGCGCCGACCGCCCGCGCAGCGTCTGGTGCTCGCCGTACGTGCGCACCGCCGAGACCGCCCGGATCGCGCACGCCCAGGCCGCCGGGCTCGGCGCCGTGCCCGTCACCCTCGCCGTCCGGTACGACGAGCGGCTGCGCGACCGCGAACTCGGCGTCCTGGAGATGCTCCCCAAGGCCGCCATCGAGGCCAAGCACCCGGAGGAGGCGGCCCGGCGGCGCAAGATGGGCGAGCTGTACTACCGCCCGCCCGGCGGCGAGTCCTGGGCCGACGTCGCCCTGCGGGTGCGCAGCCTGCTGCGGGACGTGTGCGAGGAGGACGCCGGACGGCCCGCCCTGCTGGTCGCCCACGACTGCACGGTGCTGATGCTGCGCTACGCGCTGGACCGGCTCAGCGAACAGCAGCTCACCGCGCTCGGGCCGGTG
Source organism: Kitasatospora sp. NPDC023176 (assembly GCF_055560495.1). NCBI lineage: Bacteria > Bacillati > Actinomycetota > Actinomycetes > Kitasatosporales > Streptomycetaceae > Kitasatospora > Kitasatospora sp. NPDC023176. The sequence continues at coordinate 37,640 of NZ_JBVHIP010000012.1, read as the reverse complement.
CACAACTGTTCCACCAGCCTGTGGCGGGCCCAGGACGGGCGGCTGCGGCCGGACGGCTGGAACGGCGTCGGGCACCTGGGCGGGACGGCGGACTGACGGGACGTTCGCCGGCCGTCCCCACGGACGGGCCGGCCGGGTCGGCCGGGTCGGCTCGCGACCGCGTCGGCTTGCCACTGCATCAGCTCGCCGCTGCGTCAGCTCGCCGCCGGGTCGGCGAAGCAGCGCCGGTAGGCCAGCGGCGTGGTGCCCAGTCGACGGCCGAAGTGGTGCCGCAGCGCCGCCGCGTTGCCGAAGCCGCAGCGGGCGGCGATCGCGTCCACCGGTTCGGTGGTGGACTCCAGCAGCCGCTGGGCCAGCAGCACCCGCTGCCCCACCAGCCAGCGGTGCGGGGTGGTGCCGGTCTCCTGCTGGAAGCGCCGGGCGAAGGTGCGCGGCGACATGTGCGCCCGGGCGGCCAGCTGCTCGACGGTCGCCTCCTGGTCCGGGTGGTGGCGCATCCAGTCCAGCAGCGGGGCCAGCGAGTCGCCGCCGCCCTCCGGCAGCGGACGGTTCACGAACTGCGCCTGCCCGCCCTCCCGGTGCGGCGCCACCACCATCCGGCGGGCGATCCCCCGGGCCACCTCCGCCCCCTGCAGCTTGCGCACCAGGTGCAGACAGGCGTCGATGCCGGCCGCCGTACCGGCCGAGGTGATCACCGGGTCGTCGTCCACGTACAGCACGTCCGGCTCCACCACCGTCCCCGGGAAGCGCCCGGCCAGCTCTTCGCTGTGCCGCCAGTGGGTGGCGGACCGGCGGCCGTCCAGCAGTCCGGCCGCGCCCAGCACGAAGGCGCCGCTGCAGATGGACAGCACCCGGCCGCCGTCCGCCACCACCCCGCGCAGCGCCTCCAGCAGCGGCTCCGGGTACTGCTCGCGGATCCCGGAGGCGGTGACCACCGCCAGGTCCGCCCCGGCGAGGCGCTCCGGGCCGTACGGGACGTCCACCGTGAAGCCGGAGTGGGTCGCGTGCGGTCCGGGGCGGGCCCCGGCCAGCGCGAAGTCGTACCCGGGCAGGCCGTCGGCGGTGCGGTCCAGGCCGAAGACCTCGCAGGCCACCCCCAGTTCGAACGGATGGACCTCCTCCAGCACCACCGTGACCACGTTCTTCAACATGCCGACCAGGATGCCCCGGCGGGCCGGGCGCCGGGAAGGGCCCGGCTGGCAGGATTTCGAGGCAACGCGGCGTTCCTGCCACTCGTGGCCGCCGGCACCCCCCGGCCACAGTGGTGGCCATGGAACCCGGCACCCTCGCAAGCGCGCTCGCCCTGACCGGCGTCGTCGGCGGCTTCGGCCTGCTCGGCACCCTCATCGGCCGCGAACTCTCCCGCGGTCCCGCCGCCGGCCGCGACAACTACCACCGCCCCGGCGGCTACCCCGCCGACCCGCACCGCGCCGACCGGCTGTACGGCACCCTGCCGGCCGCCTCGCTGCGCCCGTCCGCCGACCCGGCCACCCTCCCGGTCCGCTCGACCCCCCAGATCACCACCCAGCACGGCTCCGGCACACTGGCCCGATGGACTACCTCATCCGCCACGCCCTCCCCCGCGACCTCGAAGACGCCGGCCGGATCACCGTCGACGCCTTCGTCGGCGACGGCTACACCCGGCCCACGAGCAGCTACGTCGAGCTGCTGCGCGACGCCGAGCGCCGCTCCCGGGAGGCCGAACTCCTGGTCGCGGTCGACCCGGCGGGCGAACAGGTCCTCGGCTGCGTGACCTTCGCCGTCGGCGGCACCGAGTGGGCCGACATCGCGACCCCGCGGGAGGGCGAGATCCGGATGCTCGCCACCGCCGCCGCCTCCCGCGGCCGCGGCGTCGGCGAGGCCCTGGTCCGCGCCTCCGTCGCCCGCACCCGCGAACTCGGCCTGGCCGGCATGGCGTTCTCCACCCGCCCCGAGATGACCGCCGCCCACCGCGTCTACGAGCGGGTCGGCTTCCGCCGCACCCCGGAACGCGACTGGGCGCCCTACCCGGGGATGGACCTGATGGTCTACACCATGGCGTTCTGACACCCCGGCGCCGGCTCGCCGGTCATCCCCGTCCCCGGTGACCGGCAGACGATCAACAGGCGTCTTTTGATATAAACCACAGATCAAGACATGTCTTTGACACGTCGCGACAGTCGATCGACCGGGGGGACGCACCACATGGACGACGGGCCCAGCCTCGGCGTGCCCGGAAGCGGCCCCACGCTTCAGGACATGCGCGAAGCACGGGGCACAGCGGCCCCGACCACCAGCCGCTACGCGATCCCCGCGCCGGTCCCCGCGCCGCGCGGCCCCCTGCCGCCCTCGGTCCGCTTCACAGCGGTCGACGGGCTGCGCGGCCTCGCCATCGCCTCCGTGCTGCTCTACCACACCGACTGGTTCCAGAACGGCCTGTTCGGTGTGGACGTCTTCTTCGTGCTCTCAGGCTTCCTGGTCAGCCTGGTGCTGATCCGCGAGCTGGATCGCACCGACGGCATCCGGCTCGGCGTCTTCTACCGCCGCCGCGCCAAGCGGCTGCTGCCCGGCCTGCTCGCCACCATCATCCTGGTCGTCGGACTGTCCGCCCTGGTCAGCCCGCTACGGGACGTCAAGGACCTGCGCCCGCAGGCACTCGCCGCGCTCGCCCAGGTCGCCAACTGGGCCCAGCTGTCGCGCGGCGACGCCTACTGGCAGCACTTCGCGTCGATCGACCCGCTGGCCGCCATGTGGTCGCTCAGCATCACCGAGCAGTTCTACGCGGTCTGGCCGGTGCTGCTGCTCGTGGTCTTCGGCCTGTGCCGCCGCTCGCTGCGCGCGACCGGCATCGCCACCGCCGTCCTGTTCGCGGCCGCCGCGGCGGTCGCCCCGCTGATGTGGAACGGCGGCAACAGCGACCGCCTCTACCTCGGCACCGAGACCCGCGCCGTCGGCTTCGCAGCCGGCGCCACCGCCGCCTTCGGGGTCTACCTGTGGCTGCGCGGCAAGGCCCGCGCCACCACCGACGGCTCCCGTTCGACCCGGCGCGGTGGCGTCGCGCTGCCCACCCTGGTCGGCACCGCGGCCCTCGGCGGCCTGGTCTGGGCCAGCCTGTCCGTCGGCACCTACCACGACCCCTGGCTCTACCAGGGCGGACTGGCCGTGGTCGCGGCGCTCGCCGCCGTACTGACCGCCTCGCTCTGCCACGACCGCGGCCCCCTGGTGTGGCTGCTGTCACTGCCCCCGCTGCGGCTCACCGGCACCATCTCGTACAGCCTCTACCTGCTCCACCTGCCGGTGTACTGGCTGCTGCAGCACTACGTCGACGACATCTCGCCGCAGAAGCTGCTGCTGATCGGGGGACCGGTCTCCTGGGTGCTGGCCTGGCTGCTGCACACCGCCACCGAGAAGCTGCGGGTGCTGCGCTGGCGGGCCTTCCCGGCCGTCCCGCTGCTGGCCGTCACCACCGCGGTGGCCACCGCCGGAGCCTGGTACCTGCCCGCCTGGGTCACCCACGACATGCGGTCCGGTCCGGACGGCAAGCCGATGGTCCTGGTACTCGGCGACTCCTTCGCCCAGGACCTCGCCACCGGCCTCTACCGGCACGGCGACCGCTACCGGGTGGTCGACGGCGGCATCAGCGGCTGCGGGGTGTTCGACCCGGACAAGGTGCGCACCACCTCCCAGGTGGAGTTCGACACCGAGACGGACTGCCGGGACCGGGCCGCCGCGTGGGACCGGCAGCTCGCCTCCGCCGCCCCGAAGGCCGTCCTGGTCCACCTCGGCTGGGACGCCGCCGAGCAGCACCTGGACGGCACCTGGCTCAACCCCTGCGACGACGACTACCGCACCCGGTACCGCACCCAGCTCGCCCAGGCCGTGGACCAGATCCACCGGCGGGCGCCCGGCGCCCAGGTGCTGCTGATGAACGAGCGCGTCGAGAACGGCGCCATCAGCAAGGCCTGGGGCACCTGCTACGACCAGCAGATCTCCGACTACGTGAAGTCCGCCGGCGGCACCGTCCGGCTGGTCGACCTGGACGGCTTCTACTGCCCGTACGACACCTGCGTGTGGAAGGACAAGGACGGCCACTGGGTCACCCCCGCCAACGACGGGGTGCACCTCACGCCGGCCGGCATGCGGTTCGTGACGCCGTGGCTGGAGAAGCAGATCGCGGACGCGCTGGCCGGGGTGCAGCCGGACCCCCCGGCCGCCCCGGCGCCGACGGCGTCCCCCACCGTCACTCCGGCCCCGACGCCCACGCCGACCCCCACACCGACCCCGACTCCGACGCCGACTGCCAGCAAGCCCGGAGCCCACCCGAGCACCACCAGGCCGGCCCACAGCCCGACCAGCAGGGCGACGGCCGGCTAGGGCCCGGCCCGGCAGTGACCGGCGGCCGGACAGGGCTTACGCGGGCGGGAGTTCGTAGGTCTGCGCGAAGCAGTCGCGGATCGCCTTCTCGGAGCCCGCGCGCCCCGCGTAGTCCATCCGCGGGGTGTCCGGGGTGATCGGCAGGGTCGGGTCGATGCCGAAGTACAGCGACCAGAAGTACACCCCGCTCAGCTTGCGCTGCTGCGCCACCTGGCAGACCGCGGTGAACCAGCTGGCCTGGACGGCCTCGTTCACCTCGGTCTTCTTGTAGTACTCACCGGGCGTCTTGTACGCGCCCTTCTGCGCCGGGATGCCCACCTCGGTGAGCTTGGTGGTGGGCTGCGCGCCCTTGCCGCGCTTGTCGAGCCAGGCGTTCCAACTGGCCTCCAGCTCGGCGATCGAGGCGTCGTCGGCGGCGTTCTTGGCCGGCGGGTAGGCGTCCACACCCGTGACGTCGGCCGGCACCGCGACCGGCGCCTGGGACCAGTTGTCGAAGTTCGCGTCGTACGCCAGCTCGCCGTGGAAGGTCTTGCGCGCCTGCTCGATCAGCCCCGGCCAGTGCGGGTCGCCCTCCAGCGAGTTGAACTCCGTACCGATGGTGAACTCGGCCGCGCTGTGGTCCTGGGCGGTCTTCAGGTACGGCTCCAGGAAGGCGGCGTAGCTGGCGAACCAGGCGTCCCGGTCGGTCGGGGCGATGTTGCCGCGCCACTTGAGGGTGTTGAGGTAGTCGAACACCTCCTCGTCCATGATCGGACGCACGGTGGTGCGCAGTCCGGCCCGGTGCGCGGCGTCCAGCAGCATGGCGAGCCGCTCCGGGGTGGGCGAGGTCGGCCGGGCGGCGACGGCGTTCGACTTGGAACCCGTCGTGTAGTAAGGGAAGGTCACCGACAGGGAGTTGGCGTTCAGGCCGACCACGTACTTGACGATGCGGTCGGCCTTGCCCTGGACGAAGTTGTCCGGGTCCGCCGGGTCGTCCAGCCAGTACACCTGCACGCCCCACTCGGGGCTTCCCTTGGTCCACGGGCGGGCCACCTTGGGGCCGGTGTCCGCGACCGGCGGCGCGTCCTTGCCGAAGCCCCAGACCCGGCCCTGCTCGGTGGGGGCGGCGAAGTGGACGGTGGTGGGGCGCTGGTGGTCGAACCGGATCGGGTGGTCGCCCCACACCACGGGGACGGCGACGGCTATGGCGACGACGACGGTCGGCAGGATGAAGATGGCTGGGCGCTTCAACGGTCGTGACTTCCGATCAGGCCGGCTTGGCGATGACGACGAACTTGTTCTCCTCGCGCTTGAGGAACTTGATCAGCCCCCGCAGCCCGCCCCAGCCCTCCAGGAAGGAGAACACCGGGATGCAGGCCACCACGACGATCGGCTCCCACCACTTGCGCCGGTGGTTGGCCGAGGCGACCACGTTCAGCCGCAGCCCCTCCCAGTAGGTCCAGATCACGTAGGCGAAGTTGATCGCCCACAGCAGCACCACGGACTGGGTGACCGGTGAGGTGTTCCACGTGCCGGTGAACCAGGCGACCATCAGCACCAGGCCGACGTGCTGCAGCGGGCCGAGCACCCAGCTGACCATGCCCATCCCGATGAACAGCCGGTACCGCAGCGGGATGGTCTTGTTGAAGCAGAGCGCGACCAGGCCCCAGGCCCAGCGCTCGCGCTGCTTGAGGAAGTCCTTGACACCGGCCGGCGAGGCGCCGTAGCAGCGGCCGTTGAACCAGTCGCTGCGGCCCGGGTAGCGCTGGCAGAAGTTCAGCGCCATCTGGGCGTCCTCGACGATGGTCTTCGGCCCGAAGTCCCAGCCGATGGTGGCCTCCACCGAGGAGCGCACGATCAGCAGTTCGCCGTGGACGCCGGCGATCGGGGTGCCGGTGCCGGTCATCGCGCGGAAGCGGGCGATGTCGTCGGCCGGGCGGATCGCGTCGGCGAGCCAGGTGAAGGTGGAGACGGCGTTCTCCCGCGGGTACGTCAGGATGCCCTGCGCCATGTGCTTGGCGTCGTCCCCGGCCCGGCGCTGCCGGTTGACGAACTGGGCGACGGCGGCGGCGGTGTCCGGCCCGACGCCGGTGTCGTCGTCCATGTGCAGCACCCAGACGTCGTCCTGCGCCTCGCCCTCCTCGATCCGCAGCTCGTGCGAGTAGTGGTTGGCGCGGGCCTTGAACTTGGTGCCGTTGGCCGTCTGGTACGCCTTCGGCACGGTCACCACCCTGATCAGCGGGTGGCGTTCGGCCAGCTCGTCGATCTTCTCGGCGGCGGCGCAGCCCTCCTCGGTGAGGATGTCCACCCGCATCCAGGGGAAGTACGACGGCAGGTGCTCGACGTACGAGAGCACCGAGCGCTCCAGCGCCGGGTAGGTGTCATGCCGGCCGATGGTCGGCACCAGCACGATCAGGAAGTCGTCCTCGACCGGCGCCGGCGGGGTCATCCGGCCCACCTGGCGCAGCCGTCGGCGGACCATCAGCACCCCCTGGAAGCCGATCAGCACACCGAACACCGGCATGCCCCACAGGATGGTGATCGCCCAGCCGAGCGGGGTCGGGTTGGGCACGTACGCCCAGATCGAGAAGGTGAAGATGATCGCGAAGGCGATGTAGAACGGCAGCACCCGGGGCTTCCACGACATCTGTCGCTCGGCGAGCCGGGCGGCCTCGCGGGAGGTGGTGAGCACCGTCCGCGCGGGGGCTGTCGCTGTCATGGCGGGACTCGTTCCTCGTCTGGTCTCGGTCCGGCCCCGGGCGGGGCACGGGTGGTCGGTGGGCGGTCAGGCCTGCGGCGGCCGGTTCGCCGGCGGGGCGTCGGCGGGCGGCGGCACGACCGGGCCGGGGGCCACCGGGCCCGTGGTCGGCTGGCCCGCGGGCGGCTGACCGGGTGCCGGCTGGCCGGCGGCGGGCCACTGCTGCTGGGCCACGGTCGGCTGGTACGCCGGAGCCGCCTGGGGCGGCGGCTGCTGGGCGTACCCACCCGGCGGCGGCACCTGCTGCGGCAGGGGCTGGGCCGGCGGCCATGCGCCGGGCTGGGGCTGCTGAGGCTGGGGCTGCTGGGGCTGAGGCTGCTGGGCCTGGGGCTGCTGGGGTGCGGTCGGCTGCTGGTACCACGCCGGCTGGGCAGGCTGCTGCTGCTGCGGCCATCCGGGCTGCGGCGGGCCGTACGGCGCGGGCTGCGGTGCGGACGGGGCGGTCTGCATGACCGGCCAGGGCACCCCGGCCGACGCGGCCTCCGGCCGCTCCCGCCACGAGGAGCGGGCGAGCAGCACGATCAGCGCCGCGGTGACGACCACGCCGAGCGCGAAGGTCGCGAGCTTCAGCTCGCCCTCGGTCGTCCCGGTGAACCACTCCCGCTGCGGCCTGTCCAGCAGCGCACCGGTCAGGCTGCGCACCCGGTTGTAGCCCTCGACCAGGGCCACGCCCGCCGCGACGCCGAGCGCCCAGTTGCGCCCGCGCAGCAGCAGGAGGCCCGAGAGCAGGTACAGCAGGCCGTAGTTGAGGCTTCCGGTCTCGGCGTCCACCGAGGTCCCGCCGTAGTAGAAGATGCCCTTGAGGTAGGTCGCGAAGCCGACCTGCCCGAAGCAGTTGTAGGCCGCCCAGCCGAGCAGCACCACGCCCCAGCCGATCGCCAGGCCACCGGCCCCACGCATCGGACGCGTCTGTGTCATCCCCGCACCCCCACCCCTTCGGCCTTCTCCGACCGTCCGTCCGCCCGCCCTCGGTTTCGCCGCCACAGGATGCCACACGGCGCAACGGACCCGGAATCCAGCCCGTTCAACGGATCCCGCCGACGGATCCCGGCGGCTCAGCGGACGTGCAGCCCGCTCCAGTCGATGCTTCCGCCGGACTGGCCGGAGCCGCCGGTGATCGCCAGCGGGCTGTGGTAGGTGGCGTTGACGTCCGCGCTGGAGTTGCCCGGCTGGTCCGGGGCCAGGTTGTCGGCGGTGAGCGCCTGTCCCCAGACCGTCCAGATCGTCCAGGGGGTACGCCGCAGGGTGTCCGGCTGGCGGGAGTTGACGGGCACGGCGAAGGACTCGGCGAGCATCCGCGGCTTGCCGTAGGCGGCGAGCCCGTCGTAGTAGCGCTTGGTCCACACCTCGCCGGTGCCGATCGGGTGCGCCGGGCTGCCGCTGTAGTCGTCCACCCCGACCACGTCGACGTACTGGCTGCCGGGGTAGTAGTCCCACGGGTCCGTCCCCGGGGCGCCGTCCCAGGACACCGGCGTCCAGGCGAACAGCAGGTTGTGCAGGCCCCTGGTCTCCACCAGGTACTTGTAGGTGATCCGCCACAGCGCCTGGTAGTCGGCCGGCTTCTGGCCCGCCCACCAGAACCGGCTGGAGCAGTCCTTGACGTTCATCTCGTGGTACGGACGCAGCAGCACCGGCACGTCCTGGGCGGCCAGGTACTCCAGGTGGTCGGCCAGGTAGGACAGGTCGGTGATCAGCGCGCGGTACTCCGGGGTGTCGCCCGCGGCGTCCACGACCCGGCCGAACCAGCCCGGGTCGGTGGCCGCCGGGGATTTCGAACAGAGCACCCGGTCGAAGGACTTGACGTCGGATCCGGGGTAGGGCTCGTGGAAGGACATGCCGACGATCCCGGCCGGGGCGCCGCCGTTGTCCGGCAGTTCGGTGGTGCTGCCGTCGCAGTTGTGCTGGACGCCGGCGCTGTCGTAGGAGCCGTCGTCGGCGCGCGGGTGGCCGGACCAGACGGCGGCCATCAGGTCGACGGCGTCGTCGGTGTACTGCCAGCCGGCCCGGCAGGTGGGCCAGCGGCCGGCCGAGTAGGAGCGCGGGTTGCCGACGCCCCAGGCGTTCTGGCCGTAGCCGGGGCCGAGGTCGGTCTCCATGAAGCCGGGCAGCCGGCCGGTGATGTCGGCGGCCTTCTTGTAGTAGTAGCCGACCTGCTTGGTGCCCCGGTAGTCGCCGTAGCCGGGGTTGTCGCGCTCGTTGTGCGCCTCGACGTGCTGGCCGATCACCGTGCCGCCGCTGTGCCCGGTGCGGGCCTGGGCCTCCAGGTCCGCGAGGAACTGCTGGACGGCGCGGGCGTTCGGCGAGGCCTGCGGGTCCCGGGCCAGCAGGTCCCGGCCCACGTCCGGCGGCAGGGTCCGACCGGGGGCGCCGACCGACACCGGTACCCGGACGGGCTGTCCGACCACGCTCCGGTCGTCGCGGTCCAGCAGCACGAGGCTGCCCGCGACGACCACGGTGCCGGCCGCGGCCAGGACGGCCGACTTGCCGCGCAGGGCTCTGGGCAGGGCCACGACCGCTCCTCCGGTTGCTCGCCGGTACCGACCCCCACGGACGCAACCGGAACACGCGTACGACTCACTCCGACGAGAGCCTGCCACACTCCCCCGGCCCCGGCGAACGGCTCCGCCGCCGGGGTGTCACGACAGGTCAGCCGGTCGGGGTGGCCGCCGACGTGCCCTGCGAACCGGGCGTGGCGGTGCCCGCCGCCTTGGCCCGCTGGAGCAGCTGGCCCTTCACGTGTTCGGCGAACCCGGAGGATGCCGCGGTCGCGGTGGCGTCGGAGGTGTTGCCGCCCTTCGCCGCGCCGTCGACGGTGAAGTAGGCGTACCGGCCCAGGCTGGCGTGGGTGCCGGTGCAACCGGGGTTGGCGCAGAACGCCGGCGCGCCCGCCGCGGGGAGGCCCTTGAGCTGACCGGCGAAGTTCTTCATCGCGGTCTCGGCCTGGATCTTGTGGTCGAAGACGGCCACGCCGACGGTCACCGCGCTGTCGCCGGAGACGTACGTCGCCCGGAGCACCTTCTGGCAGCCCTGGTCGCCGAGGATCTTGCCGAGCCCGCCGGTGGTGGAGTTGCCGTCCCAGCAGGGCTGGTCCAGCGAGACCACGGTCCGGTTCCAGGTCGCGCCGTTGACCGTCACCTGCAGGGCGGAGAACAGCGCCCCCGCGTCCTGCGGCGCCGGGTCGGTGGCGGCCTCCCAGATCGGCTTCGACGGGTCGTCCGGCTGACCGCCCGGGGTCCCGCTCGCGCTCGACGGGCCGGGGGTCGGCTTGGTCGAGGCGGTGGAGACCGCGCCGCCGCCGACCTTCTTCGGGTCGTCCTTCTTGCCGAGGAGCAGCACGCCGCCCGCGACCGCGCCGCCCACCAGGACGACGGCGGCCACGATGCCGATGACCTTCACCCGGCGCTTGCGCTTGCCGGCGGCCTCGTTGCGGTTCGCCAGCGCCTCCCAGTCCGGCTCGACGCGCTGCGGCGGGCCGGGCTGCGGCGGAACCAGCTGCGGCGGGCCGGGCTGCGGCGGAACCGGCTGCTGGGGAGGCTGCTGCTGCCACTGCGGCTGCGGGGCCGGCGGCTGAACCGGCTGAACCGGCTGGGCAATCGGCTGAACCGGCTGGGCAATCGGCGGGGCCGGCTGGGGCACCGGCGGGACGGGCTGCGAGAACGGCTGCCCGGGCGGCGCCACCGGCCCGTAGGAAGCCGGCGGCGGGCCGAAGCCGCCGCTCGGCGGCGGCACCGGGCCCGGTACCGCCGGCTGCTGATTCTGTGCGCCCCCCGGCCCGGCGGGAGGCGTCCCCTGCGGCCCGTGCCCAGGTACGCCAGTTCCGTCGCTCATGCGCCCAGATCGTAGGGCATCCCCCTGAGCACCCCTAGGCCCGGTGACCGTTCCGTGGCGAAACCAGGACGCGCGGCGCGCGGATCCGGGGGCATCCGACGCGCGGATCCGGGGCGTCCGGGGCGCCGCCGCATCGCCCCCCGGGCGCCGCTCCGGCCCTCGGACGACCACGAACCGTCACCCGCCCGGGCACCGCCGGTCATCACGCCAACACGCCACGCCGCACTACATGTGGTGTCGCATCGAGGAGACACCACTACATGTATGCTCGCTTCTGCTGTCGATGCAGGGGAACCCGGTGGGAGTCCGGGACTGCCCCGCAGCGGTATGCGGACGGCTGGAGCAGCCGTACCGCGAGTCCGAGTACCTGCCGAACAGCGTGCCCACGGCCCTCCCGCAGAGGCCGCACAAGCACCAGCACCACACCTCCGGGCCTCGCGGGCGGGCCGGGGAGACACCTCGCGCGACGCTTTCCGCGTTCGCGCCGTGCTCCCCTGCCCAGATCGGTCCGGTACCCCCCCGATCACGCCGCCGATCGCCGCCAGGAGAGAGCGCCTTGACCACCGCTGCCTCAGTCACCCTGCCCGCTCAGGGCACCGGTACCGCCTTCACCGACCCGACGGTCTCCGACCCCGGGGGCGCGCTGCTGAGGGTGCTCACCGACCGCAGCACCGACCTCCCCGAGGTCGACCCCGGCCATGTCGCCGCCGCCGCGCTGCGCGGCCGCCACGCCGGCTCGGACTTCGCCGAGCTGCGCGGGCTGGCCGTGGACGCCGCCGCGTCGATGATCGCCGAGGACCCCCAGTACTCGAAGCTGGCGGCCCGTCTGCTTGCTCTGGAGATCGTCGACGAGGCGAACAGTCAGGGCTCGGTCTCCTTCTCCGCCTCGATCGCCGTCGGCCACGCCGAGGGCCTGATCGGCGACACCACCGCCGCCTTCGTCGCCAAGCACGCCCCCGCCCTGGACGCGCTGATCGACACCGCGGGCGACGACCGCTTCGAGTACTTCGGCCTGCGCACCGTCCAGTCCCGCTACCTGCTGCGCCACCCGATCACCCGCAAGGTCATCGAGACCCCGCAGCACTTCCTGCTCCGCGTCGCCTGCGGCCTGGCGGTCGGCGACTCCGAGCAGTCCGTGCGCGAGGTCGCCGAGCTGTACGGCCTGATGAGCCGCCTGGAGTACCTGACCTCCTCGCCGACGCTCTTCAACTCCGGCACCCGGCACCCGCAGATGTCCAGCTGCTACCTGCTGGACTCGCCGCTGGACAACCTGGACTCGATCTACAACCGCTACGCGCAGATCGCCCGCCTCTCCAAGCACGCCGGCGGCATCGGCCTGTCCTACTCGCGCATCCGCTCGCGCGGCAGCCTGATCCGCGGCACCAACGGCAAGTCCAACGGCATCGTGCCGTTCCTGCGCACCCTCGACTCCTCGGTCGCCGCCGTCAACCAGGGCGGCCGCCGCAAGGGCGCGGCCTGCGTCTACCTGGAGACCTGGCACGCCGACATCGAGGAGTTCCTGGAGCTCCGCGACAACACCGGTGAGGAGGCGCGGCGTACCCACAACCTCAACCTGGCGCACTGGATCCCGGACGAGTTCATGCGCCGGGTGAACGCCAACGCCGACTGGTCGCTGTTCTCCCCCGCCGACGTCCCCGAGCTGGTCGACCTCTGGGGCGCCGACTTCGACGAGGCCTACCGCAAGGCCGAGCTGGCCGGCAAGGCCGTCCGCACCATCCCGGCGCAGACCCTCTACGCCCGCATGATGCGCACCCTGGCGCAGACCGGCAACGGCTGGATGACCTTCAAGGACGCCTCCAACCGCGCCGCCAACCAGACCGCGCTGCCGGGCCGCACGGTGCACTCCTCCAACCTGTGCACCGAGATCCTGGAGGTCACGGACGACTCCGAGACCGCCGTCTGCAACCTCGGCTCCGTCAACCTCGGCGCCCACGTGGCCCCCGGCGCCTCCGCCGACGACCTGCTGGGCGCCATGGACTGGGAGCGCCTCGACGCCACCGTGCGCACGGCCGTCACCTTCCTCGACCGCGTGGTGGACATCAACTTCTACCCGACCACCGAGGCCGGGACGTCCAACTCCCGCTGGCGCCCGGTCGGCCTCGGCGTGATGGGCCTCCAGGACGTCTTCTTCAAGCTGCGGATCGACTTCGACTCCGCCGTCGCGAAGCAGCTGTCCACGATGATCTCCGAGCGCATCATGCTCACCGCCTACGAGCGCTCCGCCGACCTCGCCGAGCAGCTGGGCCGCCACGAGGCCTACGGCGAGACCCGCGCCGCCCGCGGCGAACTGCACATCGACCACTTCCCGACGGCCGCCCCCCAGTGGGCCGACCGCTGGACGGCGCTGCGCGCCCGCATCGCCGAGACCGGCCTGCGCAACTCGCTGCTGCTCGCGATCGCCCCGACCGCGACCATCGCCTCCATCGCCGGCGTGTACGAGTGCATCGAGCCGCAGGTGTCCAACCTGTTCAAGCGCGAGACCCTGTCCGGCGAGTTCCTCCAGGTCAACCCGTACCTGGTGCGCGAGCTCAAGGAGCTCGGCGTCTGGGACCAGCAGACCCGCGATTCGCTGCGCGACGCCAACGGCTCGGTGCAGGAGCTGGGTTGGCTGCCCGCCGAGGTCCGGTCGCTCTACCGCACCGCGTGGGAGCTGCCGCAGCGCGCGCTGATCGACCTGGCCGCGGCCCGCATGCCGTACCTGGACCAGAGCCAGTCGCTGAACCTCTTCATGGCGGCGCCGACCATCGGCAAGCTCAGCTCGATGTACGCCTACGCGTGGAAGGTCGGTCTCAAGACCACCTACTACCTGCGCTCGCGCCCGGCGACCCGCATCGCCCAGGCCGCCTCCGGCACCGCCCGTGCCGCCGCGCCCGTGCCGACCGACACGATTCCCGTCGGCACCCCCACCCTCACCCCGGAGCAGGAAGCCGCACTGGCCTGCTCCCTGGAGAACCCCGAGTCCTGCGAGGCCTGCCAGTAATGACTGCCGACGACCGCAAGATGCTGCTCGACCCCGGCTTCGAGCTGACCCTGCGCCCGATGCGCTACCCGTCGTTCTACGACCGGTACCGCGACGCGATCAAGAACACCTGGACCGTCGAGGAGGTGGACCTGCACTCCGACGTCGCCGACCTGGCGAAGCTCAGCGAGGGCGAGCGCCACCTGATCGGCCGCCTGGTCGCCTTCTTCGCGACCGGTGACTCGATCGTCGCCAACAACGTCGTGCTGAGCCTCTACAAGCACATCAACTCGCCCGAGGCGCGGCTGTACCTCTCGCGGCAGCTGTTCGAAGAGGCCGTGCACGTCCAGTTCTACCTGACGCTGCTGGACACCTACCTTCCGGACCCGGAGGACCGCAACGCGGCCTTCGCCGCGGTGGAGAACATCCCCTCCATCCACCAGAAGGCCCAGTTCTGCTTCAAGTACATGAACGCCGTCGACCACATCGACTCGCTGCAGACCAAGGAGGACCGCCGCGCGTTCCTCCTGAACCTGATCTGCTTCGCGGCGTGCGTGGAGGGTCTGTTCTTCTACGGCGCGTTCGCGTACGTGTACTGGTTCCGCTCGCGCGGCCTGCTGCACGGCCTGGCCACCGGCACCAACTGGGTGTTCCGCGACGAGTCCATGCACATGGACTTCGCGATGTCGGTCGTCGACACGGTTCGCGAGGAGGAGCCCGACCTCTTCGACGACGAGATGGCCAAGCAGGTCACCGAGATGCTGGAGGAGGCCGTCGAGGCCGAGCTCCAGTTCGCCCAGGACCTGTGCGGTGACGGTCTCGCCGGCATGAACACCGACTCCATGCGCCAGTACCTGGAGGCCGTGGCGGACCAGCGCCTGGCCCGGCTCGGGATGCCGATCCGCTACGGGTCCACCAACCCGTTCGGGTTCATGGAGCTCCAGAACGTGCAGGAGCTGACCAACTTCTTCGAGCGCCGCGTGTCGGCGTACCAGGTGGCCGTCGAGGGCACCGTCGCCTTCGACGACGACTTCTAAGTCAACAGCGTTCAGCAAGACAGCGGAGCTGCCGTCCCACGGCAGCTCCGCTGTCAGTTCTCGGTATACGGGGGTAGCCCAGACATGCCCAAGCTCCAACAGCGTGTGATCGACGGCCCGTTCGGGCCGATACAGGTCAGTCATGATCGCTGGCCGTCCGTCATCGCCCGGGTGCAGGGGACGGGGATGCCCACCGTCACGGTGGTGCCCGACCGCGACCACGGCGCGATGAACATCGGCGGCCACAACGTGCCGATGAGCCGGAAGTCCCGCACCCGCACTGCCGTGGTCGGCGACCGCACCTACGAGCTGCGGTCCACCAGCCTGCGCCGGGCGGAGCTGCGCCGCAACGGGGTGCTCATCGCCCACGCGCGCGGCACGTACAGGTCATACGCCCCCGGCCGCTCGATTCCCGGCCTGGACGCCAAGGTGACGTGGTCCCACGGCATCGACCCCACGGATGTGGCTGTAGGCCAGTCCATGGTCATCGGCTTCGGCGCCGGCGCCCCGGGCGTGGTTCTGAGGACCATCTTCTTCTGGTACGACAACCTCAGCTGAACCGCACTTCGTTCCTCGCTGCCACCCAAAGCAACGATCAGTGACTTGAGCCAACACCTCGCACCATAACAAGCGAGAAGTGTACACTTCTGCCATGAGTGAGACTCTGCCCATGACCGAGGCGCGAGCGAGATTCGGCACTCTGGTACGCCGCGCCTCCCACAGCCGCGAACGCATCACCATCACCGACCACGGCCAGCCCGCCGCCGTGCTCATCAATCCGCAGGAGCTCGCCGACCTCGAAGATGAGCTCGCAGTCGCCCGCTACCGCGCCCGCCAGGCCGAGGGCACCGTCGCGAGCGTTGCCCACGAGGACGTCCGGTCCCTCCTGGGCCTGGAGCGTGAATGACCTACCAGATCACCTGGGACGAGCCTGCGATCAACGCAGCCGCCCGGTTCCTCAAGGATGACGCGGACGGGCTTCGCCAAGTCATGGACGCCGTCGACCTTCTGGCCGACGACCCCCGACCGGCAGGCTCAGCACCCTATGGCTCCCCGGATCTCCGCCGGATCCACATCGGCCGGTACCGCGTTCTGTACGAGGTCGCGGAGCAAACGGTGACCATCGCGGTCATCCACATAGGCCGCATCATCTGAGTTCGCCAGCAGGGGTGCCCCGCACGGCCACAGCCCGTGCGGGGCACCCCTGTTGTTTCAGTCGGTCGGAAACTCCCCGGACTTGACCCCGGCCACGAAGGACGCCCAGGCATCAGCCGGGAAGAGCAGAGCCGGCCCACCCAGGTCCTTCGAGTCCCGGACGGGCACAACCCCGACCACGCCTATGGCTATCTCCACACAGTTGCTCTGCGCACCTGAGAACGATGATTTTCTCCAGATGAGCTCAACGGCCGTACCCTGGGGGACGCTACTCATCGCTGTCATTTCCTTTCGCAATGCGCTCGATGAACGCAATCGACTCCTTGCGGGGCAGCGACTCGGCCAGACCCCGCCGGAACAGGCTGGAGTACTTGAAGACCTCGCCTGGCTCCTCGATGTAGAGCGTGCTGAGGAGACTGTCCACGTACACCACGTCCGTCTCCGTACTCTCGGGGAAGCTCAGGATGACGAGCGGACCGAACAGCGCCGCATGAACATCCGATTCCTCCGGCAGCACCTGGATGTTGATATTGGGCTGGCCCGCCATGGCGACCAGATAGTCGAGCTGCTCTCTCATCACCGCCCGCCCACCGATCTGGTGCTTCAACACGGACTCCGACAGCACGACCCAGAGCCGAAGCGGCGATTCGCGCGTCAGGACCGATCGCCGCTCCAGCCGGACCTTCGTCAGTTGCTCAACCTGCTCGACGCTGGCGTCCTCTATCTGCGCCCGAACGACAGCCCGGGTGTAGTCCTCCGTTTGCAGGAGCCCGGGGACAAGGAAGGTCTCCACGCTGTAGGCATCCGAGGCATCAGCCTCCAGCGAGATGTAGTCGGCGTAGAGCGGCGACAGCGCGTCCGAATACCTGTCCCACCAGCCGCGCAGGCGTCCCTCCCGGGACAACTCCTCAAGTCGGCTACGCACCGCATGGTCCGTCACACCGTAGAGGTCAAGCAGCAGCCTGAGGTCCACGAGTCTGATACCGGACTGCGCGGCTTCGATCCGGCTGATCTTGCTCTCGGCGCAGTCCAGCTGCCTGGCGGACTGAACCATCGTCATCCGCGCAGCAACCCGCAACTCCTTGAGCGTTCGAGCGAGCCGTCGCTGTCGAACCGTCGGATTCCTGTTCACGGGCACGCGTTGACCTCCCAGCCGTATGTGCGCTGCCAGTCTGCCGCCCTCCGCTCGGGACAACAATCTTTGACCAGTTCCAAAGTATGGACTTGCACTCCAGAAGACATGAGGCGCATGCTACTTACCGTAGTCCGCTAGTCGACACATCGTGATCATGGCGGGCTTCCACCGGGCATCCCCATGCCTTCTCCAGCCGCTCTCACCTGCACACTCCAGAGGTGGCCCTGCCATGCGCGAACAGACCTGCTGGCTCCCCCGACACCCCAAGTCCCCCCGCAACGCCCGCCAGGAGCTCCGCGAGTTCCTCCACCCCCACCCCGCCGCCGAACCCCTCCTCCCCACCGGCGAGTTGCTCCTCTCCGAGCTGGTCACCAACGCCGTCCAGCACGCCCGCGCCCCGCGCGACCGCCTGATCTTCGTCCGCCTCCAGCTCCCCTCCCCCACCACCCTCCGCATCGAGGTGCACGACGCCGACAGCGAGAAGCCCTCGCTCCGAACCGCCTCCACCACCTCCGAGACCGGCCGGGGCCTGCTCCTCGTCCGGGAACTGGCCTCCGAGTGGGGGTGCTGCCCGCGCCGGGGCGGCATCGGCAAGTTCGTCTGGTTCCACCTCTCCACCGGCTCCGAGGCGGCCGCCGCATGAGCGCCGTCCAGGCCCGGATCACCGGCATCATGCTGCCCACCGTGTTCCAGAGCCTCGACCACGCGCTGCCCGTGCTGTGGGACCACGTCCGCCGGCGCCCGATCCGCGCGGCCCACCGGGACTTCATCCGCCTCTGCATCGGCCCGGGCGGCGGCCAGGGCGTCGCCCACTGCCTCTCCCGCAGCGGCCGCTGGAGCGTCACCCTCTACGTCGGCGACATGACCGACTGGACCGCCCACCCGATCACCATCACCACCCACCAGCTCTGAACTCCCCCGTCCCCGCCCGGCATTCACGCCGGGCGGGACAGGGCACTGGTGCGCCGGAAGTCGACCCTGCCGACTTCCGGCGCACCGTGTCAGCAGTGCTCCTCCCAATCCGAGACGCAGAGCTGGGACTACTGCCGCACAGGGGCGGCGTCGGGGCGACCTCAGCGCTGCTTGGCCTGGGCCTCCTTAGCGGACGCCTCCAGTCGGTTCCGGTAGTCCTGGTACCAGGCCTCGTCGCCGCCATCCATGTTGCCGTTGTCCTCCCGCATACCGGCCTTGCCGTCGATCAGCTCGCGGACAATGTCGGCGTGGCCGGCGTGCCGGTTCGTCTCGGCCGTCATGTGCAGCATGATCCGCTGAAGCGTCACGTCTCCATTGTCGCCCCACCAGGCGACGTGGCCCATCGCGTCGAGCGGTAGCGCCTCGATCGTCGCGTCCGCGTGCGCCCAGGCGCGGTGGTAGAGGCTGAGAACGTCCTCGCGCGACTCGTCGGCGGGTGCCCACATGTCCGAGTTGGGCTCGGCGTCCTCCTCGTGCCAGGGGAGGGATTCGTTGTGCGGGCGGCCGAAGGTCGGGCCGAAGTACCCGAGCTCGACGCTGGCGAGGTGTTTGACGAGGCCGAGGAGATTGGTGCCGGTCGGTGTCAGGGGGCGGCGGATGTCGTACTCGGACAATCCGTCCAGCTTCCAGACGACGGCTTGGCGGGCTGCCTTGAGGTAACGGTGCAGGTCATCCTTGGGATCATTGGGCTTCATGGGCCGAGTCTCGCATCGCCTGCCGACAGCGGTCTCGTGACTTTGCCGGAGCAGTGGAGCCACCACCCGAACTCACCGTCCCCGCCCGGCATTCACGCCGGGCGGGGACGGCTCGAACGCCAGTAGCAGTCCTGACGTGCCCTCAGGGGTGGGTCAGGGGCGGATCGGGGTTGGTCCCGATACCGGGCGGGCCTGCCGCCGAGCAGGATGGATGACGTCGCTGAGGCCCACTCAGCCGTATCGATCTCACGGGGTGCCCCACATGAAGCCGTTCGCCCGTCGTGCCGCCGCGCTCGGTCTGGCCTGTTCCGCCGTCGTCGGCCTCACCGCCGTGTCGGGTGCCCAGGCCTTCGCCGCGAGCGGCGGCAACTCCACCGCCGCGACGGCCTTCCCGGCGCTGGACCCCGCCGCGCTCCAGGCCGCCCTTGAGACCCGGCCCTCCGACAATGCCGCCGGCGCGGTCGCCCTGGTCGCCGAGCCGGGCCAGTCGTGGAAGGGGTCCACGGTGGACAGCCAGACCGGCCGGAAGATCCCGGAGAACGCGCACTTCCACGCCGGCAGCATCTCCAAGGTGTTCGAGACCACCGTCGTCCTGCAGCTCGCGGCCGAGGGGCGGATCGACCTCGACCAGACCGTCCAGCACTACCTGCCGGGCCTGCTCCCGGACACCTTCGACCCGATCACCGTCCGCCAGCTCGTCAACTACACCAGCGGTCTGCCGAACGTGGACGAGGGCAAGCCCGCCGAGAGCGCCGACGAGACGATCGCCGACCGCTACGACTACCGCACCTTCGACGAGATCATCCAGGGCACCCTGCGCCCGGACGACCGCCCGTGGCCCGGCCCGCACTTCGCGCCCGGGAGCAAGCAGGAGTACAACTCCCTCGGCTTCCGCATTGCGGGCAAGCTCATCGAGCAGATCACCGGTGACTCCTTCAAGGACGAGGTCACCGCCCGCATCCTGGAGCCCCTGCACCTGAGCCAGACCTCGGTGCCGGAGGACGACCCGCGGATGCCCCGCCCCTACCTGCACGGCTACATGGCCGACGACCGCGGCCGGGCCGTCGACACCAGCGAACAGGGCGGCGACCCGTCCAACATGATCTCCACGACCGCCGACCTGGACCACTTCCTGACCACGCTGCTCCAGGGCGGCCTGCTGCCCGCCGCGCAGCAGAACGAGCTGTTCACCCTGCCCAAGGACGACGCGGGCAAGCTCGTCCCGTTCGTCGGCGGCACCTCCTGCAACCAGGTGGCCTGCTTCGGCGCCGGCCTGATGTCCACCCCGCTGCCGAACGGGGCCGTGCTCTGGGGCAAGACCGGTCACGACGACGGCTACGCCAACGGCATGTTCGCCACCCGCGACCTGTCCGTCCACGCCGTGTACTCGGTCTCCAACCTGGGCCTCGACTTCGGCGCCCCGACCCCCCTCGCCAACCGCCTGCTGACGGCGGTCCTCGCGCCCGCCGCCTCGCACGGCTGAGGCGGTCGGCCCTGTCCCCGCCCGGGGTGCACACCGGGCGGGGATGCCCGGAGCCCGCGGCCCGTCAGTCCGCGCCCGAGCCGCCCTGGCGCAGCGCGTCCAGCGTGGTGCCGCGCTTGCGCCGGACCAGCGCGCGCAGGGTGCCCACGTTGCGGTAGCCGACCCTGGTCGCTATCGCCTCGGCGCTGAGCGGGGTGGTGCGCAGCAGGAAGGTGGCCTGGTCGAGCCGGACTTCCTGGACGAAGGCCAGCGGCGTCATCCCGAGGACGGCCTGGGCGGTGCGCTGGAGGGTCCGTTCGCTGACGCCCAGTTCCCGGGCGGCCTCGGTGAGCGGCGGCGGGTCGGCGATCCGGGCGCGCACCCAGCGTTCGAACGCGGCCATCGTCGGGTCGGCCTGGGCCAGCAGGGTCGGTACGGCGAACGCGGCCTGGGAGGGCCGGTCGCCGATCAGCAGGTAGCGGGCGACCGTGTCCGCCAGTTCCGGGCTGTGGCGGCGCACCACCCAGAGCGCGAGGTCGATGTGGGCGAAGGCGGCGCCGGCGGTGGTCGCCCGGCCGTCCTGGACGAGGGTGCGGGACTCGTCCAGCAGCACCCCGGGGTAGCGGGTGCGGAAGAACGGGCCCAGCCACCAGCTGGTGGTGGCCCGCAGCTGGTCGAGCGCGCCGGCCTCGGCCAGGAAGAACGTGCCCGTGCAGGCGGCGCCGACCGGGGTGCCGGCCTCGGCCAGCCTGCCGCCGAGTTCCGTGGCCCAGGCGTTGGCGGGTGAGCGGACGGCCGCCAGCACCGCGTCGGGTGTCTTGAACCCGGTCGCGGGCATCAGCAGCAGGTCCGGCCGGTGGGGCAGTTCGTCGGCGGGCACGGTCGCCAGGGTGAGGCCGTTGCCGGTGCGCACCTCGGTGCCGGCCCCGACCACGGTCACCGTGAACGGCGGCGTCTCCTCGCCCTGGAGGCGTACGGCGTTCGCCGTGCCGAGCACGTCGAGGAGGGCGGAGAGTCCGGAGTCGAAGATGCCGTCGACGGCCACCAGGGCGATCTGCATGTCGGAAACGGTAGCCGACACGTCGTTTCCGCCACTCGTGGGTCGGTTTTCGGCCCCGTAGCTTGTGATTCGGGCCGAACGGGGCCCATCCCGCAAGGGGCTTCACGACACGTACGAGGGAGACCGACATGACGCTCAAGCTGGGTGTGCTGGCCCTGCTCACCGCCAAGCCCGGAAAGGAGTCCGAGGTGGCGGCGCTGCTGGACACCGCCCGCGCCATCGCCGCCGAGGAGGCCGGCACCCAGGTCTGGTACGCCTTCCAGGTCGACGGCTCCACCTTCGGCATCTTCGACGCCTTCGCCGACGACGCGGGCCGCCAGGCCCACCTGACCGGTCGCATCCCCGCCGCCCTCGCCCAGGTCGGCCCGGACCTCCTCGCCGCCGACCCGGACATCCGCCTGGTCGACATCCTCGCGGTCAAGTAACCCTTCCGCGTTCGGGCCCGGTGTGCGGGAAGTCGGCCCCAGCCGACTTCCCGTGCACACCTCAGCCGTGGCGCTCCCGGTCATCCGCGCCGCAGCGGCCGGAGCCCGGCGTCCACGCCGGGCGGGGAGGGAAGTCCCGCGATCTGGACCCCACCCGTCAACGCGAACGAGCGGATACGACCCCTTCGCGTGAACGTGGGCATAGCGACTCCGGCTACGGGCAAGCTCGACCATGGCGATCAAGCCGCACCGCCCGCTCAACCGGGCGCCCCCGGAAGGAAGTTGCCATGGAGAACTCAACAGAAGGCACGGTCTCTTCGGGCTGCCAGTGCGGCCCCGGCTGCTCCTGCGGCTGCCAGAGCGGTGGGTCCTGCCAGTGCGGCGGGTCCTGCCAGTATGGCGACTAGGGCCGCATGACGTCCTCGGCGACGAGGATTCCGGCGGCGCGGCCGGCCCCCGCCGTGGTGCGGGCCCTACGCGAAGGGCCCGGCCTCCCGGCCGGGCCCACCAACACCGACGCCTACCGGCGCCGAGCGCCGAACGTCACTTGAGAGTGGGCAGGTAGGGGTAGCAACCGTAGTAGTCCTTGGTGGCCTCGACCATGACGTCGCCGGTCCTCGGGCCGACGACGCCGTCCTGCTGCAGGCTCGCCCACGCCTGGATGGCCACGATCGCCCCGTAGGTGTCGGGGCCGAACGAGCCGTCCACGGCGATCCCGTGGTAACCGGTCTGGTACTGCAGGTCGTTGGAGATCTCCTGGACGCACTTGACGCTGGCATACGTGTTGCTCTTGCCGTAGCCGACCCAAAGGGAGCCGGAGTTGGGCACGGCCTGGGCGGTGCCGCCCAGGGTGCCGACGGTGACAAGGGCGGCAGTCGCGAACAGGAACGCGCCGCGCCGCTTCATGGAGGTGCTGGTCAAGGAAACCCCGATTTTGTGATTGAACTGATCGTCAGACCCTGGACTATACGGGTGTCCTACTGGCGGGTCACCAGTACGGGCCTGGCACACCGCGTCCGGCCACTCCCCTTCACCGACCACCCGACACCCATGGACTCCGACCCGCATCCAGGCTTCACCTACGGCCCGGCGTGGCTCCTCATCACCGGCTGAACAGCCGCCTGCCCCACGCCGGACGTGGGGCAGGCGAGTCGCTCACGCCTCCGCGACGGCCTCCAGCGGGCTCAGCGCCGCCGCCCGACGGGCCGGGACGGCCGCCGCGACCGCGCCGAGCGCCAGGGAGGCCAGGCACACCAGGGCGAGCGTCCCCCACGGCAACACCAGCGCGTACTGCGCCATCGCGCCACCCGCCAGCGCCCCGACCGCCCAGGCGCCGAACACTCCGCCCGCCAGGCCCAGCAGTGTGCCGAACGCGGCCACCGTCACGGCCTCCAGACGGATCATCCGACGGATGCCGGCCCGCTCCATGCCGAGCGTCCGCAGCGCGCCGATCTCCCGCGTCCGCTCGGCGACCGACATGGCCAGGGTGTTCACGATGCCGAGAGCCGAGATCACCACCCCGATCGCGAGCAGCCCGTACATCAGGGTCAGCAGATCGCTCATCGTCCCGGCGGACTGGCGCACCAGGGCGGCCCGGTCCTGCACCTTGAGCAGCGGGTTGTCGCCCACCGCCGTCCGCAGCCCGCCCTCCGTCGCGCCGTCGCCCTTGACCAGCACCCGCTGCACGGAGCCGGGCTTGAAGCTGCCGCGCTGCACCTCGTCCCGGGCGCCGAGCACGTCGTGGGCGGTCGGGTTGTCCCGGTAGACGCCCACCACGGTGTACCCGGTGAACTCCTCGCCCCGGCCCATCCGGGCCTTGAGCTGCCCGCCCGTGCCCACCCGGGTCTCCCGGGCGACGCTGTCGGAGACGGCGATCCGGCCGGGCCCGAGGTCCTTGAGCGAGCCACTGACGAAGTCGAGCTTCATGACCTGCCCGACCCCGGCCGGATCGACGCCGGAGACCTCCCGGACCCGGCCGCCGACCACCATCGTGGAGTCCGCGACCGCACTCGCCGTCCGCACCCCCGGGGCACCGGCCAGCCGCTGGACGGCCGCCGGGTCGATGCCGGTCATGGTGCTGCCGGTGCTGATCACGTAGTCGGCCCCGAGGCCGGCCGCCACCTGCCGGTCGAGCGCCCGCCCGGTGGAGCTGCCGATCGTGGCGAGGCCGCTGACCAGCGCCGTACTGATCAGCAGGGTGGCGGCGGTCGCCGCCGTCCGCCGGGGGTCGCGCAGCGCGTTCTCCCGGGCCAGGTGGCCGGTGATCCCGAACCGGCGGGTCAGGCGCCCGGTCACCCGGATCACGGGAACGGCGAGCGCCGGCGCCAGCACGACCAGGGCGACGACCAGGACCCCGCAACCGAGCATCGCACTGCGCAGGTTCTCCTCCGAGGCGTCCTTCGCCGAGCCCGTGAGCGAGACCAGCAGGCCGACCCCGAGCACCAGCAGCCCCGCCCCGACGACCGTACGCGGCCGCGACCGCCCGTCCGGCTGCCCGGCCGAACGCAGCGCCTCGATCGGCGCGATCCGCGCCGCCCGGCGCGAGGGGAGCCACGCGGCCGGCACCGTCACCCCCACCCCGACGAACAGCGCCGCCGCCACCGGCCGGGCCCCGATCACCAGTGGGCCCGTCGGCAGCCGGTTCCCGTCCCCGCTCAGCAGGTCCGGCAGCACGGCCGCGACACCGAGCCCGAGCACGAACCCCACCGCCGACGCGACGACGCCGATCACCACGGCCTCGGCCAGCAGCGAGCGCACCACCTGGCGCCGGGTCGCGCCGACCGCCCGCAGCAGGGCGATCTCCCGCCGCCGCCGGGAGACCAGCATGGTGAAGGTGTTGACCACCAGGAACGAGCCGATGAACAGCGCCACCCCCGCGAAGACCAGCGGCATCTTCTGGTAGCCCCGGGTCAACGTGCCGACGTAGATCGCCTGTTGGGCGGCCTGCGCCTGCCCGGTGGTGACCTCGGCCCGGCCGGCCGGGAGCAGCCCCTCGATCCGCCGCGCCAGCTCGTACTGGTCGGCCCCCGACCCGGCCGCGATCTCAAGGCCGGTGTAGTGACCGGGAGTTGCGAACAGCTGCTGTGCGGTGGCCCGGTCGAACAGGGTGAGGGTGCCGCCGGCCGTGACCCGGGTGTCCCGGGTGGTCACCACGCCGACCAGGCGGGCCGTGAACGCCGGGCCGTCCGTGGCCAGCGTGACCGTGTCGCCCGGGTGGAAGCGGCCCGCGTCCGCCGTCCCCCGGTCGACGGCGATCTCGCCCTCGGCGGCGGGGGCGCGCCCCTCGACCAGCGGGTACCGCCCCGGGTCGTACGCGGACGCCAGGTTCGTCCCCTGCCTGACCCGCAGCGGCGTGCCGTCGGCCGAGTTCAGCACGGCACTCCCGTCGGCGGAGGGCCGTACCGCCGCCACCCCGGGCACGTCCGCCAACCGGCGTGCGAGCGCGTCCGTCAGCACGTTCGGCTGCTCGGGGGCGGTGGGGGACTCCTTGGCGGTGACGCTCACCGCGACGTCGGCGAAGTTCTTCGACGCGGCGGCCCGGTACGCGGCGGCGGTCGAGTCCGCGAAGACCAGGGTTCCGGAGACGAAGGCGACACCGAGGCAGACCGCGAGGACGGTCATCAACAGACGCGCTTTGTGCGCCAGCACGTTGCGCAGGGCTGTGGTCAGCATGAGCAGCTTTCGGAAGGAGGAGTGGTTTCAGCCCGCGAGGGTCTTCATGACGTCCAGCACCCGGTCCGGCGTCGGGTGCGCCATCTCGTCGACCAGCCGTCCGTCCGCCAGGAACACCACCCGGTCCGCGTACCCGGCGGCCACCGGGTCGTGCGTCACCATGACCACCGTCTGCCCCAACTCCCGTACGGAGTCCCGCAGGAAGCCGAGCACCTCGCCCCCGGCCCGGGAGTCCAGGTTGCCGGTCGGCTCGTCGCCGAACACGATCGCGGGGCGCGTGACCAGCGCCCGGGCCACCGCGACACGCTGCTGTTGCCCGCCGGACAGCTCGGCCGGCCGGTGGCCGAGGCGCGGGGAGAGGCCGACCATCGACACCACCCGGTCCAGCCACTGCCGGTCCGGCCGCCGCCCGGCCAGCGACAGCGGGAGCGTGATGTTCTCCAGCGCGGTCAGCGTGGGCAGCAGGTTGAACGCCTGGAAGATGAACCCGACCCGGTCCCGCCGCAGTTGGGTGAGCTGCCGGTCGCCGAGGGCGCCCAGCTCGGTGGTGCCGATCCGTACGGACCCCGAGGTGGGGGTGTCGAGCCCGGCGGCGCAGTGCATCAGGGTGGACTTGCCGCAGCCGGACGGCCCCATGATCGCGGTGAACTCGCCCTCCCGGAAGGCGAGGCTGACCCGGTCCAGCGCGGTGACCCGGGTGTCGCCGCCGCCGTGGACCTTCGTCAGGTCAGCGGTGGCGGCGGCGATCCCCGGCGTCGTGTGCGGGGCGAGCGAAGTGGCGATCACGAGGGGGTCTCCCATCCGGCATGCGAATCAGTGCACTTCGGATGGTGTCCGAGCCGTGTATCAGCGCCCCGGCCCGCCGTGTATCAGCGCCCGCGCCAGTCGGCAGCAGTCCGGTAGCAGTCCGGACCGGTCAACCCGGCGGCGGCCCGGCGGGCGGCCCGCACCGGTCAACCCCGCTTCAGGCCGGCCCGGCAGCGGCCCGCACCGGTCAGTCCGGCAGCCGCAGCGTGGCCACCGCCCCGCCGTCCCCGGCGTTGGCGAAGCTCAACTCCGCGCCGAGCACCCGGGCCTGCCCCACCGCGATGGTCAGCCCCAGCCCGTGCCCCGAGCCCCGTTCCGCGGCCCCGGTCCGGAAGCGGCGCGGGCCGTGCCGCAGCAGGTCCGCCGGGAAGCCGGGGCCGTGGTCGCGCACGACGACGGTACGGCCCTCGACGCCGACCAGCACCGGCGCGGCCCCGTGCCGGTGCGCGTTGACGACCAGGTTCCCGACGATCCGCTCCAGCCGCCGCGGATCCGTCTCCACCGACGCCACCGTCCCCACCGAGACCTCGGCCTCGCACCCGGTCCGCGCCACCGCCTCCCGGACCACCTCCCCGAGCGGCACCCGGGCGCGCACCGGCCGCTCCGCCCCGGCGTCCAGCCGGGAGATCTCCAGCAGGTCCTCGACCAGTGCCCGCAGATCCCGCACCCGCGCCCGGATCAGGTCCTCGGCCTCGCCCTCCGGCAGCAGGTCGACGGCGGCCAGCAGCCCGCCCACCGGGGTGCGCAACTCGTGCGCCACATCGGCCGTGAACTGCCGTTCGGTGCGCAGCCGTCGGCCCAGGCTGTCGGCCATCGCGTCCACCGTAGCGGCGATCTCCGCCACCTCGTCGTGCCCGCCGGTCGGCCCGGTGCGGGCGTCGAGGTCCCCGGCGGAGATCCGCCCCGCCGTCTCGGCGACCCGTCCCAGCCGACGGGCGAGCAGCCCGGCCCCGTACCCGGCCAGCGGCACGGCCACCGCCAGTGCGAGCAGCGAGGCGACCCCCATCGCCACGTCCAGCCGGGGCAGGTCGGACAGCTCCGGGCCCATGTTGATCCGGACGGCCAGCAGCGGGCTGCCCGGCCCGCCGGTCCGCTGGGCGGCCCAGACGCTCGGCCCGTCGTTGCCCACGACCCGCCCGTCGTAGGCGGTGTGCCGGGCGCCGTCGGCCGGCCGGCGCAGCCCGGCGGGCAGTTCCGCCGGGTCCAGCTCGGCGCCGTCGGCCAGGGTGCCCGTGCGCCGGTAGACGTCCATCGCCGAGTACACCCCGTTGAATGCCCGCGCCTCGGCCCGGCCGCGGATGTCCTGCGCGGTCCACAGGTGCACCAGCACGCCGACCGCCACCGCGACCAGGCAGGCGGTGGCGGCGGCCAGCGCGGCGATCTTCCAGCGCAGCGAGGCCCGGCGCCGGGGGAATCCGAGCGGCACGATCAGCGCCTGAGCTTGTAGCCGAAGCCGCGGACCGTCTCGATCCGCTCCCGCCCGAGCTTGCGGCGCAGCCGCTGCACGCACAGGTCGACGACCCGGCTGTCGCCGTCCCAGCCGTACTCCCAGACGTTGCGCAGCAGGGTGTGCCGCTCCAGCACCACGCCCGGGCGGGCGGCGAACTCCAGCAGCAGCTTGAGCTCGGTCGGGGTCAGCGCCACCAACTGCCCGCCGACGGACACCTCCATGCCGGCGGTGTCGACGGCCAGGTCCCCGAAGACCAGCACCTCCCCGTCGGCCTCCCCGGGCGAGGGCGCGGCGGCAGCGGTGTACGTCGCGCGCCGCAGCAGCGAGCGGATGCGCGCGACCAGCACGAACGTGTCGACCGGCTTGACCACGTAGTCGTCCGCCCCGGCCTCCAGCCCGGCGACGACGTCGAGCCCGTCGCCGCGCGCGGACATCATCAGCACCGGCACCAGGCTGGTCTCCCGGACCCTGCGGCACAGGCCGATCCCGTCCAGGCCGGGCAGCATCACGTCCAGGATCAGCAGGTCGAACGGCTCGTCCCGGAACAGCTCCAGCCCGGTGAGGCCGTCGGCCGCGGCCCGCAGCTCGTAGCCGTAGCGCTCCAGCGCGACGGTGAAGGAGCGGCGCATCAGGTCGTCGTCCTCCACCAGCAGCACGCGGACGGGGCGCGGGGGCGGTACGGGCGAGGACACGGGCGGCGGGCTCCACTTCGCACGGCGGCGGACAAGGGAACGATACGGCAGATACCGGGCGCACCGGCCGCACGGAGCGTTTCGACGGCGGACCGAGCGCTCACTGAAACCCCGCGGATACAAACGGGCGAGGGCCGGCCCGGGCATCGCCCGGACCGGCCCTCAACTCGCCTTCAAGCCTTACACGTTCGGCACCGTCGCGTACTTCGGGGTGCCCTCGGCCATCTGCTTCAGGGCGTCCTTGCGGTCCCGCTTCGACAGCTTGTCGATGTAGAGGGTGCCGTACAGGTGGTCGGTCTCGTGCAGCAGGCAGCGGGCGAAGAAGCCGGTGCCCTCCACCCGGATCGGCTGACCGTCCTTGTCGACGCCGGTCACGGCCGCGTAGTCCGGGCGCGGCAGCTCGGCGTAGGCGGTGGGGACGGACAGGCAGCCCTCGTTGCTGTCGTCGAGCTCCCGGCGACGGTCGGCCGGGTACTCCTCCAGCTTGGGGTTGATCACGTGGCCGATGTGGCGCACGCCCTCGTCGTCCGGGCAGTCGTAGACGAAGACCTTGAGGTCGACACCGATCTGGTTCGCGGCCAGGCCCACGCCCTCGGCGGCGTACATCGACTGGAACATGTCGTCGATCAGCGTGGACAGTTCGGCATCGAACACGGTGACGTCCTTGACCTCGCGGTGCAGGACGGGATTGCCGACCACGGTGATCGGGCGCGCGGTGCCCTTGGAGAGGTCGGGCTCCTCACCGATCACCTTCGCGGGGGCCTCGGGCGCCGCCCCCTCCACGTCGTGCTCGTGCTCGTGGTCGTGCTGCTCCGCCATGTCTTCCGCTTCCATAGGTCTACGCGTACCTCACCAGGGTACTCAGCACACTTCTTCGAGATCCCGGTAAGCCCGGGTCCCGGGGGCGGCCGCGACCCAGCGGTCCAGCAGCGTGCGGACCAGGTGCGCCGGGGCGGCCAGCCCGCACTCGCGCTCGACCAGCCAGGACATCCCGGCCGCGCCGCCCTGGCTGAGGTGGCTGAGGTGGCCGGGGTGGGCGGCGTCGCCGTCGTCGTGGGGGTCGTGGTGGGCGACGACCCCGTCGTCGGAGGCCATCCGGCTCTCCGAGCAGGCGCGGCACAGCAGCCGCACCGAGGAGGTCCAGTCCTCGGCCGCGTACCCGGCCTCGGCGACCAGCCGCTCCAGCGCGTCCCGGTCACCGGCGGTGGCGGCCTGCAGCAGCACCACGTAGGTCGGCACCGGGGAGGGCGCCCACAGCTCGATCTCGTCGAAGACGGGGTAGGCGACGCCCTCGGTGACCCGCTCGCCGTGCGGGGCGCCGTCGTGCAGCACCACCTCGCCCCAGCGCCGGCCGGAGGAGGGCAGCGGGATGGACAGCACCTCGATCCGGGCCGGGTCCAGGCGCCGGCCCC
Source organism: Kitasatospora sp. NPDC023176 (assembly GCF_055560495.1). NCBI lineage: Bacteria > Bacillati > Actinomycetota > Actinomycetes > Kitasatosporales > Streptomycetaceae > Kitasatospora > Kitasatospora sp. NPDC023176. The sequence continues at coordinate 7,768 of NZ_JBVHIP010000012.1, read as the reverse complement.
ACACCACCTCGGACTCGCCGTCCGGGGACAGCCGCACCGGGGTGGTGCCGAGGTCCAGGCTGACCGGGCCGTCCCCGCCGGGGCCGCCGGGCACCTTCAGCCCGTAGGCCTGCCAGGCGCGGCGGGCCAGCGGCCAGTCCTGGAGGGCGGTGGCGGTGATGCCGAGGTTCCACCAGTCGGGGGCGCCGTGCTCGCGGTCCAGCAGGGCGACGGCGCGCAGGCCGGCCGAGCGGGCCTGTTCCCAGTCGCGGCGGAACTTGTGCAGCAGGGCGAGGTTGAACCAGGAGTCGGAGAGCCACGGCTCCAGGTCGGCGGCCATCACCAGCAGGGCGCCGGCGTCCTCGTAGCGGCCGTCGCCGATCAGCGTGAAGGCCCGGTCGGTCGTCTGCCGCCAGGTGGCGGACGGCCGGTGCCGTGCCCGGTGGAAGATCCTCACGTTCGTCCCTGCCGTCGTCGTCCGCTCAAGTCCCGTACCGCCGGGCCCGTCCCGTCCTCGACGGGGCCCGGGTCCCGGTGCTCCGGGTCGGTGTTCCACGCTACGACCGCATCCAACCACGCCCGCCCCCGCCCGCGCTCCCCACCGCCGAGGTTGGGGACCGCCCCTCCCCAGCCTGCCCGCCGCGGCGCGCCTCCTCAACCCCTGACGTCGCTCCTCGACCGGCCCGCCACGCCTCGACCCCGGTTCAGCCCCGGTTCGGCCCCGCTTCAGCCCTGCCCCGAACGGCCCGCCACGCCCCGGCCCCGGTTCAGCCGCGCCCCTGCCCGCCGACCCGGGCGAGCGCGTCCACCACCCTGGCGTCGTAGACCCGCCCGCGCCCCAGCCGCAGCACCTCCAGCGCCTCCAGCCGCCCCACCGCCTCGCCGAGGCCCCGGCCGCGGGCGGCGGTGAGCAGGTCGTCGTGGGCGTTGGCGACCCGGATGATCCGGGCGGCGAGCGGCACCGGCCCCTCGCCGCCCACCGGCCCGGGGCAGGGGTCGGCCAGTCGGGCGACCTGCTCGGCCACCTGCCGGGGCACCCCGGTACGGCTGATCACCTCGCTGCCCAGGCGGGCGATGCGCTGCTGCTCGTCGCAGGGCAGCAGCGCGGTGGCGCCGTCCGGCACCGGCTCGACCAGGGACAGCTGGCCGACGTCGTGCATCAGCGCCGCGTACTCCAGCAGGGCGAGCTCGCGGGTGCCCAGCCCCAGCTCGCGCCCGAGCGCGCACGCCGTGTCCGCGACCCGGCGCGCGTGCCCGTGCGGGGTGTACCCGGCGACTTCGGTGGCCCGGGCCAGGCTGGCGATGGTCTGCCCGGTGGTGGCCCGCACCGCCGCGGCCCGCCGGAAGGAGATCTGGGCGAGCAGCAGCGGGGTGCAGAACAGCGGCAGCGCCCACAGCCCGACCTCGCCGGCCGCGAGGCTGACCAGCATCCCGGTGGCGACGATCGCCGAGCCGATCCCGAACAGCGAGCGCAGCTCGTCCTCCAGCGCGGCCGGGAGGCGCAGCCCGGTGGCCGAGGCGCGCAGCAGCGCCGCCAGGGTGGCGTCGCAGAGCGCGGCCAGCGCGGCGACAGCGGTCAGGAACGCCCCGTAGGCCGGGCCCTCGGGCGAGAAGCGGTCGACCAGGCCGCCGTTGTAGAGCGGCTGGAAGACGGCCGCGGCGAAGCCGACCGCGAGCAGCCGGCGGGCGGCGCTGTCCCGGCGGGCCGGGTCGGCCCAGGGCGGGCGCCGGTGCGGGCGCGCCGGTCCGTGCGGCAGGGCGAGGCCGGGCAGCCAGCCCAGCAGCAGGCCGACGCCGGTCACCGCGACGACCTGGAGCGTGCCGTGCGCGGTCGGCACCCCGCGCAGCGGCCCGAGCAGGGCGTACGCCAGCGCACCGGCCGCGCCGATAGGCGCCTGCTCCCGATCGCCCGGAAGGGTGATCCGGACGCATTCGCCGAGCGCGATCAGCGCGGAGAACGCCAGCGCGACCCTCGGCTCGGCGACCCCGCGCGCCGCGACCGCGCCGAGCGCGAGCACCAGCAGCGCGGCGGCGGCCGCGTGCATGGCCCGGGCGGTGCGCCCCCGCGCGGTACGGGCACGGGCGGTCCGGCCGACGGCCGCGGCCCCGGCCCCGGGGCCGGTCACGACGGCCCGGCCGCGCGGGCGGTCCCGCCCTGGGCGGGCACCCGGCCGGGCGCGGCCCGCACCGGCTCGGGCACCCCGAGCGGGATGTCCGGCACGGCCCGTACGCAGTCCTCGGAGTGCACCACCGGCTGCCAGCCGTGCACGGCCAGCGCGTCGATCAGCGCCCGCACCATCACCGGGTCGAACTGGCTGCCGGAGCAGCGCTCCAGTTCGGCGACCGCCTCGGCGACGGGCCGCCCGCGCCGGTAGGAGCGGGTGGAGGTCATCGAGTCGAAGGCGTCGGCGACGGAGATGATCCGGGCGAACTCGGGGATCTGCGCGCCCGCCAGTCCGCTCGGGTAGCCGCGCCCGTCCACCCGCTCGTGGTGGTGCAGGATCCCGGCGTGGGCCTCGCCGAGGAAGTCGATCCCGCGCACCAGCTCGAACCCGTACACCGGGTGGATCTCCACCGCGCGGCGCTCGTCCTCGCTGAGGGGACCGTTTCTGCGCAGCAGCTCGGTGGCCACGCCGAGCTTGCCGACGTCGTGCAGGATCCCGGCGAAGCGCAGGGTGCGCAGCCGCTCGGCCTCCATGCCGAGCTGACCGGCGATCAGCACCGAGGCCCGGCCGACCCGTTCGCTGTGCCCGCGGGTGTACGCGTCCTTGATCTCCACCGCCTGCACCAGCGACTGCACGGTGGCCTGGTGGGCGTCCTGCTCGCGCTGCCCCTGGGCGAACACCCAGGCCGAGATGGACAGCGGCAGCAGGGCCAGCAGCGCGGCGAACGCCCCGTACGGGCCCTGCCAGAGCACGGCGACCATCAGCCCGCCGGCCGCATGCACCAGCACCGGCAGCCCGCACATCGAGCAGGCGCCGCGCAGCACCTCGATGACCGGACGGTCCTCGCTGAGGATCACCATGACGCCCACCACCAGCCCGTTGACCAGGCAGAACGCCGCGACGGCGGCGAAGCCGGGCAGCAGCGCGGCCGGGAAGCGGGAGCCGAGCAGCAGCTGCGGGCCGCGCAGCAGGTGGAAGGCGACCGAGGAGGCGAAGGCGCACAGGGCGAGCTGGGAGCCGTTGAACAGCTGGCGGCGCCGGCAGCCCGGCCCGGTCGGGCCGCCGAGCAGCGCGGCCGGGGCGGCGACCAGGGCGGCGGCGGCCGGCGGGAGCATCAGCACCCCGGCGAAGAGCACCGGGAAGAAGGCGTTCACCCCGGGCCGGGAGGGTGCCCGGCCGACGGGCGCGGGGCGGCGCAGCAGCCGGCGCAACAGGAGGGAACAGGGGGTCGGCAGGCCCTGGGCAAGCGACTCCCAGCAGCCGTGCAGGAAGCCGAGCAGTCCGACCTTGGGCCAGTCCGTCGGGTGGCCGAGCCAGCGCGGCACCCCGGGGGTGACGGCCTCCGGCAGCAGCGGCAGCAGGCAGCACAGGGCTGCCACCGGGACGGCCACCAGGTAGCGCGCCGCCCCCTGCGGCAGGGTCGCGCCTCCACTGTCGGTAGCGATCTCGGCCTCCCCGCGTCCGGGCCCCGTGTTGCCTCAGCGCGCCGGGGTGACCGGCGGTGAGCGTCCGTCAGGAGGATAGGCCGCCGCCCGGGCGCGGGGATGCATGATCGCGCAATGGCGCAGTTGGCGCACCGCCAACTCACCCGAACGAGTGAGGGCGCATGCGAGCAGAACGGGAGCGGCCCCGGGAGCGCATGCTCCCGGGGCCGTCGGACTCCCTGCTCGAACCGTACGGCCCGCCCTCGCCGGCGGGCCGTACGGAACCACTCCCGGCTACTCCGCCGGGGCTCCGGCCTCGACCGGCGCACCGGGGCGCACGCCCGGCCCATCGGCCGCGTCGTCCCGTGCCTGCGCCGCGGCCGGCCTGGGCGCCGGGCGGGCGGACTCGGCGTGCACCTCGACCGAGGCCTCCACCGCGACGACCACCTCCTCGCCCGAGCGCTGCCCGGCCCGGATCGAGTCGATCCTGGCCAGCACTTTGCTGCGCAGGTCCGTCGGGGTGTCGTCACAGCCGCAGGAACGCTTGATCAGCGCCTTGATCGCCTGCTCCAGCCCGTACTGCTTCAGGCAGGGCGAGCACTCCTCGAAGTGCACGCGCAGCTTGGCGCAGTCGCCCTCGGCCATCTCGTTGTCGAGGAATTCATAGAGGTGGTCGAGGACCTCGCCACACTCGGTGTCGTGCGGATCGCCGCAGCTCATGAGCCCGAGCCCTTCGCTTCCTGCCCTGCCCCGCTGCCGGCCGGGACGAGCCCGCGCTCACGGGCGTAGTCCTCCAGCATGCCGCGCAGCTGACGGCGGCCGCGGTGCAGCCGGGACATCACCGTACCGATGGGAGTACCCATGATGTCCGCGATCTCCTTGTACGCAAAGCCTTCTACGTCCGCGAGATAGACGGCGATCCGGAATTCCTCCGGGATCGCCTGCAGCGCGTCCTTCACATCGCTGTCGGGGAGGTGGTCGAGCGCCTGGGTCTCGGCCGAGCGCAGACCGGTCGACATGTGCGACTCGGCCCGGGCCAGCTGCCAGTCCTCGATCTCCTCCGCCGCGGTGCGCTGGGGCTCCCGCTGCTTCTTGCGGTACGAGTTGATGAACGTGTTGGTGAGGATGCGGTACAGCCAGGCCTTGAGGTTGGTGCCCTCACGGAACTGGTGGAAGGACGCGTACGCCTTGGCGAACGCCTCCTGGAGCAGATCCTCCGCGTCCGCGGGGTTGCGCGTCATGCGCAGCGCCGCGGAGTACATCGGATCGAGGTACCCCAGGGCGTCGCGCTCGAAGCGCTCCCGCCGGGTCTCCTCGGACTCCTCCGCCGACACCCTGAAGGTGTCCTCACCGATCGCCTCGGCCAGCTCCTCACCGGTGAGCGCCTCGCCCGCAGGCAGGGCCTCGTCCGGGCCACGGCCCGGCTCGGCCTCGTGCTCGGTCCCGACGACCGGACCCACCTCCTCGGCATGACGGGCACGGCCCACGGCGGGCCGCCCAGAAATGGAGGATATCGGGCTGACGGGCTTCTCGCCCGCGTCGATCCACTCCGGCCAAGAAGGAGTGAAGGCCGTCGCGGCCTCGCGCTCCTCAGGCCGTTCGGGGCACGCGATCGAACCCATCTGCCCTGCCTCTCACCGGTGACTCGTGCTGACGGACACGACAACCACACCGGCCCCGCCCGCATTCCCGCCCCGGCACCCACTTCACTCGCACGAGTGATCGAGCGGAAACGCCCTGCTCACGGCCCCGTCGCCCAGGGCCCCGCGCCCAGGACCGCCCGGCCGGGGCCGACCACTCAGACCAGCCCCAGCACCCAGTCCCCCACCGACGAACAGATCAGCTCCAGCACCTCGTCCTGCCCCACCGACGCCCGCTTGGGCACCTCGAAGCCGTGGTTCCCGTACGGCAGCGCCACCAGCTCGTGCCCCGGCGGCAGCTCCGGGAACTCCTCCGGCCCGCCGAACGGGTCCGCCGCGCCCTGCACCACCAGCGTCGGCAGCCCCGACCCCAGCAGCTCCTCCGCCCGGCTCCGCTCCGGCCGGCCCGGCGGGTGCAGCGGGAACGCCAGCGCCACCACCCCCACCGCACCGCTGCCCGCCCCCGTACGGCACGCCACCCGCGCCCCCGCGCTGCGCCCGCCGACCACCAGCGGCAGCCCCACCCCGGCCAGCCGCCCGGCCACCGGCCGCCAGCCGGTGTCCAGGGTCTTCGGCGCCGGGCCCAGCTTCTTCCCCGCCACCCGCCAGGGCTGCTCGACCAGCGCCACGGTGATCCCGCGCTCCGGCAGCCGCCCGGCCAGCGCCACCAGGTCCCGCGCCCCGATCCCACCGCCCGCACCGTGCCCCAGCGCCAGCACCGCCCTCGGATCGGCGGCCCGGTGGTAGGTGATCCGGGCGTCCCCGGCCTCGGTGGCCACGAGTTCGGAGGTGGTCATATCAACAAGCTCCCCGCAGGTTTCGGATCAGAACAACGTGGTCTCGTACTCGACCTCGGCCCACGGCTCCTTGAGCTCCGGGCCGTTGTTGCGGATGTTGCCGACCGCCGGCGACACCGGCGTGGCCACCAGCGCCCCCGGCGGCGGGGGTATCAGCAGCCGGCGCGCCTCCTCCGGGTCGCTCAGCCCCGGGTCCAGCCACTCGCCCCAGGCCTGCCGGTCGAGGAACAGCGGCATCCGCTCGTGGATCGGCGCCAGCACCTCCTCGGCGTCCGTGGTCACGATCGTGAAGGTCACCAGCCAGGCCTCCGGGTGCCCCGGCGGCACCGCCCGGTTGCGCCAGAACTCGTACAGCCCCGCCAGCGCCAGCGGGTCACCGTCCGCCCGGGAGACGAAGAACGGCTTCTTGCGCGCCCTGCCCCGCTCGCCCGGCACCGTCTGCCACTCGTAGTAGCCGTCCACCGGCAGCAGGCACCGGCGGGAGGCGAAGGCCTGCCGGTAGGCGGGCTTCTCGTGCACCGTGTCCGACCGCGCGTTGATCATCTTCACCGCCGTCTCGGCGGAGTTCGACCACTGCGGCACCAGCCCCCAGCGCAGCGCCCGCAGCTGCCGCACCGGCCGCGCCGCCCACTGGGCCGCCCGCTCCAGCACCACGAGGGCGCTGTTGGTCGGCGCCACGTTCCAGTTCGGCCCCAGGGACTCCTGCGGATCCCAGAACTCCACGTCGAACAGCTCGACGACGTCCTCCGGCTTGCTGCTGGCTGCGAAGCGACCGCACATGCGGGCCAGCTTGCCATGCCGCCGCCGTTCACCACTTCCTCATCCCAGGACGAGAACCACCCGCTCCCGTCCACCCGTCCCCGCATGGGAGGCTGCCCCGAACGGCCCAACACAGCGAACGGAGGCGCAGACCCCCCGATGAACCCGAACAACCAGAACCTCGGCGAACTGTGGGACCGGGTCACCGGCACCCAGGCCGCCCCGCCCGGCTGGCTGGTCCTCGCGACCGGCTGCGCCGCCCTGCTCACCGTCCTCGCCCGCCCGCTCTGGCACGTCGCCCGCAACGCCGTCACCATCGCCCACGAGGGCGGCCACGGCCTCGCCGCGCTCGTCACCGGCCGCAAGCTCGCCGGCATCCGGCTGCACTCCGACACCTCCGGCCTCACCCTCTCCTACGGCCGCCCCACCGGCCCCGGCATGGTCCTCACCGCCGCCGCCGGCTACACCGCCCCCGCCCTGCTCGGCCTCGGCTGCGCCGCCCTGCTCGCCGCCGACCGGATCACCCTGCTGCTGTGGCTGGCCATCGCCCTGCTGCTCGCCCTGCTGATCCGCATCCGCAACGCCTTCGGCCTGTTCACCGTCCTGGTCGCCGGCGGCGCCTTCTTCCTGGTCTCCTGGTTCGGCAGCGCCCAGGTCCAGGCCGGCTTCGCCTACCTCGGCTGCTGGTTCCTGCTGTTCGGGGCGGTGCGCCCGGTCCTGGAGCTCCAGCACCAGCGCCGCATCGGCTGGGCCCGCGACTCCGACGCCGACCAGCTCGCCCGGCTCACCCACGTCCCCGCCCTCGCCTGGGTCACCGTCTTCCTGCTGATCGCCCTCGCCTGCCTCACCCTGGGCGCCAACTGGCTCCTGCAACCGCTGCACTAGATGAATGAGTCCGATGTCTGGGCTGGCCGCGACCATGACGAAGGGTGCCCGTTGGTTGGTTTGTGAAGACGAACCTGGACACCCTTCTGACGGCACTGTACGTGTTCATCGACGACCAT
>NZ_JBVHIP010000011.1:52398-222859 GCF_055560495.1 Kitasatospora sp. NPDC023176 | reverse complement strand
ACCACCCCGGTCCACGCCGTCGCCACCCGCTGGGGCCTGCCCCGCGCCGACGACTTCAGCCGCGCCTTCCGCGCCGCCTACGGGCTCTCACCCCGCGAACACCGCCGGCGGGCGCTGGCGGGGGGCGGTACGGACGGGCCGTAGACGCGATGCCAAGGAGGTGGCGACGCAGTGCCAACACGGCCGCTGCGCACAGTGGCATCCTCCACGAGGAAACACCGCAGGTGCGCCCGGGCCCGTCAGCCCGGCAGAACCGCTGGTGGCCCGGCACGCCACGGGGGAGCGTGCCGGGCCGCCCCCTTTGCCGCTAGTTGCGGTAGCGGTAGCGGATCCGGCCGCGGGTGAGGTCGTAGGGGCTGAGCTCCACGAGCACCCGGTCGTGCGGGAGGATCTTGATGTGGTTCTTGCGGACCTTCCCGCTGATGTGGGCGAGCACGACGTGCCCGTTCTGGAGTTCCACCTTGAAGTTGGCGTTGCGTAGGCACTCGATGACGGTGCCTTCGACTTCGATGCCGTTCGTCGTCTTGGTCATGGTCCTCACCTCTTCTTCTCGTTCGATGTCGGTGCGGTCGGGGCGACCGCGGGGTGGGTCGGGGTCAGCGGCGTACGAGTTCCAGGGTGCTGCCGTCGCGCCGGGCGCCGATGCCCTCGAAGAGGGCGGTGGCGGCCGTGTCGGTCTCCGTCACCTCGGTCCAGGCGGTGGCGGTGCCGTGGCGGTGCAGCTCGTCCAGCGCGTGGGCCAGCAGTGCCCGGGCGATGCCCCGGCGGTGCAGTGCGGCCCGGACGGCGATCAGCCCGATCCGCGGGCGGCGCGGCGGGTTCACCCGGATCAGCCCCACGTAGCGGTCGCCCTGACGGGCCACCGCGTACCGGGAGGGGTCGACCACGATGGTCCCGGCCGGGCGGGGCAGTACCTGGGCCGGCACCGCCTGCCAGCCAGCGCCGGCCGCGACCTCGTCGTGGATGACGCGCTCCAGAGCGCGCAGCGGGCCCTCCTCGGCCCGGCCGGCAGGCACGATCGTCACGCCCGCCGGGGGCCGTACCGGGCCGAGGCCGGTGATCTGCGGGTCGGTGGGCACCAGGTAGCCCCACTCGCGGCGCACCGGCGTGAAGCCGGCCCGCTGCCAGGCGGACAGCGCGTCCTGGTCGGCCTCGTCGGCCACGGTGTGCAGGGGTTCCGGCAGGTCGGCCGGCATGGCGGCGGCGAGGCGCTCGAAGGCGGCGTCGTGCCAGGCGTCGATGCTGACGAACAGCCGCCCGTCGGGCCGGCGCGAGGCGTCGCCGCGGCCGACCGTCCGGCCGTCCTCGACGGCGTGCCATTCGGTGTCCGAGACCCGCGTCACGGCAGGGGTGTTCGGGGCGGTACGGGGAGAGTTCACGGTGTTGCCTTTCGGAAGTGCCTTGTCTGAGGCGCTCCCGGGCGACACCAACGTCAATCGCCCACCGTGACGACAAGGGGGAGCACCCACCCGGTTGCAGCCTTCATGGGTCTCACCTCCTCGCGTTCGTCTCACGGCTGCGCAGACCGTAGCAGCCAGCGGCCCCTGGGCCCAACCCGTTTTCCGCGCCCGGGTGGTGGGGTGGGGCCCGGGCGCGGCGGGGGGGTGGGTCAGAAGCGCAGGTCGGCGGCGATGCGGCCGGAGTCGGCGAGGGCGCCGTCGGGGACGAAGGTGATCCGGGCGCCGGTGTCGAGGGCGCGTTCGATGACCTCGTCGACGATGTCCTCGCGGGCGCCGGGCTCGTCGGCCTCGGCGGGGACGAGGTGGTCGCCGTCGTCGCGGACGGTGGCGCGGTAGTTCTCCTCGACCGCCAGCGAGGCGATCCGGCCCTCGGCGGCGACCTTCCAGACCTCGTCGAGGCCGGCGGCGAACGCCTGGCGGCCGCGGGCCTTGTCGAGCCGGGCGAGGGTGTCGCCGATCTCGCGGTCGGCGTGGGCGCGGACGGCGGGTCCGACCACCCGGCGGACGGTCTCGACGTCGGCCTGGGCGAGGCCGCCGTGCGGGATCTGGGCGGTGGCCTCCTTGGTGATCGGGCCGGCGGCGTCCAGCAGGGCGAGGGCGGGCGCGTCGCCGACGACGTACAACGGGCGGGGGTCGGCGGCCAGCACCTTGCCGATCGCGGTGTCGGCCTGGCGCAGGAAGGTCTTGGTCTCCTCGTCGCGGAAGGTGCTGGGGGTGTCGCCGATGCGCTCGCGGCGTTCCGGGTCGGGGTTGTCGAAGGTGCGCGCCAGCGGGAAGCCGTGCACCTTCTCCTCGCTGACCCGCTCCTGGTCGCCGCTCCACAGCACGGCCCGGTCGGCGGCGACGGCGAGCACCCAGTAGGGGCGTTCGGCGGCCTGGGCGGAGACCAGGTTGCGGGTGAGGAAGGTGTCGGACAGGACCACCCGGGCGGGGGCGGTGCGGGCGAACGACCAGACCTGGTGCTCTCCGGGGGCGGCGAGGATGGCGAGGCCGTCCTCGGCGTGCACCAGGTCGACCTCGGTGAGGGCCTTGTCGAGCTGTCCGATGACGTCGATCCGGTCGGCCCGGGAGACCTCGGGGTCGGCCTGGATCCGCTCCTTCGCCTCGGCGAGCAGGTTGCGCAGCCGGACCGGGTCCTGGGCGTTGTCCGGTTCGCGGCGGTGGGTGGGCATCAGGATGGACACCGCCGGGTAGGGCCGGGGCCGGCGCAGTTCGGCGAGGACGGCGGGGCTGAGGGCGGGGTGCATGGGGACCCTTTCCGAAGGCGGTCGGCCTTCTTTGCGTGGACGCACGGTGCCTGGCACAGCTGCCAAATGTCCTCAATGTAGCGATTTGCGCACCGGATCGCCGGGTCAGCTCTTGCCCCGGGGCCGCCCGGGGCTGTACCTACTGGTAGGTACAGTTGGGGTTCCGGGAGGGAGTCGGCATGCCGTTCGTCCGCATCGACACGTGGGGGGCCGGTCCGCAGCGGCTCGACGCCCTGGGGCGCGCCGTGCACCAGGCCCTGGTGGAGACGCTCGGGATCCCGCCGGACGACCACTTCCAGGTGCTCACCGACCACGACGGCGCCAACGGCACGCTGCGCTACGGCGGTTACCTCGGGGTGCGGCGCGACGAGGGCATCGTCTACGTGGCGGTCACGCTGCGCGCCGGGCGCGCGGAGGAGCGCAAGCGGGCGCTGTACCGCAGGATCGCCGAACTCGCCGAGGAGTACGCGGGCACCGAGCCGCGCAACGTGTTCGTCGTCCTGACCGAGAACGCCTGCGCCGACTGGTCGCTGGGCGAGGGGGTGGCCCAGTACGCCCTCCCGCCCGGGGAGGGCGTACCGCTTCGGGAAGGCGTGCCGCTTCGGGAAGGCGCAGCGCTCAGCCGACCGGCGCGGCCCGCCGGTCGGTGACGGGCGGCCAGGGCTCGCGGGCCGCGACCTGGGCGCGCAGGGTGCGCAGGGCCCGGGCGGCGGCGATGCCCACCGCGCCGGTGACCCGGCCCTCGCGCACGCAGGCGGCGGCGAAGCGGTGCTCGGCGAGGCTGCCGTCCACCACCTCGAACCGGTCGGCGGCGCCGGGGCTGCCGAAGGCCTGCACCCGCAGGCCGTACTGGTCGGTCCACAGGTACGGGACCGGGTCGTAGGCCCGGCGGGCGCCGTCCGGGCCGGCCAGCAGGTCGCGGGCGGCGTGCAGGGCCTGTTCGGCGGCGTTGGTGCGCTGTTCGAGGCGCCGGCGGCGGCCGGTGCGCGGGTCGGGCCAGGCGGCCACGTCGCCCGCCGCCCAGACGCCGGGGCCTGCGGCGCAGTGGGCGTCGCAGGCCACGCCGCCGTCCGCGTCCAGCGGCACCCCGCTGCCGGCCAGCCACTCGGTGGCCGGCGCGGAGCCGATCGCCATCAGCACGGCGTCGGCGGCCAGTTCGGAGCCGTCGGCGAGCCGTACGCCGGCCGCCCGGCCGCCGCGCCGGAGCACCTCGGCGGCCTTGCCCTGCCGGATCCGCACCCCGTGCTCGCGGTGCAGCCCGGTCAGCAGCGCGGCCGGCTCGGCGCCCAGGACGGCGGCCAGCGGGGCGGCCGCGGAGACCAGCCAGGTCACCTCGGCGCCGAGGCCGACGGCGGTGGCCGCCGCCTCGGCGCCGAGCAGCCCGCCGCCGACCACCAACAGCCGTACGCCCTGGCGCAGTTCCTCGCGCAGGGCGAGGGCGTCGGCGAGGGTGCGCAGCACGTGGGCGCCGGGCAGCGGGGCCTGGGCGCCGCCGGGCCGGGGTGTGGTGGCGCCGGGCAGCCGGCGCGGGCGCACACCGGTGGCCACGACGAGGGCGTCGCAGCGCACCCGGCTCCCGTCGGCCAGGTGCACGGTGCGGCTCCCCCGGTCCAGGTGGTCGGCGGCCACCCCCAGGCGCAGGTCGAGCCGTAGCTCCTCCAGCGCGCCGGGGGTGCGCAGGGCCAGCCGTTCGGGCTGCCACTGCCCGTCGAGCAGCTGCTTGGACAGCGGCGGCCGGTCGTACGGGGGTTCGTGCTCGGCGCCGACCAGGGTGAGGCGGCCGTCGTAGCCGGCCCGGCGCAGCGCCTCGGCGGCGTGCAGTCCGGCCGCGCCGGCTCCGACGACGGCCACCTCGCGCGGAGCGGTCACCCCTGTTCCAGGGTGATCGCCGCGGCCGGGCAGACCGCGGCGGCGTCCTGGACGGCCTGGTGGAGTCCGGCCGGCGGGTTGGCGTCGAGCAGGACGACGATGCCGTCCTCGTCGCGCTGGTCGAAGACGTCGGGGGCGGCGAGCACGCAGCTGCCGGCGCCGCAGCACTTCTCCTGGTCGATGCGGACGAGCATGGGTGGGGTTCCCTTCGGGGCTTCGGGGTCGGTGAGGGGTGGTCAGGCACGGAGGGGTGATCAGGCACGGAGGGGCGGTCAGGCACGGAGGGGCGGTCAGGCACGGAGGGGTGGGTGACGGGCGCGGAGGCCCGGGGGTCACCAGGCGACGGGCAGCTCGTGGACGCCGTAGATGAGCATCTCGCCGCGGAAGCGGACCTCCTCGAACGGCACCGCCAGGCGCAGTCCGGGCAGCCGGCGCAGCACGCTGTCGAGGGCGATCTGCAGTTCCAGCCGGGCGAGGGGCTGGCCCAGGCACTGGTGGACGCCGAAGCCGAAGGCCAGGTGGCGGCGGGCGTCGCGGGTGAGGTCGAGGTCGTCGGCGTCGGGGAACTCCGCGGCGTCCCGGTTGGCGAGGCTGATCATGCAGATGACGCCCTCGCCGGCCCGGATCCGCACCCCGCCCAGCTCGACGTCCTCGGTGGCGACCCTGGTCAGGCCGGAGTGCACGATCGTCAGGTAGCGCAGCAGTTCCTCGACGGCGCCGGGGACGGCCTCGGGGTGGCGGCGCAGGTGGTCGAGCTGGGCGGGGTTGCGCAGCAGGGCGAGGATCGACAGCGCGGTCATGTTGGCGGTGGTCTCGTGCCCGGCGACCAGCAGCAGCCGGCCCATCGCGCCGATCTCCTTGGTGTTCAGCTCGCCGCGTTCCACCAGTCGGCTGAGGATGCCGTCGTCGGGCTGGGCGCGCTTGGTCTCGGTGAGGTCCTCCAGGTAGCCGGTCAGCCGCTCCTGGGCGGTGATGACGTCCTCGACGGCGGAGTCGCGGCGCAGCAGGACACGGCTGCACTCCTGGAAGAACTCGTGGTCCTGGTAGGGGACGCCGAGCAGCAGGCAGATGACCAGGGAGGGCAGCGGCAGGGCGAACTCGCCGACCAGGTCGGCGCCGGTGCGCCCTTCGGTCATCCGGTCCAGCAGCTCGTCGGCGATGCGCTGGATCTCGGGGCGCAGCGCCTCGACCTTCTTGATCATGAATTCGCCGGTGAGCATCCGGCGCAGGCGGGCGTGCTCGGGGTCGTCCATCCGGATGAAGGTGGGCTGGCCGTTGGTCAGCTGGCGGGCGCCGGCGCTGATGAAGGGGAAGCCGGCGCGGTTGGCGTCCGCGCTGAAGCGGGCGTCGGAGAGCACCGCCTTGACGTCCTCGTGCCGGGTGAGCAGCCAGCTGGGGGATCCGTCCCACAGCGAGATGCGGCTGATCGGCTCCTCCCGCTGGGCCTGCTGGTAGGCCGGCGGCGGGGCGAACGGGCAGGCGCCGCGGGCGGCGGGGTGGGTGGAGCTGGGGGTCTGTGCGGCGGTGGCCATGGGGGGCTCCCCTCTCGGAGCTGGCTGTGCCGGATGGGTCCGGTCCGCGGCGCCCTACGGTGTGCGGCCGTACGGGCGGGCGGCGCTACGTGTGTGCGGGTGGCGGTACGGGCGTGCGGCGGTGCGGCACGTGGGCGTGCGGTGGCATCCGGGCGTGCGGGCCCGGAGCATTTACGTGCCAAAAGCAACTAACTCGCTGTCACGCTAACTCGCGGTCAGTGTCGGCGAAAGGGGCCACCGGGTGGACGGCGAATCTGTCCGAAATCCGGTCACCGCTGCGCACCGCTGCGGTGGCGCGCACCGGCTCGCTAAAGTTCCCCCATGTCGGACGCCGCAGACGAGCCCGCAGACGGCCGGAACGCCACCGCAGACCTGGAGGCCGTACTCGCCTCGCTGGCCTACCTGCTGACCCGCTCCAAGGAGCACGAACACCGCACCGCCAAGGCCGGCATCACCGCGGCCCGCTCGGACGTCTACCTGCTGCGCGCGCTCGCCGAGGCCGACGGCGTCAGCCGGGTGGGCGACCTGGCCGCCCGGCTGATGGTCAAGCCCTCCCACGTCACCCGGCAGATCGACCGCCTGGAGAGCCAGCGGCTGGTCGAGCGCACCCCGGACGCCCTGGACCGGCGGGCCCGCCAGGTCGCGCTCACCACCGACGGCCGGGCCCTGCTCGACCGGCTGAAACAGGCCAACATCATCGGGCTGGCCGACGCCCTGGACGGCGTCCCGGAGCCGGACGTCGCGGCGACGGTCAGCGTGCTGTGCCATCTGATCGAGCGCTATGTGCACCGGGTACGGAGCACCATGCTGCCGGAGGACGACGGCGACTGCGCTCCCCCGGCGGACCCCGCGGCCGCGGTGCGGCGGCCGCGGGTCGAAGCCCGCCCGGGCCCGCGCGACGCGGCCCGCGACGCCGTCGAGTCCTGAGCACCCGCCGGAGGGTGACGAGCAGTTCGCCCCCACTACTATCCACGTAGACGCGCCGCCCTCATACTCGGCGATCTGGTACGGGTAGGGCAGCACGTCACGGTCTCAAGAAATCAGCGCCGCATGCATTCACTTGCACTGAACGGAAGCGGTCACGTTCCAGATGACCAGGACGCGATAATTGTGCTTTCGGATCCCTGGGGCGCCTCGATGCCAGCCCTCGCACGGAAGGCTCCAATCCCCTCGTCAATAATGCTCATGACTACCAGGGAAGCCTCGAGCGCGATCTCTGAACTGACATTCGGAACGTCCACCGAGAAAGTGAACGGGCGATCTCTTGTGACTTCGATAGACCCCGACTCAGATCGGTTATCGAGATGCACAATCACCAAATTTGAACTTCGCACCTCCTCCCCGCGTGAATCAAAAATTTTCACCACCAAGCGCAGTGGTACAGAGAGTGACAGCGGCCCAAACTCCGGCAATCCCAAAGCAATCGAAGTATCGATCGAAAGGATGCCGCCATTAAAACGGATGCCGAGGAAAACGAGTTGCGGCGCCCCACTCGTCTCCGGCGACCGGGCATCTATGGAAAATCCCTCTCGCCCCGTTACCACGTAGTCCTTCAGCTGCGCCAAGCGTGCCGACAGCTCGGCCGGAACATCATCTCGCCGATATGCGACATGTTCCCCAGTTATATGAGTTATCTCAACCGCCAGGTCACTTTCAAGGTCATCCAGGTCGTCGTGCAGCTCTTCCAAGTACTGCCACGGGTCGATATCTTCGGAATTCAGCCTCGCTTCTTCCCGCCAGTGGATGAATTTCGAATGAGGGTAACCAAAAAGATCTCGCTGCTCCAAAGGCAGGTGGGATGACTTACGGAGAAGCTGAGCCAGAAACTGCGCCATTCCTTCGGGATATTCGGCAAATCCCTGACGATCGCGCTTCCAAACTACCACCGGCCAGCGATCTGCATCGGGTCCGGCCGACCGCCAGTACAGGAATCCGTACGTCTCTCCATAGCTCTTCAACCTGCCCCAGCAGATGAGGGATCCCGGATCCGGCCAGAGAGGGTAGACGGACCCGCTCTCCTCGAGCCACCGCGCGCTGGATTCGCGTGGCGTCATGGCCATCATGCCCGCTGGGCCGACCACCCCTTCTTCGGGCGAAGCGACTTCGAGTTGATCGTCGATCGTCCCTGCGCCATAAACGGTGATGAATTCTCGAAAGTCGCTTGGCAAGGATACGCCAATGGCTTCTTCGATCGACTCCCAGTCAACGACTTCACCACATCCCTCATGTGGTGGCATCAGGTTGATCAGCGCTTCCATTGCCGGGTGCATATCACCCCTCCGCTCCAAATCGATTCCAACTCATCCACTCTATCTGACCCCCGGCGTCGGCAAGGGGCTGGAACATGACGAACATGAGTTCAGACCGATGTTCACCCACGCCCCCCGCTTCGGGCTGTATATCACATTTGGAACGATGCTCACTTGCACATGCCCCGTGCTGCTAAGGGCCTCCATCTGAAAAGCGTACGGAACGGTTCGATTTCCCTCATATTTTGGCTGAACACGATACAACACTTGCTGGCCCGCCTCTACCTCATCCCTTACAAGATTCTCAAAGTCAGTCATCGGGCCATTTCGGCCCGGATCGGTCGCATCCTGCCTGGCGGCATTCGTCGAACGGCCGCATGTTGCCAAGTTTGCAAGCACACCCCTTCCGCCCAACTGGTCCCCGAGAAGGTGGCATGCATTCACAGAATATTGCGCGGAGTCCACTTCAAGGTCATCGGTAGCGAATTTCTGCGCCCACTTGTATCCAGGAACTCCCTTTTGCTTCGCAGCACTCCCATTTTTAATGCTCTCCGTGGTCAGACAAGCCTCGACGCCAGTGGCCCGCTTCCCGTTTGACGCATCTCGCGGATCATATCCGACCAGCCCTCCCGACGAACATCCCAGGAAGTCCTTGTCACTACTACCAGAAAAGTCGAAGGTCTGAGTCGAACCTTGCGATATTGCGTCCTCTGCGTTGGCGATCGACTGCTGAGTAGAAGGGTCGGGAGCTAGCTGGGTGGCAATGCCCTGTTGAGTCAGACCAAGCTCTGGGCCATTCAGCGGGGTTCCCTGCGGAGTCGAGGTGGAGCAGACGGTGCAGGGGACGGGGTCGACACCGTGGGGGTCAACCGCCGGCGGCTGATCGTGCCTTGGCGGCGGGGGCGGCAACTTGCGGTAGTGGCGGGGCGGCGGGCCCGATCCGTCAGTGTCGCAGCTGCTGTGGCTGGCGGCCAGTTCGAACTCGGCCTCCATCTGCATCATCTCGGCTTCGGCCTCGGCCTCGGCTTCCATCTGCGCGAAGGTAACGGCCCCACTTACAGCCACACCACCGGACCGATTTCCGGAGAGTGCGTTCTCGATCCACTTGTTGTAGTTGTACTCGTTGCCCACCGATGATTCCGCGTAGCTCATGCGGTCGTAGGAGGCCTTCCGTTCTGCGGCTTCCGCGATCTCCATGTCCGCCATGTGCTGGGCCTTGCGTTCCCAGGCGCTCGCGCTCATTCCTGAGTACGCGGGGGCCGAGGCGGCTGCCGAGTCGCCGGGGCTGTTGCCCCCGGGGTCGTCGTCCGGGCTGGCGCCGCCCGGTTCGCACGGGTTGTGGCCGCTGGGGTCGGCGTTGTCGAGCGGGTCGCCGGCGCCGTAGGCGTAGCGGTTGGCGCCGGCGGCGGTGCCGGGGGCGAGGTTGGCGGTGTCGCGGCTGGTGAAGTCGGCGGTGGCGGGGTCGTACCAGCGGCTGGCGGTGCTGACCTGGCCGCTGGTCGGGTCGGTCCAGCCGCTCTGGTAGCCGAGGTCGTGGGTGGTGCCGGCGGTCGCGGTGGGCTTGCCCCAGGGGTCGTAGGCGCTGGAGCCTGCCGTGGCGGTGCCAGCGGCGGTGAAAGTGGCGACGAGGTTGCCGTGGCGGTCGCTGTAGGCGAAGGCGGATCCAGCGGTATTGCCGATGGAGGTCAGGCCGCCGGAGGGCGTGCGGGTGTAGTTCTCCGTTCCGTCGGAGGTGAGGTTGTCGCTGGTCGCGTCGTAGGTGAAGGTGTGCCCGGCGCTGGTGGTGAGGCGTCCCAGCGCGTCGTAGGTGTAGGCCTGTCCGCCCTGGCTGGTCAGTTCGTCGAAGGCGTCGTAGCCGGCGCTCGTCGTGGTGGTGCCGGTCGTGGCGGCGGAGCGGGTGCCCCGGGCCGTGTAGGTGTAGCTGGTGGTGCCGGCGGTGCTGAGCTGGTTGCGCTGGTTGTAGGTGGCCGTGGTGGTGCCGTTGGAGGTGAGGTTGCCGTTGCCGTCGTAGGCGTAGGCGGTGGTGGCGGCACCGTTGTTCCAGGTGCTGAGCCGCCCGGCGGCGTCGTAGCCGTAGGTGTGGGTGGTGGCCCCGGCCAGTCCTGCGGTGGTCTGGGTCTTGAGCCGCCCTGACGGGTAGTAGGTGTAGCCGAGCGAGGAGACGGCCGCGCCGGTGCTGGTCTTGACGCTGTCGCTGGTGACGTTGCCCTGGTCGTCGTAGGTGTAGGAGCGGGTGTTGCCCGTGCCGTACTGGATGGTGGCGACCTGGCCGGTGGGTGTGTAGCTGTAGGCGAGGGTGCTGCCGGTCTGGGGGTCGGCGAGGGTCTTGAGCTGACCGGCGCTGTCGTAGGTGAAGGCCGTGGTGCCGGCCGCGTCGGCTCGGGAGGCGAGTCGGCCTTCCGCGTCATAGGTATAGCTGCTGTTGCCCGTCGGGCCGGAGGCGGAGGCGATGGCGCCCCGGTCCTCGTAGGTGTAGGTCTGGGTGCCGTGGGGGGTCGACAGCGAGGTGGTCCGGCCGTCGGCGTCGTAGCCGAAGGTGCGGGTCGGGGTCGGTGCCTCGCCTCCGCTGCCGGCCTGGCTGATCAGCCGGCCGGCGGCGTCGTAGCTGCTGGAGATGGTGACCCCGCCGGGTTCCTTGACGGACACCGCTTCGCCCAGGGGGTCGTAGCTGGTGGTGTAGGTGCGGTCGGCGGGGTTGGGGTAGGCGCTGGTGGCGGGTTCGACCGTGGACTCGGGCAACCCGAGGCTGTTGAAGGTGGAGTAGGTGGTGTTGCCGTTGCCGTCCGTGTAGCCGGTCCGTCGGCCTGCGGCGTCGTAGGCGAAGGCCGTGGTGATGCTGCGGCCCGCGGCAACCGGCTGCGTCTGCTGGACCTGCCGGCCGAGTCCGTCGTAGACCGCCGTCGTGGTGTTGCCGTCGGGGTCGGTGACCGAGAGCTGCTGGCCCGCGGCGTCGAAGGTGGCGGTCGAGGTAGCCAACGTCGTTCCGCTGGCGGACAGTTGGGTGGTCGCGGTGTGGTTGCCGGCCTGGTCGTAGCTGGTTGTGGTGACCGGTCCGTCGATGCCGGGCCCGGTGCTGGGAAGGGTGACCTTCACGACCTGCCCGGTGAGGTTGTAGCCGGTCTTGGTGGTGCGCTGGAGGGGGTCGGTGGTGCTGGTGCGCTCCCCCGCGGCGTCGTAGCCGAACGTGGCGGCTGCTCCGGTCGGCGAGACCGCGGTGGTGCGGTTGCCTGCGTCGTCGTAGCCGAAGGCGCTGGTGTAGGAGGCGGTCGACTGGCTGGCAGTGCGGACCAGGTCCGTCAGGGTGACGGTGCGTCCGAGGTCGTCGTAGGTGGAGAGGGTCTGGGCTCCGGCCGGGTCGGTGACGGACTGCTTCTCACCGTCGAGGTCGTAGGTGTAGAGCCACTTGCGGCTGGTCCCGCCGATGCTTGGCAGGTCCTGCTCGACGAGGTTGCCCAGCTGGTCGTAGACGTTGGTGGTGGTGTTGCCCTTGGCGTCGGTGAGGGCCTTGGGGCGGCCCATGGTGTCGTAGTCGGTGCGGGTGACGGCGGTGAAGGTGCCGCTGCCGTCGGGGGTGGTGTAGGTGTTGCCGGCGACGGCGAGGTGTTCGCCGGTGGCGTCGTAGGTGTGGGTGGTGGTGGTGATGGCGCCGGTGGGGTCCTTGGCCTCGGCGCTCTCGCCGAAGGTGTTGTAGCCGGTGCGGGACTCGGGGGCGACGGTCAGCGTGAGGGGCTGGCCGGTGGCGGGGTTGAGGGTGGTGGTGGACACCGGCGGTTCGGTGGTGACGACCTGCCGACCTGCCGCGTCATTGAGGTAACTGACGGTGAACGAGGCGGGGTTGGCTCCGCTGACGTTGCCGTCGGGGTTGGTCCGGGTGAGCGGCAGGCCGCGCTGGTCATAGCTGAACGTGGTGGTGGAGTCCTGCGGCGGGTTCTTGGCGGCCTGCGCGGTGACGTCCCCCGCGACGTCGTAGGTGAAGTCGGTCTCCCGGGTCTGGGTTCCGTCGGTGATGGTGGAACGCAGCACGTGGCCGGCCGCGTCGTAGGCGTTGCTGCTGGTGCGGTTGAGCCCGCCGGGGTCGACCGTCGTGCTGGTGGCCCGCCCTGCGGCGTCCCAGGTGTTGGCGACGGTGGTCTTACCGCCGCCGGTCACGCGCTGGGTCAGGTGGCCGGCCGCGTCATAGGTGTTCTGCTGCAGGACGACATTGCGCAGGGTGCCGTCGAAGTTCTTGGCGACCGGGTCGAAGTTGTGGAATCCGTCGGCGTCGATCTCGGCGACCGTGTCGTCGTCGTTGTAGTAGGTGTGCGTGGAGCGCCCCATCGCGTCCGTTACCTTGGCCAGGCGGCCGGCGGGATCGTAGGCGCGGGACTCGACGATCTGCCAGCGGGCGCTGACCGGACTGGTCGGGCTTCCGGTGTAGTTGGTGACGGAGACCTGCTGCAGCCACCCCATCGGGGCGTAGTCGTAGCTGTAGGTGGTGCCGGCGGCGTCGGTGCTGGACACCTTGTTGCCGTACTTGTCGTAGGTGTAGCTGGTGGTGCGGCCGGCCGGGTCGGTGACCTTCGCGGGGTGGCTGGTGGTGCCGGAGTACGCCCAGCTGGTGGTGCGCGGTGCGTCGCCGCCGGTGAGGTCGGCGACGGTCCGGGTGAGGGGGTTGCCGTCGGTGTCGTAGGTGGTGGTGGTCCGGGGGGTGTGGACGGTGCCGGTGACGGCGTCCGTCGTGGCCGGGTCCGTGCGGGTGAGCGGGTTGCCCTGGCCGTCCCAGGTGAAGGCGGTGGTGACCTTGGTGGGGGTCTGCCCCTGGCCGCAGTTGGTGCAGGCCTCGGTGCTGGAGGTGAGGTGGCCGAGGTTGTCGTAGGTGTAGGTGGTGACCAGGCCCAGCGGGCTGACGCTCTTGGTGAGGTCGCCGGCTGCGTTGTACGAGTTGACGGTGCTCAGGTTCGCGGGTACCGCCGCCTGGTTGGGGTAGGCGGCGTGGTCGACGTACGGGGACTGCGAGGTGACCAGCCCGGCGGGCTGGGTTCCGGTCGTCGGGTTGCCGTCGCTGCCGACGGCGGCCTCGCTGCCGCTGGTGCGGGCGACGTAGGAGGAGCGTCCCTGCGGGAAGTCCGCGGTGGCGGGCACGGTCGTGGACAGGACCTCGCCGGCCGGGTCGTAGCTGTACTGCGTGCGGTAGGTGGCGTCGCCGGACCCGTTGGAGCGAGCGTCACTGCGGTCGGTCACCGTGTCGTTGACGGCGCCGAGGTGGTCCGCAGTGCCGTCGAGGTAGTAGTGGGCATAGCTGGTGTTGCAGTGGGTGGTGTCCTGGCAGGTGGTGTGAGAGACCTCGTTGCCCCGGTCGTCGTGGCCGATGGTGACGGTGTGCCCGTCGGCGTCGGTCACGGTGTGCAGGAAGCCGTTGGTGTCGTACGTGTAGCGGGTGGTGTGGCCCCAGGCGTCGCTGCGGGAGATGAGCTTGGCGGAGCGGGCATCGTAGCGGTACCCGAGGGTGTTGCCCGTCGGGTCGGTGACGTTGGCAGCCGTGACGGGAGTGGCGGTGCCTCCGTCGCCCATGGCCTTGAAGTGCGCGGCCACCGTGGCGGCGTCGAGCCGGCTGGTGTAGTAGGAGGCCTCCGCGATGCTGCCGGTGAAGTGGTCGCCACCGCCGGCGGGCCAGCCCCAGCCGGTGGTGGTGCCGGCGCCCAGGTAGACGTACGGGGTGCCGTTGAAGGTGATCTTGCGTCCGCTGGTGTCGGAGGCACTGGGCTGGCCGTCGATGTAGATGGTCTGACCGCTGTCGTCGGCGGCCAGGACTACCTGGTGCCACTTCCCGTCGTTGACCGTCCGGTCGGAGGTCATGACAGCGCCCGAGCCCATCCAGAACTCACCGTGGATTCGGCCGTCGGAACCGACGTACAGGGCCGGGTTCCAGCTGTTCCCCGGCGGACCGCCGACCGGGAAGTCCTGGTAGCTGTACAGCGGACCGCCGCTGGTGGTGTTGAACCACAGCTCCATGCTGGCGGGGCCGTGGGTGGGGGCGGCGTCGGACGGGAGCTGGATCTGCGAGGTGGTGCCGTCGAAGACCGCCGCGCGCTGGTTGCCGTAGTCGTTGGACGGGCCGTTGGCGTTGAGCGTGACGTTGCTGTAGGTGCCGGCCGTCAGGTCGGGCATGGCGGTGCCGAGTTCGGCGGCCGCGTACCAGGAGCCGGAGGGGTCGTTGAGGCGCCAGTACTGGATCGGCCCGGCCTGGACGACGGCGGCGCGGTAGGCGCCTGCGGCATCGAGGCCACCCATGGTGCCGGGGGTGGTGGCTGCGCGGTAGTGGTCTGCGACCGCACCGGGGACGAGCGGGTAGCTGTAGATCGAGAAGTCGGCGATGGCTCCGTTGAAGTAACCGACCTGGTCGGAGGGCGGGTTGGGCCAGCCACCACCGGTCCAGCCGGCGCCGAGGAAGTCGTAGGCGGAGCCGTTGTAGGTGATGGGCAGCGGCGTGTTGCTGGTGGCGTTGGGCGCACCGTCCAGGTACAGGCTCTGGCCGTGGCTGTCGCCGGCCAGGACGACGTAGTGCCACTTGCCGTCGGCGACGGTGGTGCTCGAGACCAGCGCGTTGGTGGCCGAGCCGGTCCACAGGGCGCCGTAGAGCTTCTTGTCCGATCCGACGTAGAGCGCGGGGTTCCACCGGTCGGTGGAACCGTTCGGCTTCCCGTCGATCGGGAAGGACTGGTGGCTGTAGATCACGCCGGGGGCGGTGGTCTTGAACCAGAGCTCGACTGCCGTGCCGCTGTAGGCCTTGGGCGCGGTGTTGGCCGGCAGCTGGACGTAGGAGGTGGTGCCGTTGAAGCCGGTGGCCGTGGAGGCGCCGGAGGCCCAGGGGCCGTTCTGGCAGCAGGTGGTGTTGTGGTAGCTGCCGTGGTTCTGCGCCAGTGCCGCGGAGGAGATCAGCTCGGCGGCCTGGTTGCCGTTGGTGTCACCCATGCGCCAGTAGCCCGTGGGGTGGGCGTCGACGACGGCCGCGTCGTACTGCGCTGCGCCACTGGTGGTGGCCAGCTGGTAGAGGCTCGTGACCGTCCCGCTGTCCAGGCCGCGGGGGAACGCCATGACGTCCGCGATCTGGCCGTTGAAGTGGCCGGAGTCGTCGCTGGGGGCGGCGGGCCAGCCGAGGGAGACCGCGCCTGCGCCGACGAAGACGTGCTCGACGCCGTTGGGGGTGATGCTGCCGGTCAGCGGGCCGGCGCTCTGCGCACCGTCCACGTAGAGCTGTTGTGAGGTGGGACTGTCCGCGGAGAGCACGGCGAAGTGCCACTTGCTGTCGTTCACCGTGACGCTGCTGGCCATGGTGTGAGAGGCGTCGCCCATCCACAGCTGCGCGTGGAGTTTGCCGTCGGTGCCGACGTACAGGGCCGGGTTCCAGTGCAGGCCCGCCTGGGTGTGGGGGGCGTTGACGGGGAAGGACTGGTAGCTGAGCAGGACTCCGGCACTCCCGGTCTTGAACCAGACTCCGAGCGTTCCCGGACCGGACTGGGGTGCGTAGGAGGCCGGTAGTTCAGCCCAGGAGGTGCTGCCGTTGAAGGAGGCGGATCCGGTGGATCCCGTCATCGGTCCGGTGGCTCCGAGCGCGACATCGGAGTAGGTGCCGTTGTTGGGGGTGGGCCGGGGGCTGTAGACCTGGCTGGTGGCCTGGACACCCTGGCTTTCCGACAGGCGCCAGTAGCCGGCGGGCTGCGAGCCCATGACCTGGCCGCGGTACTCCTGGGAGGAGCCGGACACGGTCGGGTTGCTGAGATTCCAGGTGCCGCCGTTCCCATCAGTGATCTGGGACGCGCGGTCCTTGGCGGTGTCGTAGGTGGCGGCGAGCTGGGTCTTGCCGGAGGGGAGCTTCAGGCCGGACAGCTCGGTCGAGGGCTGGCTCCCGGCCTGCCACAGGGCCTGCACGGTCGGGGCGCCGAGGGTCCGGTTGTAGAAGGCGACGTCGCTGATGCTGCCGGTGAAGTAGCTGGCCCGGCCGGTGTAGTCGGTGAACGGGCTGTCCTGCCACCAGGCGCTGGTGAAGCCGCCGCCGATGGCGCCGGCGCGCTGCCCCGGTGCGAGGACGGGGCCGGCCAGCGTGTCCTGGGCCTGGCCGTCGAGGTACAGCGTCTGGGTGACGCCGGCGGCCGAGAGCACCGCGTAGTGCCACTGACCGTCGTTGACCGCCTTGGAGGACTGCATGGGGTTGGAGGAACCGGCCCAGAACTTGCCGTGGAGCTTGCCGGAGGTGCCGACGTAGAGCGCGGGGGTGTAGTCGCCCGCCGTGGTGCCGCCGCCGGGGAAGGTATCCGTCTGGTAGCTGAACAGCACGCCCGAACCGGTGGTCTTGAACCAGAGTCCGACTGACGTGTAGGACGAGCTGGCCAGCCCGGTCTGCGGCAGCGTCACGTAACCGGTGCTCCCGTCGAAGGTCGCCGCTGTCGAGGCCGCCGCCGGACCGGGAGTGCCCAGGGTCACGCCGTTAGAGGAGTAGGTCGCGTTGTCGTTGCCCTGGTTCTCGATCACCTCGCTGGCCGCGGTGGTACCGGAGGCCTCACCGAGGCGCCAGTACGAGACGGGGCCGGCGTCGAGGACGGCCGAGCGCAGGTGGGAGCCCGGGGTGTAGCTGTAACTGGTGCAGGGCCTGGTCGTGTTGGTGCCGGCCGGTGGGGTGCAGACGCTGTTCAGCTGGTCCGGGTTGGCGCTGTCGTACGTGTAGGTCCAGGTCTGGGCGGTGTTCCCGTCCGTACCGGTCGTGGGGTCGGTGTAGACCTTGGCGACGTGTCGGTTGTCCGTGGTCCATTCGAAGTGCAGGGACCGGCCCGAGGCGGTGTCCTTGACCGCGGTGAGCCTGCCGTTGGCGTAGGTGAGGTCCTGGATGTGACCGGCGGCGTCGGTGACCCGGGACAGCGCGAAGGCACTGCCGCTGGGTATGTGGAACTGGTAGACCACGCCGTCCTTGGCCGTCAGGTCGAACCCGGCGTCGACCTTGGTCAGGGAGGCGAACTCGCCCGGCGGCGGAGTGAAGACGTTTCCGCTGCCCAACCCGAAACGTCCGGTGCGGCCGTTTGCGGTGGTCAGCACGACTGCTCCGGTGCCGTCCTGGTCCGGCTGCACCTGCATGTCGAAGGCGGAGGTCCAGCCGGCTCCGAAGAGCGTGGAGGTTCGCGGGTCGAGGGAGTTGTACGAGCGGGTCACGGTCAGGGCCGGTCCGACCGTCTTCACGCTCGCGTCCGTCGCGGCGGTGGTGTAGTTGCCCACGTGGGCGTCGAAGTCGTGCCCCGCGCCGTCGCCGGCGGCCCCGCCCAGGTGGGAGGTGATGACGGGCTGTTGCAACTGGGTGGAGAAGGTCGCGTACCCCGACCACGGACTCGCGCCGATGTGGTCACCGGCCATGACGGTCCACTGGTAACTGCTGTTCCAGGCCAGCTTGCCGGCCGGAACGGACCAGGTCTGGTTCGGCTGCCAACCCGACTCGGCGAGCAGCTGGGGGTCGCCCGAAGCCGGGTTGGTGTAGACACGGAAGTCGTAGTCCACCCCCGTGCCCGGGTAGTTGTCCGGGTCGTGACCGCTCGCGTAGAGCTGCGGGGAGAGCGTGCCGACCACTGAGTTGGACAGCGGCACCATCGTGTCGATCTGCGGGTTGACGTTCTGGGCAGTGACCCACGTGCACGTGTGGTACGGGATGCCGAAGTCGTCCCTGAGCGAGTACGTTCCGTTCACCACGCCGTCCCAGCACAGCTGGTAGCTGGTCCCCGGCGCCATGGGCGGGATGGTGGCGGTGAAGGTCACGGTGTCGCCCGTCTTGACCAGCCCAGGAACGCCCGTGGTGGTGCCTGCTCCGGGCCAGAACTCGTGCCAGCTCGCGTCGAAGAACCTCGGCTTGACCCGCATGCTGTTGGAGTTCCACCAGTTCGCGGCGAGGTTGGTCATAGTGACCTGCTGCGAGCCCGGGGTGATGGCCGTGGGCTGGATGTAGTCACCCGGGACGGAGTAGTCGGCGGCCCAGTCGACGTAGGTGAGCTTCAGGAACGGCGGGTGCTGGGTGTTGACGCTGTCGAACTGCTTCCAGGCCTGGATGTCGCTCGTGTCGGAGGTGAGTGCGAAGCCGTAGTTGCCCGCACCGTGGGTCCAGCTGTTGACGAGCTGGACGCCGGCCGTGGTCGGGTCGCCGCCGAGGTTGAACGGCACGGTTACGGGCGAGCCCGGGCAGTAGTTGCTGTTGGGCGCCTGGAAGTTGGCGGATGCGAGCACCGCGGGGTCGAACGGCACCTGGGAGAAGTTGTTGACGCTGCCCGGGTCCCAGGCGGAGGTGATGGCGTGCACGGCGACGTCGCGTGACTGGCAGCCGCCGCTCCAGATGGCGTTCAGGTCCAGCTCGGCCTTCTGGATGTACATGTTGGCCACGTTCGAGCCGACGGAGCCGAGGGAGTCGAAGACGAGGTAGCTGACGTCATAGGACGCTCCTCCGGTGTAGCTACCGGTCTTGAGACTGTTCTCGCTCGCGTGGTTCGTGGCGCTGTTCGACACGATGTAGGTGGAACGCGTGCCGTTGATCTGCCCGGTGGGGTCCACCTTGACCGGGAAGACCCGCTTGGGGTCCTTCAGCCAGGCGGTGTCGAGGTCCATCTGGAGGGCGGGCTTGCCGTCCACCGTGGTCAGCTTGTACGTGACGGCGTCGGAGGTGACCCCTTCACCGGAGTGGGGGTCGAGTGCCGAGTCCTCCATGTACCCGTGTGGGATGGTCATCCTGACCTTGCCCGCCTCGTCGGTGAAGCGAACATTGCCGGAGGTGTCCAGGGAGGCCGACAGTCCCGTGGTGTTCAGCGGGAACACCCAGGTGGTCGGGGCGGAGGTGCTGTGCAGGACCAGAGATTCCTTGATGCCCTGCGCCAGCGTGTTGTAGACGACGTCGGAGTCAGGGAGCGCCCCGGGGTAGGTCAGCGTGTTCGCCACGGCGGTGGCCGCGACCGGCTTGGCACCCTGGAGCGTGTAGGAGATCCGGTGGCCGGCGTCCAGCGTCCAGTCGATCAGCGCGGTGCCGTCGGCGCTCGGCGAGAAGCTGAGTGCCTGGTCGTTGGCGGCCTCGGCCCACCTGTTGTCCCGGCGCCGGGACAGGCCGGTGTCGATGTTCTCCCAGGTGCCGTCGGGCTTCTGGAAGTGGACGGGCTGGCTGTAGACCCGCATCGTCTTGGTGCCATCGGGGTTCTGGAAGACCGAGGTGGTAGAGGTCCTGGCTCCGGTGACCTCGGTGGCCCCGGCGGCCGGGTCGGTCGGGCCGACCCAGGCGGCCGGCGAGTCCTTGGTCGGGGCGACCCGACCCGTGGCGGCCTCGCCCTGGCTCTTCGGTGAGCCGTCCGCATTGCTCGCCTGAGGCCTGGGCAGCACGGGCGGCGTCGTCTGCTTGCCCTTCACCGGCACCGGGGCAGCGGGCGCGTGGGGCTCACCACCGTCCTGACGGTCCGACTTCTCGGGTGCCTCTCCTGGAGCGGGCATGTGTCCGGCCGCCACACCGCTGTCGGCGTGGCGCGAAGTCTCGCTCGCATCGACCTGGTGCCCCTGTCGGCCGGCATCATCCGAGCGCTGCTGCGGAACTCCGGGGGCCTGCGCCGATACGACGGGCAGCGGAGCATGTGCCTGGGCGAAGGCCTCAGCAGGCTGGAGCACCACAGCCTGCAGCAGGGACAACGACAGCAGCGCTACAGGCCAACGCCGCGTCGATCCGGCGGGCCGGTTCGGCCCGACTGCTCCGCTCCGCGCACGACGAGCCGCGTTCCGGGGGCTGTTAACGCCCCCCAGGCGCGACGTGTTTTGCGATTCACGGCGTGACAAGCGGCGCACGACCGACCCTCCGGGAAAACGAGTCCAAGACCGCCATCAGGCAGGCCGACAGATCTTCTATCGACCACGGGCACTTCCGGTCCAGCGTTCAACTGACTTCGGGCATCCGAGATGCCGCGCTATCGCCCGCTTTGCCTTCAAATGGCCCTGGCAAAAATTCCGCAAAGCGCGGCCCTGACGCTCGATCCCCACCCTCCCGGCATGGCACGTGTGTATAAGATCGCCACCGATCTAGGCACTTTCATGCCTTCTTGAATCACCGTCACTCCGTCCCAGGAGCACCACCGATGGCCGCGATACGCCGCTTTTTCCATGCCTGCGGTGTTGCCGTATTCACTGCGTCCGCCCTGATCGCCGGAGCGCCCGCCGGCAATGCCGAAGGCATCCGCTCCAGTGAATGGCCGCTGGATGCCGCGCACTTCAAGGCCGACCGGATCTGGTCGATCAGCCGCGGCGCCGGAACGACGGTCGCCGTCGTCGACAGCGGGGTTTCGGCCTCGCACCCCGACCTCGCCGGACAGGTCCTTCCCGGGGGCAGCCTGATCGGCGATGGTGACGACGGCCGGACGGACACCTCGGGGGAGTCACACGGAACCGCCATCGCCGGCATCATCGCCGGCACCGGAGGTCCCGCCCCTGGTGAGGGCATGACGGGCCTCGCCCCAGAGGCGAAGATCCTCCCGGTCCGTGTCAGCGCCGGAAACCAGGTCTCCGCCGCCGCCGTCGCGCGCGGCATCGTCTGGGCGACGGACCACGGCGCACGGGTCATCAACGTGTCCCTCTGCGCCCCCGATCCGGACCCCCTGCTCAAACAGGCCGTCACCTACGCCATGGGCAAGGACGCCATCGTCGTCGCCTCGGCGGGCAACGAGGGCGACCGAGGGAACCCGGCGATGTATCCGGCCGCTTTCCCCGGTGTCGTATCGGTTTCCGGCGTCGACGCGAACGGCGGTTTCTGGAAAGCCAGTGAATCCGGTCGCGGCGTGGTCGTCGCGGCACCCGCCGCCGAGATCTACTCGACCAACAACCAGGACCGATACGTCAAAGCCGACGGCACGAGCTACGCAGCGGCCTATGTCTCGGCCACTGTCGCCCTGATCCGCTCAAAGCACCCGGATTTGACGGCGGGACAGGTGATTCACCGCATCATCACCACCACGATCGAGCGGAACAGCCACCCCGACGCGAAAGTCGGGTTCGGAAGAATCGACCCGGTCTCGGCACTTTCCACCACTGACGACGGTGGCCGCGAGAATCCGCTTCTCCGCGAATCGCGCGAATCGGCTGTTGCCGGATCCGATGCGGATTCCGGTACGTTCGTCACCTTCTCGTCGTCCGCCGGAATCGTCCTGGCTGCCTGCGTCGCAGCCGTCCTTTGGCGGCGCAAGTCCCGCATGCATGGCAACGCCCTGACGGACGCACCGGTCCGACCCGCCGCGGAGACGGTCGGCAAGTCACCCCGGCGAAGCCCCCGTTCACGCACAGTTCCACGCGCATCCCGTTCCAAGCCGAACAGCTGACCCAGCTCCCCCCGCTCCCAGGAGGGCCCCGTCCCATGTCACTGCGTCTCGGTCCCGGCCGCCGAACCCTGGTCGTCGTCTCCCTGGGCGTCGCCGCTGTTGCTGCCACAGTCGGCTGTCTGCTGTTCACAGATGACGGCACCCCGCACGCAACCACCGCCAAGGCGAACGACGTGTCGGGCCGGGCGACCGCATGCCTGGCGGCGGACAGCACGAGCTCAACGGCCGGCGACACCGTCACCAGGATCTGGTCCGCCATGCAGTTGGCCGGCACCCAGCACGGCACCAACGTCCAGCAGATGGTCGAACCCGCTACCACTGCGGAGCA
Organism: Kitasatospora sp. NPDC023176; assembly: GCF_055560495.1. Taxonomy (NCBI): domain Bacteria; kingdom Bacillati; phylum Actinomycetota; class Actinomycetes; order Kitasatosporales; family Streptomycetaceae; genus Kitasatospora; species Kitasatospora sp. NPDC023176. The sequence continues at coordinate 200,831 of NZ_JBVHIP010000011.1, read as the reverse complement.
GGCTGCCCCGCACCTCGCGGAACTGCTCGTCCAGCACTGCGACCTGATCGTCACCGTCGGCGTGCCCTTCGGCCAGGCGACCAGCGGCATCGCCTCGGCCGCGCCGTCGGTCCCGATCATCGCCGTCGACTCGAGACTGTCCACCTCGGCGACCAACGTCACCCTGCTCACTGGCCCCGATGCGGCGGCACGGATCACCGATCGGATCAGCGGCTTGCGGCGGCACGCTGCAGGGTCATGAACCCCGGGCTCAGCGCGGGCGCAGGGCGGTCACGGCGGCCTCGGCGGTGTTGGCGTGGTGGGCGGCCTGGCGGGTGACGGGGAGCCAGGTGGGGCGGAAGCGGCGGCGGTAGTGGGCGCACCAGGTGTGCAGGAGGGCGGCGGGGCGGGGGTCGGGCGCGGGGGCGGCGCGGCGCAGCAGGGCGGCGGCGCGGACCGGGATGCGGTGGGCCCACAGGTCGATGCCGGCCAGGTGGGCGCCGGTGAGCAGGGGCGGCGGGATGAGGGGGTGCCCGGCGGTGCGCGGGTCCCAGGCGTCGGCGAGTTGCCGTAGGGCGGTCAGCTGGGTGTGGGCGGCGCGCAGCAGCGGGGTGTGGTGCGGCGGGAGGGCGGTCGGCGGGTCGCCCGGCAGGTGGTTCAGCACGTCGGTGAGCCGGCGGCCGCGTTCGCGCAGCTCGTCGGCGACGGCGCGCAGGTGCGGGTCGGGGTCGGCGGCGGGGCGGGGGTCGCCGAGGCGGTCGGTGGTCCAGGCGGGGACCTCGATGACGACGGTGTGGCCGCCGTGGCGCTGCGGGGCGAACCAGGTGGCGGCCCGGGCGCCGGCCGGGGCGTCGTCCTGGTCGGCGAGCATGCCGGTGGTGTTCTCCTGGGAGTCGATGTGGTGGGGCTCCATGAGGAAGACGCCGGGGCCGGCGGCGGACAGCCGGTAGGTGTCGAAGGATCCGGTCTCGACCGGGATGCCGAGGGCGGCGGCGGAGCGGGCGAAGGGCTCGACGAGGGCGGCCGGGTCGGTGGTGGCCTGGAGGAAGGTGCCGCCCACGTCGGCGGTGTGCAGGGAGAGTTGGAGCGAGGGCCGGAGTTCGTCGATCAGGTCGAGCAGGATCCGGCTCTCCGGGAGGCGGCCGCCGATCGCCGGGGCCCATTCGGGCTGTTCGTCGGCGGCGGGGCGGAAGTAGCCGGCGAAGTAGGCGGGCAGGGTGCGGGATTCCACGGCGCCCCGGGCCAGGTGGGCGCCGTCGGGGTCGAGGCAGAGCAGGAGGTGCCAGGCCGTCGCGGGGTGCCGGGCGGGGTGGGCCAGGGCCCGGTGGGCGAGTTCGACGAGGCCGGCGCGGCCGGAGAACTCGTCGGCGTGGGCGCCGGAGACGACCAGGACGTTGTCGGCGGGGTGGCCGCCGGGGCTGTCAGGGCCGTCGGGGTGATCGGGGCCGATCGACAGGAGCAGCAGGGGGCGGCCGGCCCGGGAGGTGCCGAGGGTGCGGACCCGGCAGCGTCGGGGGTGGCGGGCGGCCAGCCGGTGGGCGGTGTCGGCGAGTTCGTCGAGGGTGGGGTAGCGGTCGTGGAGCAGGATCGCCCGGCCCGCGCCGGTCGAGGTGTCGGTCAGCATCGGTCTCCTTCTCCCGGTGTCCGGAGGCCGGTGGGCCCGGAGGTGGTATTGGATCCGCTCGGGTGGTGATCCGTCCAGGGTGCTCCGGGCGGTGGCCGGGCGGGTGGGGCGAACCGTGTGTCACTACCAGGTCGCCTATTGTCATATGCTTGCCATATTTGCTGGTCAGGGTGGGGGCGCGGGTGGACTTCCGGTTGTTGGGCTCGGTGGCAGCCGTGGCCGCGGACGGGCAGGAGCTCGCGCTCGGCTCCCCCAAGCGCCGCAGCCTGCTGGCGATGCTGCTGCTGAACCCCGGCGCGCCCGTCGGCGTCGACCGGCTGACCGAGGCCCTCTGGGAGGAGGAGCCGCCCCGGCACGCCCGCACCGTCATCCACAACCACGTCTCCGGGCTGCGCGCCGTCCTCGCCGCCCACCGGGCACCCGCCGCCGGCGTCGAACTGGCCACCGACGGCAGCGGCGGCTACCTGCTGCGGGCCCCCGAGGCCGCGGTGGACACCCAGCGGTTCGAACGCCTCGTCCGCACCGCCCGCACGGCACCCGAGGCCGGCCACGCGGTCACGGCGCTGCGGCGGGCACTCGCCCTGTGGCGCGGTCCCGCGCTCGCCGGCACGGCGCCCAGCCTGCCGCTGCAGTGCGCCGCCCAGGCCCTGGAGGAACTGCGGCTGACGGCCGTGGAGGAACTGGCCCGCGCCCACGGCCGGCTCGGCGACCACGGCGCGGCCGCCGCCGTCCTGGCCACCGAGGCCGCCCTGAACCCGCTGCGGGAGCCGCTGGTCGCCGCGCTCGTGCTCGCGCTCGGCCGGGCCGGGCGGCGCTCGGAGGCGCTGGAGTGGTACCACCGCACCCGCCGCACGCTGGCCGAGCAGCTGGGGATCGACCCCGGGGCCGAACTCGCCCAGGCGTACGGGGTGCTGCTGCGCGGCGACGGGGCGGGCGCACCGGTGCCCGTACCCGTCGCGCCCGTCGTACCCGTGCCCGCCGGGCCCGCGCCGTGGCCCTTCCCCCGGCGGCCCCGGGGGTTCTCCGGGCGCGAGGACGAGCTGGCCGCGCTCGACCGGGCCGCCCGCGCCGCCGGCGCCATCGCCGTCGTCACCGGCGGGGCCGGGGTCGGCAAGACCGCCCTCGCCGTGCACTGGGCGCACCGGCGGCAGGCCGACTTCCCCGACGGACGGCTGTTCGTCGACCTGTGCGGGCACAGCCCGCTGCCCGAACGGGGCACCGGCGCGGTGCTGCGCGAACTGCTGCTCGCCCTCGGCCTGCCCGCCGAGCAGATGCCCGCCTCCCCCGAGGCCCTGGCCGCCCGCTACCGGGAACTGACCGCCGGGCGCCGGATGCTGATCGTGCTCGACAACGCCCGCCGCTCCGAGCAGGTCCGCCCGCTGCTGCCCGACGGGGACGACTGCGTCACCCTGGTCACCAGCCGCGACCGGCTCGGCGGGCTCGTCGCCACCGACGCCGCCCGGCCCGTACCGCTCGCCGAACTGTCCGCCCCGCAGTCCGTCACCCTGCTCGCCACCACCCTGGGCCCCGACCTCGGCGCCGACCTGGTCGGTGCCGAACCCGAGGCCGCCGCCCGGCTCGCCCGGCTGTGCGACGGGCTGCCGCTCGCCCTGCGCCTGGCCGCCGCCCGCATCGCCACCTGCCCGCACCGCGGCCTGGCCGCCCTCGCCGAGGAACTCGCCGACGAACAGGGCCGGTTGGGGCTGCTGGAGGTGGAGGACACCAGCGTCGCCGCCGCCCTGGCCCTGAGCGTCCAGCACCTGTCCGACCCGGCCCGCCGGATGTTGCGGCACCTCGGCACCCACACCGGCACCACCCTGGACAGCCGCACCGCCGCCGCCCTCGCCGACTGCGAACTCCCTCAGGCCGCAGGCGCGTTGGCGCAGCTGGCCACCGCCCACCTGGTCGTCGAGATCGGCCGCGACGCCTACACCCTGCACGACCTCGTCCGCCTCTACGCCCGCAGCCTGCGCGCCCGGCCCGGCGAGGACGACACCGGCACCCTCCCCCGCCTCCTCGACCACCTGCTGCACACCCTGCTCGCCGCGAGCGCCGCCGCCGAACCCGGCAGCGAACCCTGCTGCGACCCGCCCGCCGGGGCCCGGCGCCCCGTCGACGTCCGCCCCTTCCCCGACCGGGCCGGCGCCCTCGCCTGGTACGCCGCCGAACGCGACACCCTGCGCGGCGCCGCCCTGGCCGCCGTCGCCGCCGGACTGCACGACCGCGCCTGGCGCCTGGTCCTGCTGCAGTGGCCCCTGATCGTGTGGCAGGTCCGGGACGGCTGGGTGCCGCTGCTCGAACACGGGCTGGCCGCCGCCGAAGCCGACCTCGACCCCGGCGCCCAGTCCCGGGCCCGCGCCCTGCTCGGCTGGGTCCTGCTGGAGGAAGGCCGCCCCGAGGAGGCCCTCGCCCACCTCGAACGGGCCCCCGACCTCGCCGCCCTGGCCGGCGACCGCAGCGCCCAGGCCGTCGCCCTGGTCAACCTGGCCGCCGCCCTCCACCGGTACGGGACGGGCCACGGCGAGGCGCCCGCCCGGGTGCGGAACCTGCTGGGCCGCGCCCTCACCCTCGCCGAACGGGCCGGCCGCGCCGACCTCGTCGCCCTGGCCCACCAGCACCTCGCCGACACCTGCCTCACCGGCGGCGACCCCGAACGGGCCGCCCACCACGCCGCCCACGGCCTCGCCCTCGCCGAACCCCCCTTCCCCGCCGCCCGCCGCATCGTCCTGCAGACCCTCTACGGCCGCGCCCTCGCCGCCACCGGCCGCCCCGCCGAGGCCGCCCACCACCTCCGGGCCGCCCTGCACGCGGCCCGCGCCCACCAGTACGGCGACGGCGAGTCGGCGGCCCTGGCGGCCCTGGCGGCCCTGCCGGGCACGGCGGGGGCCGCGCCGAGGGCAGGGCTGGGCAAGCGCTGCTGACGGCGGAACCGGGCTGCGGGCCGGCTGCGGACTGGCTGCGGACTGGCTGCGGGCGGACTGTCAGCGGTAGCTGCGGTCCGCCCGGTCCGGGTCGGCCAGGACGTTGGCGACGAAGAGCCCGAGGTCGAAGTCCTCGGCCTCGACGAACGGGGTCAGGTCCTCCGCCAGGCCGTACCACTGCGGCGGCACCGGGTAGCGCAGTTCGGCGATCCGGCCGACGGTCAGGACGCACTCCGGTTCGACGATCCGGTGCCGGACGGTGGTGGCGGCGTCGAGCCGGATGTCGCACTCCCCCACCCGGATCCGCAGCCCGTCCGCGCCCCGGTAGAACACCACGCCGGTGCGGCCCACTCGGCCGTAGTGGCCGTGGGTTCTCTGCCCGGCGTCGACGGCCCGCGCGGGGCCGAGCCGTCCGGTCGCCGGATCGAACTCGGCGGCCCGGCCGTAGACGTCGAAGTCGGCGATCAGCATGGCGGGTTCTCTCCCCTGAGGTCCGGCCTGTCGTCGTAGCCTGCCAGGTTCCGGCCACCGGCGCACCGGCGGTGCGGGCATGATGCGGGGATGGAGAAGACGGTGGAGGCAGCGGCCGGCGGGGAGTCGGTGGCTGCGTACGGGCGGGTGTGGGACGTGCTGGTCCAGGCCCGGGCCGGGTACCTGGCGGGTGTCTCGCCGTACTACGACGAGCTGTTCGACGAGGTCGCGCAGCGGGCGCGGCGCAGCGGCAGCCTCGGGAAGGGCGACATCGCGGCGCTGACGGTCTGGAAGCGGCTGACCGCGCAGGCCCCGTGGGCGGCGGAGCTGATGGGCCTGCCCGAAGCCGAAGTCCGGGCCGTCACCGGGCGGGCCGTCGCGGCGGTCCGCGACACCGGCGTGCCGCGTGGTGAGGCGGCCCGGGCGGGGCGTCGCGTGCTTCTGGAGTTGCCCGGGTTCCGGACCGGGGACGCGCTCGCCTCGGCCGTGCTGACCGCGGCGGCGCCCGGCCGGATGGCGGTCTACGACCGCCGCGTCCAGGGCGCCCTGGACGCCGTCGGGCTCACCCTCACCGCCGCGCCGGGGCGGTACGGCCGCTACCTGGGGCTCCTGGACGACCTGCTGCGGCACGGCGGGGCGCGGGCGGAGGGCTGGACGGCCCGGGACGTGGACACCGCGCTGTACTGGGCCGGCGGCGCGTCGGCGCAGCAGCCCTGACGCGGGCCGGGGGCCGACGGCCGCTGGGGGCGGGGCATCCGGATGCCCCGCCCCCAGCGCTGTTCCTACCGGCTACCTCAGCAGTTGGGGTAGGCGTTCTGGGAGCTCCACCAGTCCAGCGCGCCCCAGGTCTGCGCGCCGACCTGGCCGTCGACCTGCAGGTATCCCATACACGCCTGGAAGTCGCGGACGCGCTTGAGGGTGTCGTCGCCGAAGATCCCGTCGACGGTGGTCTTGCCGTGGGTGTCGGGGTTGAGCGAGTAGTTGAGCTCGCACTGGAGCTCCCGGACGGCGTCGCCGGTGGCGCCGTACTTCAGCAGCGGCTCGGCGGTGCTCCAGTCGCCGCAGCGGGTGCCGGCAGCCTCGGCGGTGCCGGCCGTGGCGACGGTGCCGGCGAGGAGCAGGCCGGTGGCGGCCAGCCCGATGATGATCTTGCGCATGGGTTTCCCTCCCGTTGGCGGGCGCCGTTCCTGACGGCGTCTCGTGTGCCTTGACACTGCCAGGCCGGATGCCCCCGCGAGATATCCAATTGACCGCCGCTTCTGTGGGCCAATCGGGCTGCGCGGGCGGTCAGGGGCGGTAGTCGGCCAGGGTGTGGCGCGGGTGCCAGCCCTGGGCGCGGGCCCGGGTGAGGTCGAGGACGACGCCGCGGGTGAGCAGGTCGACGGTGTACGGGGTGAGGCCGGGCAGCAGGGTGGTGCGGGCGGCGAGGCGGGCGAGGGCGACCGGGAGGTGGAGGATGCGGGCCGGTATCTGATGCACCGTCAGGACGTGCCGCAGGGCGGTGTCGCGGCGGTAGGGGGCGGGGTCGGTGATGTTGTAGGCGCCGGGGGGCCAGGGCGGGGTGCCGGTGAGGCCGAGGGCGGCCAGGCAGGCGTCGGTGAGGGTCGAGGGCGGGCGGCCGAGTGTCAGAGCCGCCGGGCACACTGGGGACGGACACCCGAGCGAACCGAGGACTGAACATGGCCGACCGGCCCCTGACGCTGATGGCAGTGCACGCCCACCCCGACGACGAGGCCACCGGCACCGGCGGCGTCCTCGCCCGCTACGCCGCCGAGGGCATCCGCACCGTCCTCGTCACCTGCACCGACGGCGCCTGCGGCGACGGCCCCGGCGGCGTCAAGCCCGGCGAGGACGGACACGACCCGGCCGCGGTGGCCGCCCTGCGCCGCAAGGAGTTGGAGGCCAGCTGCCGGATCCTGGGCGTCGACCACCTCGAACTGCTCGAGTACGGCGACTCCGGGATGATGGGCTGGGCCGCCAACGACGCCCCCGGCTCGTTCTGGAGCACCCCCGTCGCCGACGGCGCCGCCCGCCTGGCCGAACTGCTGCACCACTACCGGCCCGACGTCCTCGTCACCTACGACGAGAACGGCTTCTACGGCCACCCCGACCACATCCAGGCCAACCGCATCACCATGGCCGCTCTGGAGCTGGCCCCCGGCCTGACGCCCAAGGTGTACTGGACCACCGCGCCGCACTCGTCGATGAAGCGCTTCTTCGAGGCGATGCAGGAGTTCGGCACCGACTGGGACGAGCAGGCCGGTGAGACCCCCGAGTCCTCCGAGCCGGCCGGAGAGGCCGGGGAGGCCGCCGCGGTGCCCGAGCTGCCCCCGATCGGCCTGCCCGACGAGGAGGTCACCACCTGGGTGGACACCCACGCCTGGGGCGGCCGGAAGTACGACGCGCTGGCCGCCCACGCCAGCCAGGGCGAGAACATCTTCTTCCTGCGGATGGGCAAGGAGCGCTTCACCGAACTGATGGGCACGGAGACCTTCGTCCGGGTCCGCGACACCACCGGCGCGGCCCTGCCCGAGGAGGACCTCTTCGCCGGCCTGCGCTGACGGCCCGTCCGTCCGGGCCCCGGCGGGAAGGACGGCGGCGGATGCGACGACGGGCGCCCCGGGTCAGCCGCCCGGGGCGCCCGGGGCCCGCACCGGGGCCTCCAGCAGGGGCCGGGGCACCGGCCGGGCGGCCCGGCCGGCGAGGTGGTGGACCAGCGGGTTGACCGGGAGGGTGGCGGCGAGGGCGGTCAGCAGCAGGACGGTGAAGAGCCGTTCGCCGATGATGCCCAGGTCCCGGCCCAGCGTCAGGATGAGGACCTCGCCCAGACCCTTGGTGTTGAGCAGCACGCCCAGGGTGGCGGCCTCGCGCCGGGGCACGCCGGTGAGGCGGGCGGCGAGGACGGCGCCGGCGAACTTGCCGCCCCAGGCCACGGCCAGCAGCACCCCGGCGGCGAGCAGGCCGCCGGTGCCGATGCCGTGCAGGTCCACGGACAGCCCGGTGAGGGCGAAGAAGACCGGGACGAGCAGGGCGCCGGCGTTGCGCAGCGGCAGTTGGACGGCCTGGCGCAGCTCCTCCCCCGCGTCCCGGGGCATGGCCAGGCCGAAGGCGAAGGCGCCGATCACCGCGTGCAGGCCGAGCCGGGAGGCCGTCCAGGCGGAGAGCAGGGCGCCGCCGGCGACGGCGAGCAGGATCAGCAGCGGATGGCCGGCGACGGCGCGCAGGGCGGGCCCGAGCAGCAGACGGCGCAGCAGCGGGCGCACCACCAGGGCCAGGACGGCGGCGTAGCCGGCGATCCGGGCGAGGGCGGGCAGCAGGCCGCCGTGGGCGGGTCCGTGGGCGGCGGCGCTGACGCCCGCCACGGCGCACCACAGGACGATCTCGGTGAGGGCGCCGCAGGCGGTGGCGAGCACGCCGGTGCCGTCGGCCTGGAGGTGGTTCTCCTCGACGATGCGGGCCAGGACGGACAGGGCGCTGGCGGACAGGGCGATGCCGAGGAAGACGGTGAACAGGGCCGGGGTGGCGGCCGGTCCGGCCAGGCCGGGGCGGCGGGTGAGCAGGACGGCCGCGAGGACGGCGGCGAAGGCGAAGGGCAGGGCGACCGAGGCGGTGGTGACGGCCAGGACGGTCCGGGCCCGGCCCGCCAGCCGGCGCAGGTCGAGTTCCCAGCCGGCGGCGAACATGAAGAGGACGATGCCGAGTTGGGCGACGACCGCGAGGTGGGCGCGGGCGGCGGGCGGGAAGAGCCGTTCGGTGGGGTCGCCGGGCAGCAGGCCGAGCACGCCGTGGCCGAGGATCACCCCGACGGCGATCTCGCCGATCACGACGGGCTGGCGCAGCCGGGTGCGCAGCGGGGTCAGGGCGACCCCGGCGAGCAGGACAACGGCGACGTCGGCCAGGACGGTCGTGGCGGAGGTGCCTTCCATCGCGCCGTCCCCTGGTCGCATGTACACGGTCGTACCGGTTCACTGCATTGTGCGTGGGGGCCGTGCGGGTGGCGGGGTGCGGCGCGGGCGGGTCGGGGTGTGGTGGGGTGCGGTGCGCCCCGGCGTGCGCGCCCGCCCCGGTCCGTAGCGGGTACGGTCCCCGGGGCGGGCGGTGTTCACGGCCGGCGGTGAGGCGTACGGCCGGTGAGGCGTACGGGCCTCGGGCGTACGGGCGGTGAGGCGTACGGGCGTCAGGCGGGGACGATGGCGAAGGAGCCGTTGCTGAGCGAAGTCTCGGTGTACTGGCCGCTGTTGATGGCCTGCGGGGAGTAGCTGTCGAAGACCTGGCCGTTGACGGTGACGCCGGAGAAGTCCAGGCGGTCGAAGGACGGGTAGCTCTGGCTGGGGGACTCTATGACGGCCTCGGCGCTGACGTTCTGCCCGTCGAGCTGCTGGGTGGTGTTCTCGGACCAGCCCTTGGTGGTGTCGGTGATCTGCAGCGTGTAGGTGGAGCCGCCGCTGTTGACGACGGAGGCGGTGAAGCTGTCGCCGGCGTCCACCGGGTCGTTGAAGTACTGCGGCGGGGCCGGGTACATCTCGTACCAGGCGGAGTAGACCGGGAAGCCGCTGGAGCAGTCGACCTGGACGCCGGTCTGTTCGACGGTCTGCGAGCCGTAGCCGTCGATGCCGACCCAGGGGGCGAACAGGTCGTTGGAGGTGTTGCACTGGACGGTGGGCATGGTCCAGGAGCCGGAGACGCTCTGGAAGCCGTTGCCCTGGGCGACGTAGCCGCCCCAGACGCCGCCGTCGTAGCGGGCGCCGTGGCCGTAGTGGTGGGCGCCGTAGCTGTGGGTGGCGTGGGTGGGGGCGGCGCTGGCCACGGGGGCGGCGAGGCCGGCGGCCGGCAGGGCCAGCAGGGCCGCGAGCGCGAGGCGGCCGGTGCGGGAAAGGGCCATGGGGGGCTCCTTGGCTGGGCGTTGTGGGGGTGCCGCCCAGCTTGGGGGCGCCGTGGCGGGGCCGGGAAGGGAGCTATGGGGGCCGGAACCCGACATGGCGTAAACATGTCAAGCGGTCAATCCCTTGATTTCGGCCACCGGGTGGCGCACAGTCACTCTGTTCCGCTGGCGGTGCAGGACGCGAGGAGGGTGTCGTGCCGGGGACGGGCATGCTCGGCGGGCTCGGGCTCGGCGCGCTGGAGGAGCAGCTCTACCTGCGACTGCTGGGCCTGCCGGCCGCCGATCCGCAGTGGCTGGCGGCGCAGTTGAACCTGCGGGCGTCCATGGTGGCGGCCGCGCTGGCGGTGCTGGCCGAACTGGGGCTGGTGGAGGCGTGCGCGGCCGGGGCGTGGACGGCGGTGCCGCCGGACGTGGCGCTGGAGGAGCTGCTGCTGCGGCGCGAGGTGGAGCTGCGGCGTGCCCGGGGCCGGATCGGCGAGCTGATGCGCGCCTACCGGCAGGGCCGCCCGGACGCGGAGGCGGCCGGGCCGGTGGAGGTGATCAGCGGGCGCCGCTCGATCGCCGACCTGTGGCGGACCCTGCAGCTGGGGGTGCGCGAACGGGTGCGGGTGCTGGACCGGCCGCCGTACGTACGGCGTTCCGATCCGCACACCGAACTGGCGCTGCTGGGGCGGGGGGTGGCGACCCGGGTGGTCTACCACAGCCGGGTGCTGCGCGATCCGGAGCGGCTGGCGGAGATCCGGACCTTCACGGCGGCCGGGGAGCAGGCCCGGGTGCACACCGAAGTGCCGCTGAAGCTGGCCCTGTTGGACGACCGGTGGGCGCTGCTGCCGGTGAGCGCGGGCACCGAACTGGAGAGTGTGCTGCTGATCCGGCCCTCGACCCTGCTGGACGCGCTGGCCGGGCTGTTCGAGCTGTACTGGGCGCACGGGATGCGGCTGCCGGAGCTGCCCGAGGAGCCGCCGGAGGACCGGCACCGGCAGTTGCTGACGCTGCTGGCCGCCGGACTCACCGACGAGTCGATCGCCCGGCAGCTGGGGGTGTCGACCCGTACGGTGCAGCGCTGGGTGCGGGAGCTGATGGACCGTTTCGGCGCCCGGACCCGGTTCCAGGCGGGCATCCAGGCGGCCCGGGCGCAGCTGCTGTGACGCCCCTTCAGCCGCGCGGGGCGAGCAGGTCGTCGAGTTCGGCGGCGTAGAGCAGGGCGGGGTCGAAGCCCATCGCGGTGAAGTGGCCGGCCAGTTCCAGGGACAGCACGCCGTGCAGGCGGGTCCACAGGCTCAGGAAGCGGTGCAGCGCCTCGGGCGGGGCGGGGTGGCCGAGGGTCCAGTCGCGGTGGTCGGCCAGGTGGGCGGCGAGCGCGGCGGGGGTGGACTCCGGCGTGGTGGGGCCTGCGGCGCCGGCGGCGGCGGACCCGGCGAGGACGGCGACGCACGCGTCGAGCAGGATCGTCATGATCTCGCCGGAGATCGCGGTGGTGTCCTCGGGCGCGTGGTAGCCGGGCACGGGCGTGCCGTAGATCAAAAAATAGCGCTGGGGGTCGGCCAGCGCCCACAGCCGCAGGGCGTGGGCCAGGGCCCGCAGGTCGGCGCCGCCCTCGGCGCCCACCTTCAGGGTGTCGGCGAGGCTGCGGTAGGCGTCGCGGACGAGTGCGGTGATCAGCTCGTCGCGGCCGGCGAAGTAGCGGTAGAGCGCGGGCCCGCTCAGGCCCATCTGCTTGGCGATGGCGTTGAGGGAGAGCGCGGAGGCCCCGGCCGTGGCGATCTGCTCCCGGGCGTGCCGCTTGACCTCCTCGCGTACCTGGGCGCGGTAGCGCTCCCTCGGGGTCTCCTCCGCCATGGTCCGCCGCCCCTTCCGCATCCGGATGAGCCACATCGCTACATCCTCAAGAATTAGTTAGAGGCTATCACTGAACCTGTTGACCCCGGCCGGGCCGAGGAGTTACAACTTCTAACGAACGAAGGAACGTCTAGCAGACCCTCCGTCGACCCCAGGGGACCACCATGTCCGGCACCCGCAGCACCCGCATCCACAGCACCCGCGTCCGCCCCGCCCTGTCCGCCGCCGCGCTCGCCGCCGCCCTGCTCGGCACCGCCGCCGTGCCCGCCCAGGCCGCCGGCACCCCGGCCACCACCCCGGCCACCACCCGCGCCACCACCCACCCCGGCGCCCACTCCCCCGCCCCGCTCACCTGCCGCGGCCAGGGCGTCGACCCCTCCGCCCGGATCCGCCACCGCACCGAGGCGGTGATCCACGCCCCGCTGTCCACCGTCTGGCGGCTGCAGAGCGACGTGGCGCACTGGCCGTCCTGGCAGAGCGCCGTGGCGAGCGCCGAGCGCCTGGACCACGGCCCGCTGCGGCCCGGCTCGGCGTTCCACTGGACCACCCCGCTGCCGCCCAACCCCGCCACCACCGCCCCCAGCCTGGACATCACCTCCACCGTGCAGCAGCTGAAGCCCGGCTCCTGCATCCGCTGGACCGGCCCCGCCACCGCCGAGGGCCTGCACATCGACGGCGTGCACGTGTGGACCTTCACCCCGGTGCGCGGCGGCGTCCTGGTGCGCACCGAGGAGACCCACACCGGGCCGCAGGTCGACGCGGACGTCCCGGTCGCGACGGCGATCCTGCGTCAAGGCCTGGACGCCTGGCTGCACGACCTCAAGGCCGCCGCCGAGGCGCGGGGCTGACCGCCCGTCGCACGCCCCCCGGCCCCGCTCCCCGCGCGAGTGCGCAGGTCAGGAGCGGGGCCAGGTGTGCGTGGGAGGCCGGATGACCATGAGAATGGTGCGGACAGTCCCCCGAAAGTTCAGAGAAGGAACCCCCACATGGATCTCGGCGTGCGCTGGAAGCTGCACGGTGACGGGCGGACGCCCGCACCGGGAGCGGTCGTCCGCCCCGACGAACGACTCTCCTGGCCCCGGACGGCAGGGCTCGGCGCCCAGCACGTGGTGGCCATGTTCGGCGCGAGCTTCGTGGCTCCGGTGCTGATGGGGCTGGACCCCAACCTGGCGATCATGATGTCCGGCGTCTCGACCGTGATCTTCCTGCTGGCCACCCGCGGCCGGATCCCCAGCTACCTCGGCTGCTCGCTGTCCTTCGTCGGGGTCGCCGCGGTGATCCGGGCCCAGGGCGGCACCAGCGCGACGGTGACCGGCGCGGTGCTCGTGGTGGGCGCGGTGCTGTTCCTGGCGGGCCTGGCGGTGCAGTACTTCGGGGCGCGGATCATCCACGCGGCGATGCCGCCGATCGTCACCGGCGCCGTCGTCATGCTGATCGGCTTCAACCTGGCCCCGGTGACCGCCTCGACGTACTGGCCGCAGGACCAGTGGACGGCGCTGCTGGTGATGCTGTTCACCGGGCTCGCGGTGGTGTGCCTGCGCGGGTTCTGGTCGCGGGTGGCGATCTTCCTGGGGCTGCTCTTCGGGTACGGGATCTCCTTCCTGTTCGACCGCGTCTTCGGCAGGATCCACTCGGTGGACGCGGCCGGGCACCTGACCGACCACTGGCGCCTGGACCTGTCCGGCGTCGGCAAGGCGGACTGGATCGGCCTGCCCGCCTTCCACGGCCCCTCCTTCCAGTGGTCCGCGATCCTGGTCGCGCTGCCCGTGGTGATCGCCCTGATCGCGGAGAACGCCGGGCACATCAAGGCCGTCGGCGAGATGACCGGGGCGAACCTGGACGACAAGCTGGGCACCGCGATCTCCGCGGACGGCGTCGGCTCGATGCTCTCCACCGCGCTCGGCGGCCCGCCCAACACCACGTACTCCGAGAACATCGGCGTGATGGCCGCCACCCGGGTCTACTCCACCGCCGCCTACTGGGCCGCGGCCGGCTTCGCCCTGCTGTTCGGCGTCTGCCCGAAGTTCGGCGCGGTCGTGGCCGCGATCCCCGGCGGGGTGCTCGGCGGCATCACCGTCATCCTGTACGGCATGATCGGCCTGCTCGGCGCGCAGATCTGGATCAAGTCCGGGGTCGACCTGCGAAACCCGCTGAACCTGGTGCCGGCCGCCGCGGGCATCATCATCGGCATCGGCAACGTCACCCTGAAGTTCACCGACACCTTCAGCCTCAGCGGCATCGCCCTGGGCACCCTGGTCGTCATCACCGGCTACCACGCGCTGCGCGCGCTGGCCCCCGCCCACCTGAAGACGCAGGAGCCGCTGCTGGACGAGGGGACGTCCTCGTACGACGAACCGTCCGGGACCGCCGGGGGCGACAACCGGCAGAAGTGACCAGGACATGACCGGCGGATACTTCCGCCGGTCGTTCCGCCTTGCCGCCGGGTGGTCGAATCACAGGCAGCGATTCGACCACCCCGTTCCCCCACTGGGAGTGGCATGTCCGTCCTGCCCCACCACCGCCGGCTCACCGTCGGGGCCGTGACCCTCGCTGTGTTCGCGATCTCCTGCAACTCGGCCACCGCCAGCACCACCGCCGCCGCAGGCAAGGTCCAGTGGCCCCCGAGCACCAAGACCGACCCCTTCCCCTTCCCCAACGTGCAGTGCGCCGCCCCGAGCACCTTCGGTGTCGTCAAGGCTCGAATGGTCACCGATTGCCGACACGGCAATGCACCCGATCGAAATCGACTTGACTTCCTCTCCCGGCTAACGCCGGGAGAATCCGGCCATGCGTGTGCGCGTGGCCGGTGGTTGGCGCTTCGCTGACCGGCCAGTGCCGAGGTCTCCACGCCCTGACACCGCATGCCCTGCGGCGTTGAGGATGTTCTTCGCGGCGTTCACGTCGGCGTGATCCGCATGCCCGCAGGCGGTGCACCGAAAGTCGGCTTGGCTCTCGCGCGACTTGGGGTCCACGTGCTTGCAGGCGTTACAGGTCTGCGACGTGTACGCGGGGTCAACCAGCACCACTTCGGTCCCGGTGGTGCGCGCCGCATTGCGCAGCGCGAGTTCGAGCAAGCGCCATCCCTTGTCCAGGATGGCACGGTTGAGTCCCGCCTTGGCACAGACGTAGCGGCCGGGCCGCTCTACGGTTCCGGCCGCCGAGGCGGTCATGTTCCGGATACGCAGGTCTTCCAACACCACCACCGCGTTCCGGGTGGTCAGCCCGGCTCCGGTCTGGGCGCAGAAGTCCGCCCGGCGGTTGCGGACCCGGCTGGTGATGGCGTTGATCTTCGCCAGCACCGCCTTGCGCCGGTTGCTGCCGCGCTTGCACCTGGCCAGCTGTTGCTGCAGCCGTCGTTGCCTGGCAGCTTCCCCGGGTGTGGCAAACGGCCGATCGTGGAAGTCGCCGTTACTGGTCGTCGCGGCGACCTTCACGCCCCGGTCCACACCCACCGCTGTGTCCGGCATCGCGTGCCGCTCCGGCGTGGATTTGCCGTCCTCAACCAGGAACGAGACGAACCAACGTCGCCCCTGCCGGGTGACGGTAGCCGACCGGATGTCGCCGCCGAGGGGACGGGACCAGCGGAACCGGACCCAGCCGAGTTTCGGCAGCTTCGCCCGGCCCCACTTCCGGGCTATCCTCTCGACCGTGATCCGGTTTCCAGCCGGGAACCGGAACGACGGCGACCAGCGGGCCTTCGACCGCCAGCGGACCCTGAACGTGCCATGAGTCCGGCACGCCTTGTCGAGATCGCGAAGTGTCTGTTGCAGCACGTGCGATGGAGCATCCGCCAGCCACGGGAACTCCCGCTTAGCCTCAGCCAGCTCAGCGGCTTGCGGCACGTAGTCCATGAACGCACCCCGCCACCGGTATTCCCGGCGCTGCTCCAGAGCGGTGTTCCAGACCGACCGGCAGACGTCGCCGAACATCTCGCACAACTCGGTCTGAGTCTCACTGAGTTCAAGCCGGTACCTACGCCCGGACAACATCGTGGAACACCCCCTTCGACAGCTGCGGTCAACATAAGGCACACCACTGACATTGATGCTGATACTCAGGTTCCGGTGGTCGTGGCTCTGCCACTGACTGACGCCCTGCTGGGCTGTCTTCGGGTTGTTCTGTCCGGCCGCCGGGACCTGTTCAACAGGCCCGGACCGCAACGGACGCGGCCCGGGGCCGGTCGTCGTCCCGGCCCGCGCGCCGGGTGAAGCCGACCGCCGGGGGCGGTCAGCGGATCCGGGCGACGCGGGCCGCCGCCACGGCCACCAGCAGCCCCAGACCGACACAGGCCGCGCAGACCAGGAACATCGTCCGGTACCCGGTGGCCTCGGCGACCAGCCCGAGCGAGCCACTGCCGGCGGCGAGGCCCACCGTGAAGCAGGCCCCGAAGGTCGACAGCGCCGTGGCGCGCTGGCGTTCACCGACCGAGCGCACCACGAACAGTCCCAGCACCGGGTAGATCTGCCACATGCCGACCCCGGTGAGCACACCGCCGATCACGCCCAGAGCAAGGCCGTCCGACAGCCCGATGAGCGCGACGCCCAGGGCCTCGACGAGGAACAGGGCGGCCAGCGCCACCGGCCGCGTGGCCTCCCAGCGGATCCAGGTGCTCGCTATCCGCAGCAGCACCACGGTCAGGGAGTACGCGGTGACCACGGCCGCTCCCCCGGCGACACCGAGGGCGTCGAACTTGGCGACCGCGAAGCCGGAGACCGCCGCGAACCCGAACGCGGTGAAGACCAGCGCGACGCTGGACAGCACGGTGCCCAGCAGCGCCCGGCCCCGCTCGATGCCGCCCCGCTCCGCCGCCTTCGGGGGCAGGCGCACCTCGGGTACCGAGAGGGCGATGGGGATGACGGGCAGGGCGAGCAGCCCGGCGATCACGAACGTGGCCGTCGTGCCCACCAGGTGCTCGACCAGCGTGCCCAGCGGGGCGCCCAGGCCGATGGCCACGTAGATGACGGTGCCGCTCAACCCCAGCGCCCAGCTCTGCCGGTCCTTGCCGACCAGCTGCACCGGCCAGACCCCGGTCGCGGCCAGCATCACGCCCATGCCGATGCCGACCAGCATGCGCAGGCCGACGAGTTCGGCGATCGACCCGGCCAGCGGGTAGCAGACGGTGGCGAGCGTGGTCAGTATCGTGCCGCCGATCGTCAGCACCCGGGCGCCGAGGCGGTTCATCAGCGCACCCGACACCGGACGGGACAGCAGCGCGGTCAGCGCGTAACCGCCGACGACCGCGCCGACCTCGGCGGGGCCGCCGTGAAGTCGGCCGGTGACGTGGCCGGGAAGGATCGGGATGGTCAGCGCGAACGGCATGTAGCCGATGCCGCTGCCCAGCGCGATCAGCAGGGCCTGCCGTACAGATCGCTTGTCGGTAGTTTCGGCAGCAGGCTGCGCCAGCTCTTCGGTCTGCACACTCACAGGTTCACTCCCCCAGGTTCACGAACCCCCTCACCGCGTCGGTGACGGCCCGGGCCGCAGCGGATGCGGCCCGGGCCCACTGTTTCAGATGGCGCCGAACTCCCCACTGCGGACTGCGGTGATGAACGACTCCCAGGCCTCGGCCGGAAAGACGAGCGCCGACCCCTGAGGGTCCTTCGAGTCGCGAACGGGAGCCAGGCCGGGGAAACCCGGCGCTACCTCCACGCAGTCGCCCCCGTTGTTGGAGTACGAGGACTTGCCCCAGAAGGCTCCGGACAGGTCTACACGGTCGGCCATGACGCTCCCTCTCAGATGTCGCCGAACTCGCCGCTGCGGACACCGGCGACGAACGACTCCCAAGCCTCGGCCGGGAAGACCAAGGCCGGCCCGTCGGGGTCCTTGGAATCACGGACGGGAGCGAGGCCGGGGAAGGCCGCTGCCACCTCGACGCAGGTACCGCCGTTGTTGCTGTAACTGCTCTTGAACCATGCGGCGTCGGACAGGTCTACACGGTCGGCCATGATGCTCCTCTCAGACTTCACCGAACTCACCGCTGCGGACAGCGGCGACGAACGACTCCCAGACCTCGGCCGGGAAGACCAGGACCGGGCCGTCGGGGTCCTTGGAGTCACGGACTCTGCCCGGGAGCGCGTCATCTACCTCGATGCAGCCGCCCCCGCCATTGCTGTAGGTGCTCTTGCGCCACTTGGCGCCCGTTGGGTCATGCATGGTCCAGCTCCATCCGTGCCTCCCGGATCATGGCCGAACTGTCCTGCTGGCTGAGTGCGTTGAGCTGGAGTCGATCGTATCTATCGACCCATCGGTCCACATCCCCGCATTCAGCACCCACCCCCGGCTCGCAGGAGGAAGACGACAGGCCCGGACCACAGCGAATGCGGTCCGGGCCTGTCGCTCAGACGTCGCCGAACTCGCCGCTGCGGACGGCGGCGACGAACGACTTCCAGGCCTCGGCCGGGAAGACCAGGACCGGGCCGCTGGGGTCCTTGGAGTCACGGACCCTGCCCGGGAGCACGTCATCTACCTCAATGCAGCCGCCCTGCCCGTTGCTGTAGGTGCTCTTGCGCCACGCGGCGTCGGTCAGGTCAACTTGCATTGCCTTCATAGTCCTCTCGTGTCTCCCGGATCTTGACGAGACTGTCCGGTTGATTCAGGGCGTTCACCTGCAGTCGATCGTACTTTCCAGCCCACACGGATACGACCTCGATGTCCTGCTCCAGGAAGCCCCTTTGAAGGGTCTCCGTGTACCCGACCATGGTCCGGTTCGCCAGGGTGAGCAGCGTGACCGAGTGCGAGAACGGCCGCTCCTCGCCAAGCGCGGAGGGCGCGATTTGGATCACGATGTTCGGCCTTGCCGCCAAGCGCTCCAGGTGCTGTAGCTGCTGGGCCATGGTGCCTGGCCCGCCGATCGGACGTCGGAGGACCGACTCATCAAGGACGACATGAACTGCTGACGTGCGGTCAAGGATTCGCTGTCGCACGGACTTGAGCTTCAGACGCTCGTCTGCCTGCTCCTGCGTCGCCTCGCCGCGCCGAACTGGCGCCATCTCATACGCAGCGCTGTAGCCCGCGTGTTGAAGTATGCCTGGAACCATGTCCAGCTCGAAGATCCTGATAGCCAGAGCTTCGCGTTCCTTTGCCGCGTACTCAGGGAAGCCCGGGATCAAGGATCCATTCTTCCAACTCCACCACAAGAGTTCGAGCGAGCCACCGGCATCCAACGCAGCATCACAGAGAGCGATGAACTTTAAGCTCGGAGCCGTTTTCCCCGTCTCTACGTTCGAGATGTAGACACTTGAGTACCTGACCAGCTCCCCCAACTCTGCCTGGGTCAAGCCCTTTACATCCCGCAGCGTGCGGAGATGAACGACCAGCGCCGCCAAGGGTGATGACTTTGGATCAAGCGTGCGACGGTTCAAGATCAGCTCCAACTTAAAGCAGAACCAACTGGAGAGTTCAAGTCCTTCCGATCGTAGAGGTCGACACGGGAGCATGGCTACACCCGGTGATTCGCCGGACGCACAGCGCAACCTGCGGAGACCCCCATGCCTGACGCGCAGAACCCCTCTCTTCCCTTCCAACTCCACGAGGTCGTCCAGGACTTCAGTCACCTGGCGGACGGGAGGCCGCGCGAGGGCGTCTTCGTCGAGGTGATGCTCGGGAACGCGATTCTCCGGCCCCTGGGGGTGACCGGCCCGGAGTGGCGCGCCGCCCCGGCCTTCCTGCGGCCCCTCACCCCGCGTGAGACCGCGCCCGGCACCTGCGGGAAGCCGCGCCGTCGGCCGCTGTGACCATCGTTCTCCGCACCCCTGGAGCACAGTTGAACAGGACCAGCCTCATGAGCCGTCCCCCCGCCCGTCGTTCGGGCCAGCAGGTCTTCGTCCTGCGCGAGGACCCCGACGGGTCGGACGAGTTCTCCGTCCTCCTGGTCGACCCCTCCTACAAGGACGGCATGACCCTGCCCGGCGGCAGCGCCGAGCAGGACGAGCTGCCGCACCTCGCGGCCCGCCGGCACCTCGAAACCGAGACCGGGCTCGTCCTCTCCCTCCGGACCATCCTCACCATCGACTACGTCCCCGCCGCGGCCTTCCCCGAGGGCGTGAACTTCGTCTACGCGGGCGGACTGCTCACGCACCGCCAGCCGAGGCCGTCCACCGCCACCAGCCGCCGCCGGAGATCCGCGGCCTGCACTGGATCCCGCAGTCCAAGCTGCGCGAGGTCACGACGGATGACCAGTACCGCCGCATCGACGACGCCTGGGACGCCTGGGAGCACGGCGCCGGCCTGCCCCTCCTCGTCCGGGGCGTCCCGGTCCCGGTGGGCTGATCGGCACGGCGCCATTTCTGGACTTGTGGGTCCATTTTCGCCTGCCTAACGTGCTGGACGTTCCCTCCGAACGAACCGCACAGAAGGGCGGCACCCCATGCACGCGATCCGGATCGAGGAGCACGGCGGCCCCGAGGTCATGCGCTGGACCGAGCTGCCCGACCCCGTCCCCGGCCCCGGCGAGGCCGTGGTGCGCGTGGCGGCGGCCGGGGTGAACTACCTCGACGTCGGCGCCCGCGCGCAGGGCGGATTCGGCTGGGCGGCACCGACGGTCCTGGGCGTCGAGGGCGCCGGCCGGGTCACCGCCCTCGGCGCGGGAGTGACGGGCCTGGCCGTCGGCGACCGGGTCGCCTGGTACTACCACCCGGGCAGCTACGCCGAGTTGCTCGCCGTCCCGGCTGACGAGCTGGTCAAGGTGCCCGACGGGATCGACGACGAGACGGCGGCCGCGGTGATGCTCCAGGGCCTGACCGCCAGCCACCTGAGCACCGAGACCTACCCCGTCGGCCCGGGCGACACCGCCGTGGTGCACGCGGCCGCCGGCGGGGTCGGTCTGCTGCTCACCCAGTTCGTCAAGGCCCGCGGCGGCAGCGTCATCGGCCTGGTCTCGCGCGAGGAGAAGGCCGCCGTGGCGAAGGAGGCCGGCGCCGACCACGTCCTGGTCCACGCCGGCCCCGGCTTCGAGGAGCGGGTGCGGGAGCTGACCGGCGGCCGCGGCGCCGACGTCGTCTACGACGGCAGTGGCGCCGAGACCTTCGCCTCCTCCCAGCTGGCGCTGCGCCCGCACGGCGTGCACGCCTACTACGGCCCCTTCCTCGGCGTCCCGACGCTGCGGCCCACCGACCTGCCCAACAGCATCCTGCTGTCCTTCCCCCTGGTACGTCACCACGTCCCCACCCGCGAGGCCCTGGTGCGGCGCAGCGGCGAGCTGTTCGACCTGGTCCTGGACGGTCGGCTGACCCTGCGGGTCACCGGCCGCTACCCGCTGGCCGAGGCGGCCCGGGCGCACGCGGACCTGGAATCGCGGCGCACCACCGGCAAGTTGCTGCTGCTGACCTGACCGGCACGGTACGGGGCCGTCGGAAGCACAGGAGGACGGATGACGCTGACCCGCAAGGGCGCCGCCACCAGGGCGCGCATCGTCGAGGGCGCGGCCGGGCAGATCCGCGAGGAGGGCGTGTTCGCGCTGCGCCTGGAGGACGTCATGGCCCGGACGGCGACCAGCAAGAGCCAGCTGTTCCACTACTTCCCGGGCGGCAAGGACGAGTTGCTGCTGGCCGTGGCCCATCACGAGGCGGACCGGATCCTCGACGACCAGCAGCCCGAACTGGGCGCGCTGACCAGCTGGGAGGCCTGGTGGCGGTGGCGGGACAAGGTGGTGGCCCGCTACCGGGCGCAGGGCGCCCACTGTCCGCTGCAGACGGCCCTGTCCCGGCGCGGCCCGGCCGCCTCCGACGCGGCGCGCGCGGTGGCGGGCCGGCTGATGGACCGGTGGCAGGAGCAGATCGCCGCGGGCATCCGCCACCTCCAGGACGCCGGCGAGGTCACGGCGGGGCTGGACGCGGAGCGGGAGGCGGCGGCGCTGCTGGCCGGGGTGCAGGGCGGGGTGGCGATCCTGCTGGCCACCGGGTCGACGATCCACTTGGAGGCGGCCCTGGACTCCGGTCTCGCCCGGCTGCGCGAGGCCCGTCCAGCCGACTGACCCGCGCGGCCGATGGCTGCTGGTCTGGACCAGTACGCCGGAATGTGGCGCGGGACACTCCAAAAGGGGCTCCGGGTGAGAAGGGTCACCCGGAGCGCCCCGGAGGGCGGGCGGACGGCGACAGGGCCCGCGAGGACTGGGCTGGACGTGAACCGGCACGGCCGAAGGCCCTGTCCGCTTCGGGACCTTGGTCACGAATCCGGCCGACCTTCGGCCCGGTGGTTCACCCTCCGTACCCGGGCAACCGTGGACGGTCGCCCGGTGTGACCGGGCGATGGAGCCGTCCATGGTGGGCGGCTCCGTTCCCTGCCGTCTACCCGGCGCACGGCCCGCGTGCCAATCGCGCGGCCGTACGTCCCGGAGGACCCCGAAGCCCATGTCCCAAACGATCGACAACGCCCCGTATACCGCCTTCCACCGCAGGCTGGCCCTGGCCTGTTCCGGTGGGCCGCTGCTCGACGGCTACATCCTGAGCATCGTCGGCGTCGCCCTGATCGGGATGCGTCCCGACCTCGGCCTGTCCACTGCGGAGGTCAGCCTGATCGGCGCCGCCGCCCTGGTGGGCATGTTCGTCGGCGGCGCCCTGTTCGGCGTGCTGACCGACAAGATCGGCCGGGAGGTGATGTACACCGCCGACCTGCTGGTGATGGTCGCCTGCTCGGTGCTCTCGTTCTGGGTCGACTCGGTGTGGGCGATCACCGTGCTGCGCTTCGTGCTCGGCATGGCCGTCGCCGCCGACTACCCGATCGCCACCTCCCTGCTCGCCGAGTGGCTGCCCGCCAAGCAGCGCGGGCGGCTGCTCGGTCAGCAGATCGTCGCCTGGTACGCCGGCTCGGTGCTCGCCTACGTGGTGGGCTACCTGTTCCTGGAGCTGGCCGGACCGGGCAGCTGGCGGTGGATGCTGGCCAGTTCCACTGTGCTGTGCGTGGTCTTCCTGGTGATCCGCCGCGGCTCCCCCGAGTCGCCGCGCTGGCTGGCCGCCAACGGACGGGTCGGCGACGCGGTGCGCGTGGTGGAGAAGCACCTCGGGGTGCGGGTCGACGGCCGCGAGCTGATGCCGGACCCGGCCGCCCGGGCCCGCAGCGCCGGCGGGCTGCGGCTGCTGATGACCCCGCCCTACCGGCGGCGCACCCTGTTCTGCGGCCTGTTCTTCCTCTGCCAGGTCGGCCCGCTGTTCGCGATGCTCACCTTCGGCCCGCAGATCCTCTCCTCCTTCGGCATGCCGGGCGGCACCGTGATGGAGACCCTGGGCACCGGGCTGATCAGCCTGGTCTTCCTGCTCGGCTGCTACCCGGCGCTGCGCCTGATCGACACCAAGGGCCGGCGCCCCGTCATCATCTGGTCCTTCGCGCTGATGACCGTCCCGCTGGCGCTGCTGGGGGTGTGGCCCAGCGCGCCGGCCGCCGTCGCGCTGACCGCGCTGTGCGCGTACGCCTTCCTGTGCGGCGGGCCGAACGTGCTCGACTGGACCTACCCCAACGAGCTGTTCCCGACCGAGATCCGGGCCACCGCCGTGGGCATGGCCACCTCGGTCAGCCGGATCGGCGCGGCGGTGGGCACCTACCTGCTGCCGCTGTCGCTGACCGGCCTGGGCACCGGGCCCACCATGCTGATCGCCGCCGGGACGACGGCGCTGGGCCTGCTGGTGTGCGTCCTGTGGGCGGAGGAGACCCGCGGCACCGCGCTGGGCGCCGCCCCGGCCGCGCCCCGTACGGCCGCTGCGCCGGGCGTCCCGGCGCAGCGCGTCCCGCAGTCGGTGCGCTGACGGTGCGCTGACGGTGCGCTGACGGCCGGCGCGTGCACGGCGGCGCCGCCCGGGTCCTTCCCGGGCGGCGCCGCCTTCGTTCGTCACCACCGGTCGTCCGGCGCGCCCTCGACGCCGTTCAGGCGGTTCAGGACGGCGCGGAAGAGCCACCGGTCGAGGTAGGCCGGGTACAGGGGGTGGGGCGGGAGGGGGTAGTCGCGTTCGACGCCCGGGGGCAGGCCGCCGGTGGCGGGCGCGAGTTCGCGTTCGTCGCGGAAGACGAGGGAGGCCCAGAACGCGGCGGCCAGCGGCACGGCGGTCACGCCCGGGGGCGTGGGCCAGTACTCGCCGGTCCGGGGGTGGCGCGGGACCACGGCGATGTCGGCGCGGGGGCCGGTCGGCGGCAGGCCCGGTCCGGCCAGGGCCGCGCGCCGGGCCGGGCCGGGTTCCGGGGGCGGCAGTTGGGCGAGGAGCGGGCGGAAGGCCAGGGCGAGCGGTCCGGCGGCGAGGGCGAGGGGCGCGCCGTCGGCGGCGTGGACGAGGTGGGCCAGGGTCACGGCGGCCTCCACGTCCCAGCGGATGCTCCGTCTGCCGTCGCCGTCCGACAGGTCGGCGGCGCGCCACCGGTCGGTGACGGTGGGCCAGTCGGCGGCCGGAGGGTCGGGGCCCGCCGGTACGGGGCTCACCGCGGCCGGTTCCAGCCAGGTGGCCTGCCACAGCGAGCAGTCGTCGACCCGGGTGGCGACCTTGCGGCCGCAGCCGGCGCAGGTGACGTTCGGGCCGTAGCGGCCGTCGACGCCACAGCAGGCGCCGAGTTCGCGCCGCTGGACCATCGCGGTGCCGTGGGCGTCGCCGGGAGCGATCACGATCAGCCGGGGCTCGCCGGCGGGGCCCTCGTCGACGCCGTAGGTGCCCGCTTCCATGAGGACGGGCATGGTGACGCCGTTGCCGTACTGGAGGCCGGCGTAGACGGGGTACGGGACCCGTGTGAGCGGCCTGGTCAGTGCGGTGCCGCACCCCTTGCACGCGAAGACCTCCACGCCCGCCCGCTCCCCCTCCGCAGCTGCCCCGACGCGCGAGTATCGCCGTCCGGGCGGGCGGCGGCCAACGGGTTTTCGGGCCGGGCGGCTTTGTCAAGCCCGTACCGGACCCGGCCTCTCGGCAGTAGCCTCGGCGCTCTGCGGCGACGCAACGACAGCCCTGGCAGGGCGATTTGGAGGCGACGGGTGACCGCTGGGAAGGCCGGGGGCGACGACGGGTCCGGGAGGGACCACTGGCCGCTGCACGAACGTGAGGCCGAGATCCGCTCGGCCGAGCGGGCGATCGAGGCGCTCACCCTGCCCGCCGGGGCCGGGGTCGGTGAACTGCTGCTGTACACCGGCGCGGCCGGGCTGGGCAAGACCGCGGTGCTGACCGCGGTGCGGCGGGCCGCGAAACGTGCGGGCTGCACGGTGCTGTTCGCCCGGGGCGGGCAACGGCAGTGCCACGAGCCGTTCCACGTGGTGCGCCAGCTGGTGCGGCCGGTGCTGTCGGCCCTGTCCGACGACGAGCGGGCGCGGGTCTTCGGGCCGTGGGAGGACATCGTCGGCCCGGCGGCGGGGCTGTGTCCGCCCGGCGGACAGCTCGATCCGCAAGGGGTGCGGGACGGGCTGGACTTCGTCCTCACCCGCCTCGTGCAGCTGCGTTCGCCGGTGGCCGTGTTGGTCGACGACCTGCACTGGGCCGACCCGGAGTCGCTCGGTTGGCTGGCCGGCTTCGCGCTGCGCGCCCGGGAGCTGCCGGCCCTGCTGGCGCTGGCCTGCCGCGACGAGTTCCCCGACGACGCGCTGGCACTCCAGCGCGGGCTCGCCGACCGGGCCGACCGCCGACACGAACTGCGCCCGCTCCAGCCCGCCTCGGTCGCGCACCTGGTCCGCGCGGCCCTGGGCGAGCGGGCCGAGGACGCCTTCTGCCGCCACGTCTGGGCGGTCACCGCCGGGAACCCGTACGAGACCGCCGCCCTGCTGCGCGAGGTGGCCGACCAGCGGCTCGACCCGGTCGAGGAGAGCACCGGGCAGCTGCGCGAACTCGCAGCCACTGCAAGGGGAATGACGCTGCGACACTGGCTGGAGCGGCTCGGCCCCACCGCACTGCGCTTCGCCTGGGCGGCCTCGGTGCTGGACACCGACATCCGCCCCGACCTCGCCGCCGCCATCTGCGCCCAGGGCCCGGAGACCGCCGCCCAGTCCGTCCGGGAGCTGCGCCGGCACCGGGTACTGACCGGCACACCGGCGGGCCGGCTGGAGTTCGTCCACCCGCTGGTCGCCACCTCGGTCTACCAGTCGATGCCGCCCGCGGCCCGCACCGGGATGCACGGGGTCGCCGCCGTCGAGATCGAGAACGCCGGCCTCGGCCTGCCCGCGGCCTCCCGCCACCTGCTGGAGATCCTGCCCGAAGGGGACGGCCTCATCGTCGACAAGCTGCGCCGGGCGGCCCGCGAACACCTGGCCATCGGCGCGCCCGGGGCCGCGCAGCGCTGCCTGCGCCGCGCCATCAGCGAGCCGCCCGCCGACCGGGACCGGGCCTCGGTGCTCTACGAGCTCGGCTGCTCGGCCCTGCTCACCGACCCGGCGACCACGGTCAACCAGCTGCGCCTGGCGCTCGCCGACCCGTACGGGCTGAGCCCCGAGCTGCGGGTGGACGCGACCTTCCGGCTCGCCCAGGCCCTCGCCCACAGCAACCGGCTCGGCGAGGCCGCCGCGCTGTGCGCCGAGGAGGCCTCACGCACCCCGCCCGGCCCGGGACGGCTGCGCCTGGAGGTCGCCGACTTCATGTTCGCCACCTTCCAGTTCGAGGACCCCGACGGCCCCGGCCGCTCCCGGCGGCTCGCGGAGTTCGGCCGGATGCTGGACACGGTCGGCCTGGCCTTCACCGACGCCGGCCCGGACGGGCCGGCCCCGGGCGAGGCCGTGTTCGAACGCGACGGCCTGGCCCGGGCGGTGGCCGTGCTGCGCTGCTGGGACCTCACGCTGCGCGGCGCCGACCGCGCGGAGGCGATCGCCCTGGCCGAGTCCGCGCTGCCGGGCGGCCGGCTGCCCCGCAGCCTCGGCTGGACCAACACCACCTGGGGCTTCGAGCTGCCCGGGGTCCTGGGCCTCAGCTACCTGTACGCCGACCGGGTCGACCGGGCGGAGGAGCTGTTCGACGAGGCGGTGCGCAGCTATGAGGTCGCCGGGTGGAGCGGTGGCCACCTGGGCTTCGCCTACCTGCTGACCGGCATGCTGCGGTTCCGCTGCGGTGCCCTCGCCATGGCGGAGGACTACCTGCGCCGGGCCCTGCGCATCGCCGGGCGGATCGGGCCGGGCACTCCGTTGCACTGGGACGCCGTCGGGGCGCTGGCCGAGACGGTGGCCGCGCGCGGCCGGCTGGACGAGGCCCTGGAGCTCGCGCGCGAGCACGCCTTCGGCCCGCCGTACCCGACGGTGATGGTGCTGCCCGACGCCCCGACGCTGTACGGGCGCCTGCTGCTGGCCCGGGGCGACGCGGCGGGCGCGGCCGCGACGCTGGCCGCCGCCGGGGCGGCCCTGGACGCGCGCGGGTGGCGCAACACGGTGTGGGCGCCGTGGCTGGGGCACCTGGCGCGCGCGCTGGCTCCCGTGGAACCGGACCGGGCCCGCGGTCTCGCCGAGGAGGCGGTCGGCCGGGCCCGGGAGTCCGGGACGGATTCGGCCGTCGGCAGCGCGCTGAGGCTGTGCGCCGCCGTGCACGAGCCGCCGCGGGCGGCCGGGCTGCTGGCGGAGGCGGTCCGGTACCTGGAGCGCTCACCGGCCCGCTACGAGCACGCGATCGCCCTGGTCGACCTCGGCGAGGCGCTGGGCTCCGCCCCGGCCGCGCGCGCCGCGCTCACCCGGGGCCTGGAGCTGGCCGCCCGCTGCGGCGCCGACGGCCTGGCGGCCCGGGCCCGCGGCCTGCTGTCCGCGGGGGCGGGGGGCTGACGCCCCGGCAGCACGGGGGCTGCGGCGCCGCCAGGGGATGGCCCCGGGCGGCGCCGCTTTCGGTGTACGGAGCCGTTCGACATTGAAAGTATCGTCCCGTGCAACTATTGTTGTGACACGTAAAGCGCATCAGCAAGCGCCTGCGCCCTGGCGCCGCCGACCCCACGGGAGCCCGACATGAGCACCACCCTCTTCACCCCGTACACCCTGCGGGAGCTGACCGTCCCCAACCGGGTCTGGATGCCGCCGATGTGCCAGTACAGCGCCGCGCCGGCCGGTGAGAACGCCGGGGTGCCCCACGACTGGCACTACACCCACCTGGCGGCGCGGGCGGCCGGCGGCACCGGGCTGATCATCGTGGAGGCCACCGCGGTCAGCCCCGAGGGGCGCATCAGCCCGTACGACCTCGGGCTGTGGAACGACACCCAGCTGGAGGCGTTCCGCCGGATCACCGCCTTCCTCAAGGAGCAGGGCACCGTGCCCGCCATCCAGCTCGGCCACGCCGGGCGCAAGGCCTCCACCGAGCGGCCGTGGATCGACCGCTGGCGCGCCCTGACCCCCGACGAGGAGCACGGCTGGACCCCGGTCGCCCCCAGCGCCCTGGCCTTCTCCCCCGAGCACACCACCCCCGACGAGCTGACGGTCGATCAGATCGGCGTCATCGTCCGGCAGTTCGCCGAGGCGGCCCGGCGCGCACGGGAGGCCGGCTTCCAGGCCGTCGAACTCCACGGCGCCCACGGCTACCTGATCCACCAGTTCCTCTCCCCGCAGAGCAACCGCCGCACCGACGCCTACGGCGGCACCTTCGAGGGCCGGATCCGCTTCGCCCTGGAGGTCGTCGACGCGGTGCGCGCGGTGTGGCCCGAGGAACTGCCGCTGTTCTTCCGCGTCTCCGCGACCGACTGGCTCACCGAGAACCCCGAGGACGGCCGCGAGGGCTGGACCTCGGAGGACACCGTCCGCCTCGCCAAGGAGCTCCAGGCGCACGGCGTGGACCTGCTGGACGTCTCCACCGGCGGGCTCGTCCCCGACGCCCGGATCCAGGCCGCACCCGGCTTCCAGGTGCCCTTCGCCGAGGCGGTACGGGGCGAGACCGGCCTGCCGGTGGCGGCCGTCGGCCTGATCACCGACCCGGCCCAGGCCCAGGAGATCCTCACCGACGGGCGGGCCGACGCCGTCCTGATCGGGCGCGAGCTGCTGCGCAACCCGTCCTGGGCCCGCCACGCGGCCGGCGCGCTCGGCGGCGAGGTCCACTCCCCCGTCCAGTACCACCGCGCCTGACGGTGCCGACCGGCCCTGACGGCACCCGGAAGCGGACCCGGTCAGGGCTGGTCGCCGGCCCGCAGTTCGGCGGCGAGCCGGCGCCGGCCGGCGACCGCGGTCTCCAGCACCACGGCCAGGCAGACCAGCAGTGCCAGCCCCGCCGCGGGCAGCAGCACCGGCAGCGCGGCGGGCCCCAGGGCGTGACCGACCCGGGCGCCGACCAGGGTGGACAGGTCGAAGCCCGGGCCGAGCAGGGCGGCCGCCGCGAGCGCGGCCAGGCCCCCGCCCAGCGCCGCCGTCAGGGCCTGGGGCAGGGCCTCGGCGGCGATCAGCGCCAGGCCCTGGCGGGGCCGCAGGCCCATGGTGCGCAGCCGGGCCAGGACGGCAGTGCGCTCGGGGGCGGCCCGTAGCAGCGTCAGCAGGACGGCGAGCAGGGCGAAGCCGGCGGCGGCGCCGGCCGCGTAGCGGAACAGGCGGGCGGCGGCCTGCTGGAGGGGGTCGTCGGCGAGTTGGGCGGCCAGTTCGCGGCTGCTGTGGACGGTGTAGCCGGGTGGCAGGCCGTGGGTGCCGCGGCCGGACGCGGCGGCGTCCTCCTGGATGAGTTTCAGGATGCCGGTGGGCTGGGTCAGGCCGCGCTCCCGCAGCAGTGTCCTGACCTGTTCGGGGTCGATGTCGCCGACGGCCAGCCAGCGGTTGGGCTTGCCGAGTGCGGGGAGGCGTTCGGCGGCCGGGCCGGCCGGGAGGATGACGAAGGGCCGGCCGGGATCGGGCAGGGCCGGGGTGGCGGCGACGGTTCCGGCGACGGTGGTGCGCAGTTCGTCGCCGCTGTCGAGGTGGAGCCTGGGTGCTCCGGCGGCGAGGCTCCCGGCCAGGTCACGGCTGAACAGGGCGGGCACGGGGGTGTCGGGGCCGCCGGGGGCGGTGGCGAGTGCCGCCGGGTCGAAGCCGCCGGCGCCGGTGGTGCGGGCGATCTCGGCGTACGCGGCGGGTTCGGCGACCACGACGGTGGCCTTGACGTAGCCCGAACCCGCGCCGATGAGCAGGGACTTGGGCTCGATCCGGACGGCGGCGGCGGTGTGCAGGCCGGGCAGGGCGGCGGCGGCCTCGGTGAACGCCGGCGGCACGGTGGCGTAGTCCGGCAGGGTCACCCCGATGTCCCCGCCGGTCGCGAGGCGGGCGGCGCGCAGTCGGCTGTGGTCGACGGCGTCCAGGACGGTGGCGCCGAAGCCGGTGCTGGTGACGGCGATCAGCAGGGCGAGCAGCGGCAGCGCGGAGGGCCGGCGCCGGCCCGAGGTGTCGCGGGCGGCGCGGGCCAGGCCGAGGAAGCCGATCAGGCCGCGGCCGCGCCGGGCGAGGGCGGCCAGCCCGCCGATCAGCGGCGGCGCGGTCCGGGCCAGCAGCAGTGCGCCGGTGACGGCGAGCAGCAGCGGGGCGGCGGCCAGCAGCGGATCGGTCCCTGCCCCGGGGTGGCCGACGCCCCGGCGCCGGACCTCGGCCACGGCCGCGACGGTCACGGCCAGGACGGTGAGTTCGCCGATCGCCCGGCGCGCGCCGCCGTGCTGCCGCGGGCGTGGGCGTGGGCGCGGCAGGACGGCCCGGGCGGGGAAGGCCAGCAGGGCGAGCAGGGTCGTGGCCAGGGCGGCGAGTGCGGCCTGGCCCCACCGGGGGGTGGGCAGCAGCGCCAGGGCGAGGGCGGTGGCGAGCGCGGCGGCGGGCAGCACGGTGGCGGCGCCCTCGCCGAGCAGCCGCAGCAGCACCCCGGGGCGGGAGGCGCCGCGGGCGCGCAGCAGCCGGAGTTCGCCGGCGCGCCGGTCGGTGGTGAGGGCGGCGGCCAGGACCAGGACGACCGCCGCGACGCCCGCGACACCGGCCGGGCCGATCGCGGCCAGGGGCATGGCCGCCCGGTAGCGGTCCTGGGCCCGGGTGAGGACGTCCGGCAGGAAGGACGCGGTGCGCAGGTCGGTGCGCCCGGTGGCGGGGACCAGGGCCTTGGCGTCGGGGCCGGTGAGGAAGGAGTCGGCGGTGGCGATGGTGCGGTCGAGCCGGTCGGCGCGCAGGGCGGCGGGGTCGACGGGCAGCCGCCAGAAGTCGTCGGCGCCGCCGCCCCAGCGGGCGAGGGCGGCCAGGTCGGCGCCGTCGGTGAAGCCGGTGGTCTGCCACCAGTTGTTGCCCAGCGGGTCCAGGTGCAGGCAGGCGCGGTCGGGGCAGCCGAGGTCGTCCCAGTACGGGTCCCTCGGGTCGTCGACGCGGTAGAGGCCGACGACCGTGGTGCGGCGGGCGCCCGCTTCGCCGGTGCCGCTGTCGAGGACGTCGCCGATCGTGATGCCGATGGTGCGGGCGGCCGGCTCGCTCACCACGATCGGCAGCGGGGCGGAGGCGTCGGCGGGGGCGTCGGCGGGGGCGGGCCAGGTGCCGGCGGTGAGGGTGACCCGGTCGGCGAGGCCGTCGAGGTGGAGCAGGGCCAGCTTCGGGGCCGCGTCGGCGGCCAGCCGGGTGTAGCCGGGGTTGTTCAGGTCACCGGTGGTGCGGGCCCGGGCGCCGCGGGCCTCGCCGGCCGGGGACAGCGTCAGCTCCGCGCCCACCCGCGCGGCCAGTTCGCGCTGGACGGCGGCGAGTTCGGCGGCGGTGTCGCCGGGGCGGGTCCGGGAGGTGTACTGCAGGCTGCTCAGATGCAGGTCCCCGTGGCCGACGTAGTCCCGCAGCGCGGCGTCGGCGCCCCGGTCCTGGAGCCGGGGCAGGGCGGCGGCGAGGAAGACGGTGACGAAGGCGAGGGCCGCCATGAGCAGCGCGGCCGCCGGGTCGGCGCGCAGTCTGCTGCGGACCCAGGGCGCGGGCCGGTGGTCGGCGTCGGCGGTTCCGGTGCGGCTGGTCACATGTTCCTCCCCCTCCGTTCCGACGGCTGTGCGGGCCGGAGGGGTTCACGGCGACCCGCTGGGGCCGCCGCCCGGAACGGGTGGCGGCCCCAGCGGGTCGACTGGCGGTGCGTCAGGAGTTGCCGCGGCCGAGGAAGTGCCCGGCGGTGGTGGCGCTGGTGGAGCGGCGGTCGTGGGAGGCGTCCTCGACGACGTGGATCATGCTGCTGTCCGGGTCCGTGCCGCGGTCCTTGGCCCAGCCGCTGACCAGGTGGGTCATCTCGTTGTTGGCGTCCAGGTAGGTGTCGGAGATCTTGGCGTTGGCGACGCTGTTGTTGTGGTCCTTCATCTGGTTGTCCCACTCCCAGGCCCAGGTGTCGACCAGGCGCTGGGCGCTGTCGCCGACCCACGGGATGGGGGTGAGCGGGGCGCCGACGACGTGGTAGGCGACCTTGGCCTTCCAGTCGGCCTGGAGGTTGGCGTCGTCACGCTGGCCCATGGCGACGTCGGCGCGGACCGCGTCGTAGACGCCCAGGCTCGCGGCGCCCTTGTTCATCACGTCCTGGATGTCGTTCTGCGAGGCGTTGGGCCCCAGCGAGGACAGCTCCTGGGCGATCTTGGCGCTCTCGGCCTGGTGCAGGGTGGCGTAGGCGTCGGGGTTGTCGGAGAGCCCGCGCATCACCCGCACCAGGCTGTCCTCGCCGACGCCCATGTGCACCGTGCCGTTGGCGTCGGTCCACACCGCGCTGCCGTGGTCGGCGTACTGGGAGTTGCGGCCGTTGAAGATCTCGTGGCTGTCGTTGGTGTAGTCGGCCAGGGCGTTGGCCAGCGGCTGGCGCAGGTTGGCGTTGACCTTGTTGCCGCCCTGGCCCTCGTCCAGGGTGGTGACGGTGTCGTGCATGATCCGGGCCTGGGCCTCGGTGTGGTGACCGGTGTGCGGGGCGCCGGCCGGCTGGCCGGTGGTGGCGGCCTCCAGGGCCGCGCCCAGTCCGCTCTGGGACAGCGGGTCGGGCATCTTGACCACGCCGGCGTAGGGGTTGGCGACCCAGCCGTCCGGCCACTTGCGGTCCTTGAGCAGGTAGTGCAGGTGCTGGTTGCCGCCGCCCGAGTTCGGGTCCAGGTAGGCGGTGGCGGCGTCGGGTTCGCGGCCCATGACGGCGAGCACGTTGTCCAGCGGGTCGGCGCCCAGCGCGTCGCCGCTGTGGCTGGCCTTGTAGCTCCAGGCGTCGGGGTGGTCCTTCTCCGTCGCGGTGATGTCGTCGGCGAGGTCGCCGAGCATCCCGGCGGAGTACTTGGCGTCGCCCTTGGTCATCAGGGTGGTGAGGACCTGGTAGCCGTACACCGGGTCGGTGTTGGAACCGTAGTTCTTGTAGCCGGCGTCCTTCATGCTCTGGCGCCAGCGCCGGTAGAAGTCGGTGTTGGTGTCCTGGGTGGCGGAGGCCACCGCGTGGGTGAGGCCGCCCTGCAGGTCGGTGTAGGCGGCCTTCTTGTCGCCGCTCGGGCTGTTCAGCTGCTGGGCGAGCTTCATCAGGCCGTCCGGGCCGAGCCGGTCCAGCAGGCCCTGGGAGAAGGCGGGGTGGTCCGCCTTGTCCTTCATCAGGTCCTGCAGCTGGGTGAGCTGGTCCGGGGTCAGGCTGTCCAGGTGGGTGGCCAGGTCGGCGGCGCGCTGGGCGTCGCCGGCGTCGCCGCCGCCCACCGCCTGGCCGTTGAAGGTGGTGTCCAGCGGGTTGCCGGCCTTGGAGGCGCCGCGCAGGGCGGCAGCGATGCGCTCGTCGGCGCGGGTGGCGGCCTGGACGCCGGCGGTGATCGCCTTGGTCCACTTGTCGGCCGCGTCCTGGTAGGACTGCCGGGCCTCCGGGTCGTGGTGCAGCGCCTGGCGGGTCGCCGGGTCGAGCGTGCTCTCGTCGAACACGGCGGTGCCGGTGCCGGTGACCTTGAAGCCGTCCTTGACCGCGCCGTCGGCGGCGTCGCGGGTCTGCTTCTGGGCGGCGGCGAAGTCCGTGTGCGCCTCGTCGAGCAGCGAGGCCATCGCGTTGGCCTCGGTCTGGGCGTCGACGATCTGGCCCTTGGTGGTCAGCAGCGACGCGTTGGCCAGGTTCGCCGTGTTGCCGGTCCACCAGGGGCCGCTGCCCAGGCCGTTGCCGCCGAACAGGCCGTTGCCGCCGATGCCGTTGCCGTTGCCGCTCCCACCCAGGACGTCCTGCTCCATGGTGGTCTGCATGGTGTGGAAGCGGGCGGCCATCGCGCGCCACTGGGTGGCGGCGGCGGTCAGCGCGTCGGTGTTGGCGTTGAGGACGTCTTCGTATCCGAGCATGATCACGGCACCTGGAGGGACTGGGCGACGGACTGGTTGGCACTGAGGTAGTTGGCACCGGTGCCCTGCATCGCGGTGGCGTTGGCGTTCAGCCGCCCGGTCAGGGCCTTGACCTGCTGGTGCCATTCGTCCAGCGAGTCCTTCAGCGCGCCGGAGCTGCCCCAGCCCTTGAGGCCGGTGACGGCCGTCCCGGTGGCGTCGTCGGCGACCGCGCCGGCACCGGGGCAGTCGTGGGCCAGGTTGGTCAGCGTGGCGTGCGCCTTGTCCAGCGCGGCATGGTTGACCCCGAAACCGCCTGGTGCTGGTGTGCTCATCCGTTGATCCCCCATACGTGGTGACCCCGGCGGTGTGGTCACCGGGGCGCCGATGATCGTAAGTCCGCGGAGCACCGGATTGCGCATGGGATTCATCAGGGATTTGTCACTATTTCGTCACTGCCCGGCGACGGAGGCGACCGGCGGGACCGGTGGACCCGTTGCGGTGACGGACGGTGACGACCCGTTGACGGCCACCGCGCACCCCTCCTCTCCGACGGGGGCACAGAGAGCCCGGAGACACCCCCCGGACGCCCCCTGCCCGGTGCCGGACAGGACCGCCCGGGCCCCTTGCACCGAGGGCCCCTGGAAACCGCCGGGCGGCGGTTTCCAGGGGCCCTCTCGAAGGTGGGTGTCGGTCAGGCGAGCAGGTCGGACTGGAGGTCGACCACCTGGCGGAAGGCCGTGGCGGGCACGCCGTGAGGGTTGGTCATGGTGACGACGGCCAGCACGTCGAAGGCCGACACGTACGCCAGCCTGGTCGTCGGCACGTCCTTGCCGGCGCTCTCCCGGGACTCCTTGCGGGTCACCTCGACACCGTCGGGCAGCTCGCGGTCGGAGGAGGAGGTCGCGGTCCTCGCGTCGGGCGCGGCCTTGAGCTGGATCTCCGAACGCATCCGGGAGAAGGTGCCCCAGGCCTCGGCCGAGGAGCCGAAGCGCAGCAGCCGGATCCGCGTGGTGGTGCCGTCGGAGGCGGTCCACTCCCGCACGGTGGCCGCCCGGCACACGTTCTGCAGCAGCAGGGCGCGCGCCCGGGCCGGGTTCTGCAGGTCGTCGAGCATCGCGTTGCAGGGCACCCAGTTCGCCGGGTCCGCCCCGCCGGGCGCCGCCGGAGCGGACGCGGACGGCGAGGCGGTGGCCGAGGGGGTGGGGGTCGGGCTCGCCGAGGGGGCGTCGGAGGGCGCGGCCGTGGCCGAGACCGTCGGGACCGTCGGGACCGGGAAGACCGGCGGGTTCAGCGAGCCGCCGGCCTCCT
The DNA here is from genome assembly GCF_055560495.1 of Kitasatospora sp. NPDC023176. Taxonomy (NCBI): domain Bacteria; kingdom Bacillati; phylum Actinomycetota; class Actinomycetes; order Kitasatosporales; family Streptomycetaceae; genus Kitasatospora; species Kitasatospora sp. NPDC023176. The sequence continues at coordinate 165,708 of NZ_JBVHIP010000011.1, read as the reverse complement.
TGGGGGCGGGCAGCAGCAGGTAGCGCAGGTCCGCCTGGTGCAGGCCCTTGCCGTTCCCGTCGCTCTTGTCCTTCAGGTTCGGTGCGGCCTTGCCCGAGGGCAGCGGCGGCAGCGTCAGGGGCGGGAAGGTGTAGCGGCCGTCGTTCGCGGTGGCCAGCCCGGGAAGGTCGGTGCGCTCGGGGGCGGTGACGGCCAGTGCGGTGCCGGTGCCCGCCAGGACGAACACCAGGGCGGCGCAGCCCCAGCGCACCGTGGCCCCGCGGCGGCGGGTGCGGCGGGCGGCCTGCTCCTGCGGGGTCTGCGCCGTCATGGCGGCCGGGCCGGGGTCGGGCCGGGGGTCGTCGATGGTGATGGCGGCCCAGGGGCTCCCGGCGTCGCTCCCGGAGGCGGCGGGGGCGGCGGGGGCCTGGTCGTGCGGCTCCGGCGCGGGCTGCGGCGCGGCGGCGTGGTCGGTCATACGGACGCTCCCGGGCTGGCGAGGCGGTCGAGCTGCATGGTGAAGAGGGCGACGATCTTGTCCTTGGGCAGCGGGGCCACGCCCTCGGTGCTCATGATCACCAGGAGGTCGCCCTCGGCGGCCGAGCACTCCAGGTAGTCGATCGGCGCGGACGGCGGCGCGGGCATCAGGTAGCAGTGCGCCTCGGGGTGGCCCGGCACCTGCGGGCCGGAGCGGAAGATGCCGGTGTCGCCGGTGAACACCGCCGTGTACTCGTTGATCCGCTGCACCTCCTGCTGGTTGAACTGGCGCAGCCGCAGCCCGACCACCAGGTGGTTGTCCTCGTTGCGGTAGGTCCGCACGCCGGTTCCCTTGACGTGCAGTCCCTCCCAGTAGGAGCGGAGCTTGTCGCGCTTGTCCTTGGGGATCTGCTGGAGTTCGGCGTCCATCTCGTCGGACAGCTGTCCGGCGCCGAGCTCGGTGTCGTTGCCGTAGCCGCCCTCGTCGGGGCCCGGTGCGTAGCCGGCCGGGACGGGCAGCAGCAGGTCGCGCAGCGAGCCGAAGTGGCTGCCGTTGGACTTGGCGCCGAAGGGCGTGGGGGTGGCGGTCGGGGCGGGGGCGGCGGTGGGGCCGGCGGCGGCGACCGGGGCGGGGTCGTCGTACCGGGTCTTGATGATGCCGACGCCGATGACCACGCCGACCAGCGCGGCGGCGACGGTGGCCGCGCCCGCGCGCAGCAGTCGGCGGGAGGCGGGGTGGGGTGCGGCGGGGGCGCTCTCGATGGCGCCCTGAGGGGTGAACTCGGTGGTGGGCCCGGCCGGTTCGGGGCTTGCCGGGACGTCCGGGGCCGCTGGCGCGGCCGGGCCGGCCGGGGTGGTGGTCACGGAGTCGTCGGTCATACCAGCCGCTCCCACTGCTGCTTGGCGAGGGCTTTGAGGTCCCCGGAGTCCACCGGCTTGGGGCTGAAGACCTCCACGGTCATCAGCACCGTGCCGCGCTGGGCGGCGGCGTGCCCGTAGTAGTACTGCTCCTTGGTGTCGGACCAGCTGCTCGGCTCGTTCTCCACCCAGTAGCCGCCGTTGGCGTCGTCGGCGAAGGTCTTCCCGTTGGCGGCCGCGGCCTTGTCGAGGTGCTCGGGCGTGTACTGGGTGAGCGTGACGCGGTAGCGGATGTCGTCCTTCTTCCAGTCCACCTCGGCGGCGCGCCGGAAGCCGGACCCGGCCAGGCTCTTGAAGACGTTGGCCGCGTCGCCGTTGCGCTCGGCGAGTTCGCCGATGGACATCCAGCTCGGCTTGTCCGGGAAGTCGCCCCAGGCGGAGGTGCCGTCGGGGGCGCTGATCAGCAGTTTGCGCAGGTCGCCCTCGATGGCGGGCGGTTTGGGCTGCGCGGCGGCGAGCGCGGCCGGGTCGACCACCTCGGCCGGGTAGGACGGCAGGGCCACCTGCAGCGGCGGCAGCGGCGTGGGCGGGCGCTGGGCCTGGATGGCGTAGCCGACGCCGCCGCCGGCCAGCGCGCCCACGACCAGCGCGCAGACGGCCAGCAGCACCGGGCGGGGGCGGCGCGGGGCGCGCGCGGCGGAGTCGGGGCCGGCGGACAGGGTGTCCGGCTCCCCTTCGGTGGCGTCGGCCGGCCGGAACGGCGCGCCCGGGACGGGGGGCACCGGCGGGACCGGCGGGACCAGCGGCTCGTCCGGCACCGGCGGTACGGGCGGGACCGGGGGCACGGGCGGTGCGGGCGGGACCGGGGGCAGCGGTGGTTCGGCCGCAGCCGACGGCTGCTGCGCGGGTTCGGTGGTCACGTGAGTGGCTCCAGAGGAGGAAGGGAGGGCGACGTCGTGGGGCGGGCGCGGGCTCAGCCGCCGGAGGCGAGCCACTCGCGCTGGCGCTTCATCAGGTCGTTCAGCAGCGCCTTGTCCGGCGTGCCCTTGACCTCGACGTCGACGGTGTACTGGACGTCGCCCTGGCTGGAGATGCCGGTCATCGAGCCGGTGTAGGCCTCGTGCTTGGGCTTGTTGCGGAAGCCGTGGGCGTTGGGGTCGCCGTCGATGTCGATCGGCTCCTGCGACTTGACGGTGTAGCCCTGGACGAACCTGCTCGCCAGGTCGGCGGAGCCGAAGTGCAGCAGGGTGACGGTGACTTGGGCGGTGCCGTCGGCCGTGCGGTAGGTGCGCTCGGCGCCGTCCCGGTAGCCGAGCCGGTTGAGGATGGTGTCGATGTCGTCCTGCTTGCCGAATATCTCGGAGACGTCGTCGCGGGTCATCGGCATCCCGTCCGCGGGCCCGTAGGACTCGCCGCCGGCCGGGATCGGGAGCAGGAAGTAGCGCAGGTCGCCCTCGTGCTTGCCGCCGCTGACCGTGCCCTTGACGGTGCTGGCCGGGGCGGGCTCGGCCGGGGCGGCGGTGGGCACCGGGACGGGTACGGCGGACGGGGTCGCGCTCGCGCTCGTGTTCGTGTTCGCCGGGGTGGTGGCCGCGGCGGTGGCGCGCGGTGCGGGCGCGGCGGCCGGACGGCCGTCCGGCTTGCCGACCGCGACGGTCACCGCGGCGCTGGCCGCCGTGACGGCGAGCAGTCCGGCGGTGGCCAGCGCGACGCCGACGGCACGCGGCAGCCGGCGCGAGGCCGGGGCCGGAACCGGGGCCGTCGCCGGGTCGGCTGCGGGCTCGGGCACGGGCGTGGGTTCGGGTACGACAGCTGCTTCCGGCGCAGCTGCGGGCGCGGCAGCCGGATCCGGCGGCGGATCGGTGAACGCGGCGCTCTCGTTCTCGGGCGCGGACAAAGCACTCCCCCCAAGGGAACATTCTCGGAATCTCGCACGCGGGCCACTGTCGGGAATCCGCTCCCCCCGCGGCTTCCCGGACCGTCCATCACGTGCCTCACCAGGCAGTATGAGAGTCCGATGACATTCATGCCAACGAAAACAATCACCGCACTCCCGCCCAATGCCCGATGAAACGGACAGTCCGTGATCCAACCGCAACAGGCGGGCGGGACGCGGCGCTACGGTGGCCCGGTGACGGGCAGTCGGAACACGGTGCTGGTGGTGCTGCGCGGGCCGAGCGGGGCGGGCAAGTCCAGCGTCGCCACCGGGCTGCGGGCCGCGTACGGGCGGGGCGTGGCGGTCGTCGGGCAGGACCTGTTGCGGCGCACCGTGCTGCGCGAGCGCGACGTGCCGGGCGGGGCGAACATCGGCCTGGTCTCCCTGGTGGCCCGGCACGCGCTTTCCCTGGGGGAGATGACGTGTTGCAGGTGCGTCAGTGCAGCTCAGTGCCGTATTTCAGACTCTAGTCACTGCAACACCTGTTGCGTCATCCCCCCTGCGGGTGAACCGTGGCGTCAGGGCTTCTGGTTGAGCGCCCGGGTCAGATCGCGATTGGCAGCGCGGGCAGCGTCGAGCTCGCCCTGGAGCTCCTCAACCGAGCCCCTGAGCTGGATGTTCTGCTGTTGCAGCCGTGTGTTCTCTCGCTGGAGCGCGTCGACGTCGACCGGTGCGCCGAGCCCCGACTCGCGCCAGACCTGCTCGCCCAACGCCTCGGACAGACGACGCTGCAATCGCTGGACCTCAGCGGACAGGCGAACGTTCCGATCCTGCGCGTGCGCGAGATCCGCCTGGAGCGAGGCCCGGGTGACCCCGGACGCCTGCGGTCCCGTGGGTTCCCGCTCGGCGGCGTGGACCAGGGCGAGGAGGTCCTTGTGTCGATAGAGGTAGGTGCGATCGACCCCCGCCTGGCGGGCGATCGCGGAGACGCTAACCGTGTTGCCGGCCTTTCGCATGGCGTCGATGGCCTTGAGTACTCGCTGGCGCCGACGGGCCGAGTCGGCCTGCCGGCCGTCGAGCATGGAGTTGGTCATGCAGGCCGCCCCGGCCGGACGTCGGGCAGCGGCTGGCTGATCCGAGTGGGCATGCCCAGCATGACCGGGCGCCCGCGGCGGACGTTGGCGACCGCGGCTTCGATCTGTGCGCGTTCCTCGGGGCTGAGGTCGTCCAGGTCGGCCTTGACCCGCTCGATCAAACGGCGCACTCGGGCGATCTCCTCCTCGGAGGGCATGGCCTCACTCCTGGCCCAGTCGTCGGCTTCGAAGGCAGACCTGAGCCGTTCGCGGCTCCGCAGCAGGTCTGCGAGGTAGGCGTGCAGGTCGGGGAGGTAGGAGACGTCGGTGCGGAAGTGATCGCAGCCGACACAGCGGAAGCGGATGGGGCAGCTGTGTCCGCCGGCCGCGACGTTGGAGGGCTCCAGGCAGACGCCGTAGGGGACGGCAACCTCCCCGATCGCTCGCCGGACGTGCTCGGATTCCAGAAGCCCCTGAACCTTGCGCCAGACGCGGTTTCCGTGGCGGTCGAACTGCATCGCGGTCACCCGCTCAACGGCCGCTCGGCGCCGGTCATCGGTGATTTGGTAGTAGCCCTGTGTGGTGGACAGGAGTCGGTGATCCATAAGGACCTTGAGGACCTCGACCCTCACGCCCGCGTCTGCATGTCGCTGAGCGTAGGAGTGCCGGTGGGCGTAGGGGAAGATCCGGCTCTTGTCGAACGGGAGCATCTTGATCGTCGGTTGTCCGTTCTCGAGGACCTCGATCGGGAGCAGGAAGTCGGGCAGCGCATCGACCCAGTTTCGGTGCGCGGGAGCGATGTTCCCGATGGGTTTGCGGCCCTCTGGGTTGGCGCGGGGCGAGGGGAGGAGAGCCAGCTCGGCAACGGGGGTCGCGGGGAACCGTTCGCGGACGCGTTCTTGTTGAGCGGTGATCAGGGCTGCTGTTTCCTTCGCGATAGGCAGCCGACGTCCGGGACGGTTGGCCTTGGAGTTGTCGTAGAGCAGGATGGGGGTTCCATCGGGGTCCGTGGTGAGACAGTCCCACCGCAGCATGGCGGCCTCGTCGGGACGGCGGCCGGTGTCGATGAGAATCTCGACGCAGACCCGGACCTCTCGCGAGCTGCTGGCCTCCAACTGGTGCAGACTGGCACAGAGTTGCCGCATCACCTCGTCGGGCAGGTCCTTGCCGGCCTCGGTGTCTTCGGGGATGTCGGGGATGTCGTCCGGTGTGATGGCGAAGTCCGGTGGGAGTCCTTCCAGCGGCTGCCCAGGACGGGTCATGCCCGAGGTGCGGCACCAGTTGAGGATCTTGCGGATATGCAGGGTGGTGGTGTGGCGCATCCCCGCGCTCAGCTCGTCCTGTTGCATCAGGTAGCCGAGCCGGTTGCAGAGGTTGATCACGTCGTTGCGGCTGAAGCGGGTGTGGTCCAGGCCGTGATCCTCCCGCTGCAGCCAGAGGCACTCGGAGAGCCGCTCCATGCTGAGGACGTGACGCCGCACCGCGCCCTGGATCCCGTGGGCGCGGGCTCCACGACGGCGGCCGAGATCGTTGGCGGCCCAGAGCTTCGTGGCTTCCCGCAGCCAAGTCTGGCGGATCTCCGTGAAACTCACCGTCCCACTCAAGCCGAAGACGGTGAGGTCCCAGACGTCCTTGAGCCGCTCGGTCTCGGGGGTCGCACCGACACGGGAACAGACCCGCTGGATGCCCCGGGTCAGAGCGCGTTCGCTGACATGCAGGTCGCCGATGTCCCAGCCGAGCACTGTCGTCAGCCCCAGGGAGCGGGCGCGATCGCAGAGACGGCGCAACGTCTGGTCAAGCGTGCGGACGCACTCCTTCGTCCGCAGCTGAAACCCGTAGAGGATCTCAGCGACGAGCGGAAGGGGCAGTCCCCGGAAGCTGACCTGTCCGGACACGGGGATCGCCGACGAAGTTCGCCTCCAGCTCCCTTCATCGTCTCCAAGCGTGCCGGCACGTCGGGCCTCGTTGTAGCGGTGCCGGTGTGCCTTGCAGTAGCTGTGGCGAGAGCTGTCGCGGTCCCGGTAGCAGGCCACGACCGCGCAGGGGCCGATTCGACGGATCGGCGACAGGTCAGGACGCTGCAGGAACTCCTCCAAGGACAGCCCGCGGTGTTCCTGTTGGGCGTAGTGGGGGTCGCAGAGTCCGCACTTCTCCGTCCTGCGGGGACGCTCGCACTCCGGAACCTGGCAGGGCGACTGCCCGACGCACCTCCAGTTCCTGGCGGCCGAACCGATGAAGTCGTCCATGTCCAGGCTGGACAGCTGCCACCGGCGTCGGCAGGCCGAGCACAGACGCCCGTGATTGGCAGGGTTGGTGCACTCTGCGATGGCGCAGGCGGGCCGACTCAGGACCAAATGCTCCGCGGGGAAGAAGACGACACGCTGATCCCAGTCCCATCGAACCGAGGCAAGAAACTCATCGTCCAGGGCTTCAAGGATCAACTTCGTCCGCCGGTCCGCCAGTTCGGCGGGGGAGAGCGATGCCTCGTTAAGCGCGATCACTGTCATCGCCGATCACCGGAACCTGGGCGAGGGAACACGCTCGACGGCTTCCCGCAGACGTTCAGGTGCTGGATGCAGGTAGGGCCGGGCCGACTCGGTACTGTCCTGCCCGAGCAGGGCCTGAACCTCGTCGAGCGAGGCCCCGGCATCGGCCCAGTTGCTGCCGGCAGCGTGACGGCTCATGTGAGGTGCCACCTTCCGCGAGAGCTCAGCACGTCGGTTGAGTTCGTCGTAGAGCTCGTTGATCGCCGCAGGTGGCACCGGCTCGCCCAGCGGCTCCCGGAAGAGGTTGACCAAGAGGAAGTCGCTGCCGCCCGGACCCAGGCGAGCGTGACGCTCGTCGCTGTACTGATCGAATGCCTGAACGACCAAGAAGTCGACCGGCAGGACCCGCTCGCTCTTGGACTTCGACCAGGCGCCGTTCTTGTTCTGCCGTCGGACGACGTGCAGGTGGGCGCCCTTGTGGTCGCATCCCAGAGCACGGGAGTCCGGCAGGAGATGGCAGTCGGAGCGGTGCAGCCCAGCAGCCTGGCCCCTGCGCAATCCGACCCGTCCCAGCAGCAACACGATCAAGCGGTCGCGTGCGTTTCGGCAGTTCAGGAACATCGAGACCAGCTCTTCGTCGCTGGCCCGGTCAACCTGCGTTTCCGGCTCGCACACTCGGTGCTGTACTCCCATGCGGTAGAAGAGCCGGCTGTCTTCGCCCTGGGCCTCCTGCGGCAGGCTGCTGCTGTCGGCCAGCTCGTAGATCTGCCCGAGCACCCACTCCGGTGCCTCACCGATCGAGACCGCGTAGCGCAGCAGCCCGCGGACCGCCGTCAGGACCCTGTTGACGCGTCGCTCGCGCCGGACGACAGCCGAGCCCGGGCCGAAGACAACGTTCGAGCCGTTGATCGTCGGGGAGGACGGCGTCCACTTCAGCCAGAGGATGAACAGCCCCAGGTCCCGGGCCGCCACTCGCCAGTCACGGCCAGTGGTCAAACACCAGTAGAGGTACAACGCCACGCAGCCGGCGTAGCTCTTGGTCGTCGTCTCAGCTCGGTCTTTGCTGAGACGGAGGTACCGAAGCCACTGGTCGGCTACCGGGAAGGGCCGGAACTCATCATCGACGACACTCCAGTACCTGGCGCCCGAAGGCAGTACCACTGGGAAAGCCCTCATGTTCAACTTCCTGTCTCTGTAGCTGCTTGCAACGTCTCGCCACAGAGCCTCACCCCCCAAGAACGAGCATTAGCTCATCAACGAGGAGACCTGACACCACGTCACGCAACAGCCAGAAGACCCCGATGGAACGCGCTGGACAGCGGCTTCCACGTCGTGGTGGAGGGCATCCTCGCCGCCGAGCGCTACGGCGCGATGCTCGCGGGCCTGGTCGCCGACCACCGGGGGCGCAGCCACCTCTACTACCTGGACGTCGGCTTCGCGGAGACGGTGCGCCGGCACGCCACCCGGCCGCAGGCGGCGGAGTTCTCGCCCGGGGACATGGCCGGGTGGTACCGGGAGCGGGACCTGCTGCCGGGCGGGGTGGAGCGGGTCGTCCCGCAGAGCAGCACGCTGGCGGGGACGGTCGCCCGGATCCTGGCCGACACCGCGCTGACCCCGCCCGGGTGGACGCCCCTGCCCTGACGGCGCGACGGGGTGACGGCGTGTCGTACGGGCCAGGCTTGAGTTGGAGTGCACTCCAAGTCCTACGGTTCCTTCCGTGGCCAGGGCCGGTCGGCCGGGGCCGCGACACCAGAACGGTACGAGGAGAGGACGGGGACATGGGCGTTTCGGAGCAGGGGGCCGGGCAGCGGCAGGAGCGGTTCGACCGGGGCATGGAGATGCTCACCCGGGTCGACGGCGAGGGCGGCCGGCGCGTGGTGGACGCCCTGGCCGACATCAACCCCGAACTCGCCCACCAGGTGGTCGCCTGGGGCTTCGGCGACATCTACAGCCGCCCCGAACTCGCCCCGCGCGACCGCCAGTTGGTGACCCTGGGGATGCTCACCGCACTCGGCGGCTGCGAGCCGCAGCTGGAGGTCCACATCAACGCCTCGCTCAACGTCGGCCTCACCCCCACCGAGATCACCGAGGCCCTGCTGCACGCCGCCGCCTACTGCGGCTTCCCCAAGGCGCTGAACGCCACCTTCGTCGCCAAGAAGGTCTTCGGCGAGCGCGGCCTGCTCCCGGTCACGGCCGGCTGACGCCCCGCCACGGGCCCGGGTTCAGGACTGCGCCTCGTAGCCGAGGAGGGCCTTGCCGACGGCGTCCCGCAGCGGGCCCTCGAGGTCGACGAGCTGCTGGCGGTCGGTGGAGCGACCGTCGGACCACTGGCCGAGACTGACGAGCATCGCGCGGCCGCTGCCGCTGAAGGCCTGGACCATGCCGCTGTCCGGCGGGAGGGTCGGCAGGCCCGAGGCGGGCGGCGGGGCCTGGGCGCCGACCTCGAAGTCCTCGAAGTCCTCGGACAGCCGGGTGACCGTGTGGAGGGCGTCCAGCTTGTCCCTCATGGTGAACACGGCCAGGTTGAACTGGTCGTTCCGGGCGTCCTTGTAGAGGGCTACCTGCTCGCCCACACAGCCCTGGCCCGCCTTGATCATGGCGATCAGCCGGGAGCCGACCGAGTCCGGCTCGGTGCACGAGGGCAGGGTGGCGGAGGCGACCCTGGTGAAGACGGTGCCGGAGGGCGAGCGCACCTCGGCGGGGAAGACCTGGTCCAGCGGTATCTGCGGACGGCCCGCGGCGGCCGCCGGACCGGCGGCACCGGTGGTGGCGGTGGTGGCGACGGCCGGGACCGCCATGGTCGGGGCGGCCGGCGCGGCCGGGGCGGCACTGTCCTCGGCGGACGGCACGAGCTGCAGGCCGATGGCGACCACGGCGGCGGCGCCCACGGCCAGGGCGGCGTTGCGCGGCCAGACCCGCCGGGACGGCGGCGCACCGGCCGGGCGGTTCGCCGCCTCCTGCTCCGCGGCCACGGCCTTCACGAAGTCGTCCCACTGCTGGTCATCGGACTTGCTCCGGCGCTGGTCCGGATCGTCGTTTCGCATACCGACGTACCGTAGTGATCCCGACTGACAGATCCATCCCGTGGACGGTCACATCTTGATCAACTTGTGGCGCTCCGGGCCGGGGCGGCGGGGTGCGGGCGGTGCGAGGATGCCGGGATGACGTATTCGGCTGCACGTGACGCGCTGGAGGGCCTGGCGCTCGGGGACGGTTTCGGGGAGCGGTGGTTCCCGCTGTTCCGCGCACCGAAGGTGGCGTTCACCCAGATCCGGGCCCGGCGGGTGCCGCCGGAGACCCCGTGGCACTGGACCGACGACACGGCGATCAGCCAGCCGCCGGCCATGCCGACGGCGCTCAGCAGGGCGAGGGCGTAGCCGCTGGCGTTGAGCAGGGAGTCGAGGATCTCCTGCCGAGAGGGGGCCTCGGAGCGGTAGCGGGGGTTGGCGGAGGTCAGCGGGCAGTTGGGGACGTAGCGCATGCCGAAGTAGACGACGGCTAGGCAGAGGGTGCCGGTGGTGACGGCGAAGAGGGTGTAGCTGAGGGTCAGGCGAGATGAGCGTCACCTCCGGCTGGCGCAGCAAGGCCTACCAGCAGCGGCTGCTGGACAAGGCGGTGGAGAAGTACGGGAGCCTGGAGCGGGCCCGGCAGTTCGTGAACACGCCGGAGAAGTCGGCGCACGTGGCGGGCAAGGCGGTGGACCTCGGCCCGACGAACGCCGACTACTGGCTGATCCAGCACGGTGCCCGGTACGGGCTGTGCCAGGTGTACAGCAACGAGGTGTGGCACTTCGAGCTGCTCACCGCGCCGGGCGGGACCTGCCCGGCGTAGCTGCCGGACGCGGCGGGGTGAGGGCGGGGTGACGGCGGTGGCGGCTGGGGGCGGGGCGGTGGCGCCGGGCGGCGCGGCCCGGAGCTCCTCGGGCCTGCGCGCCCTCGGATCTGAGCATCCGTCAGCGGGCTGAACGGATCGCCCGCGGCGGGCCGTGGACGGGGTGGGGGTATCGACACGGTCTTGATAGGCCGTCAATCGACATATGTCGTCTGACTGCTTATGGTGGGTACCGCGACGCGCCACCGTGCCGTCGCACCCCCGTACCCGCACGCGAGAGGACCGCCGTGCCCCAACATTCGCGTACCGCCCGCGCGTTGGCCTTGGCCGCCGCCACCGTGGCGCTGGCCCTGACCGCGCCGCCCGCCCTGGCCGCGCCGGCCCCGGGTCCGGACACCGACCCGGTGCCCGCCCTGGTGGCCGGCCAGGACACCGCCACGCCGCAGCTGGTGACCGGCCTGGACGAACCCGCCCCCGGCGACCCGGTCCAGGCCGCCCGGGCCCACCTGGCGGCCCACCCCGAGCGCTACCGCATCGACACCGGCGAACTGACCGAACTCGCCTCCACCCCCGGCCCGGACGGCCGGCGCACCGTCAGGTTCGAGCAGCGCCACGGCGGGATCCCCGTCCTCGGCGGCCAGTACCTGGTGCACCTCGCCGGGCAGGGCGTCGGCCAGAAGGTCGAGTCGGCGGGCGGGCGCTACTTCACCGGCCTGACCGCCCCCACCACCCCCGCCGTCCCGGCCGAGGTCCTGCGCCGCACCGCGATCGACTCGCTGACCGACCCCCAGCAGCGCACCGGCGCCACCGCCGAGGACCTCGGCGCGGTCGTCCTGCCCGGCGGCCCCGGCCGCCTGACCGAGCACTACACCGTGCGCCCCGGGGCCGGCGGCACCGCCCGCGAGGTGTACGTCGACGCCACCGCCGGCACCGTCGCCCTGGCCCACGACACCCGCGCCCCCAGCCCCGCCGCCGGCCCGGCACCCGGCCAGGCCCCCGCCGCTCAAGCTCCCAAGACTCAAGCCCCCAAGGCCCAGACCCAGGCCCAGGCCCAGGCCCAGGCCCAGGCCCAGGCCCCCGAGGATCGAACTCCCGGGACCCAGGCCCCCGCCGACGGCCTCCAGCCCGCCACCGGCACCGCCCCCGACGCCCACGGACGCGCCACCGCCGTCCACATCGCCAAGCGCCCCGACGGCGGCTACCAGCTCACCGACCTCACCCGCCCCGGCACCCTCACCACCTACGACGCCGGCGGCCGCGACGAGGGCGACTTCGACGGCACCGTCCCCGCCGACGCCGCCCCCGTCTCCTCCCCCACCCCCGACTTCCCCGCCGCCACCGGGGACGACGGCGCCACCGACGCCCACGTCAACGCCGGGATCGTGGACGACTTCTACCGCGACCGGCTCGGCCGCAACGGCCTGGACGGCCAGGGCGGCCCGATCGTCTCCGTGGTCAACGTGAGCGACCACGGCAAGCCGTTCCCGAACGCCTTCTGGGACGGCCGCAAGATGGTCTACGGCTCCCTCGGCGACGCCTACTACCCCTTCTCCGCCGCCCTGGACGTCTCCGGCCACGAGATGACCCACGCCGTCATCGACCACACCGCCAACCTGGTCTACTTCGGCCAGTCCGGCGCCATGAACGAGGCGATCGCCGACTACTTCGGCAACGCCATCGAGGTCACCGCCCGCGGCCTGGCCATGGACGACCCCACCGCCCCGCTGCTGGGCGAGAGCCTGTGCCGCACCGGCACCCCGCAGGCCTGCGCCCAGCGCCGCCTGGACGACCACCGCACCACCGTGGACGACTACCTGGGCACCCTCGACGTCGACCAGGGCGGGGTGCACCTCAACTCCACCATCTTCGGCGGCGCGCTGTGGGACGTGCGGCGTGGCATCGACCCGCTCACCGCCGACCGGGTCGTCTACCACGCCCTCGCCGACTACCTCACCCCCACCGACGACTTCCTGGCCGGCCGCAACGCGGTGCTGGCCGCCGGCCGCGACCAGGGCCTGGACACCCGCCAACTGCGCGCCATCGCCGCCGCGTTCGACGCCCACGGGATCCGGGCCGGCTGGCAGCACCGGCTCGGCACGGACGCCCGCACCCTGCTGACGGACATCCCCAACAGCATGTCCAGCCCGGTCGCCGCGAACGGGCACTGGGTGATCCTGGCCAACGGGCCCGACGGCAACGGGCTGTACACCGGCACCGTCGACGGCCGCGGCAAGCCCGTACGGCTCAGCCCCCAGGACGGGCGCTTCCACAGCTGGGCCGCCACCGACGGCACCACCGCCGTCTGGGAGGCCCAGGGCGGCCCCCAGGGCCCGGGCCGAGAGATCCTGACCGCCCCACTCAGCGGCGCCGGCCCGGTGCGCAGCCTGCTGCGCACCACCCAGAGCCTCGACGGACTCCAGGTCTCCGGCCCGGACATCGCCTACGTGCTCGACGACCCCCAGGCCCACCGCACCCGGGCGTACCTCGTCCACGACGGGGCGCCGGCCGTCGAACTCCCGCTGCCCGAGGGGCACGGCCTGTCCGGCCTGACCCTGCGCGACGGCCTGCTCGGCTGGACGGAGACCTGGCAGGACGGCGGACAGCAGGTGGACGCGCCGACCGTCTACTCCGTCGCGGCGGGGAAGGTCACCGCCCAGTACACCGCACACGCCCCGGCCGGCTCCGGGCCCAGCCGCCCCTCCTCCACCCTGCTGGCGGGCGGGCGCCTGGTCTGGCTGGACACCCCCGCCGATCCGGCCGGGCGCAGCACCATCCGCTCGGGCGCGGTGGACGGTTCGGGCATCGTCGACGTGCTGCCCGCCGACTCCCCGCAGGCCCCCCGGTTCGCCACGCTGACCGCCTCCGACCAGGCCGTCAGCTACCAGCTGACGTCGCAGAAGCCGGCCGGCGGCTGGACCAACGCGGCGCTGCCCAAGCTGTGGCAGGTGCCGCTGGCGGGCGGCGAGCCGCAGCGGATCTCCTGCGACCGCGGTGGCCAGTACGCGGTGGCCGCCGACCGGGGCACCCGGGTGGTGTGGCTGGACGCCACGGCGGGCCGGGCCGACCTGGTGACCCGCGAGCGGCCGGCGGGCGGCTGCTGAGCCGGCGCCGTCCGCGCGGATACCGGAGCGATCCCCATCCGAGGTGAATGACGGATCGTCAGTTCCGTTGCCGTCGCCCGTGATCCTTCGGGCGGCGGCTCGGCGCGTCGCCGTCCAGGACGGCGAGCACCTCGCGCACCGCCACCCGGCCGGCCCTGCGGTACGCGTACTCGCTGGTGTCCGTGTCGTGCACCACGGTGCGGTGCACGACGATCGCCAACGCCGCCACCGCACCGGGCAGTTGCTCGGCCAGCTCGGCGCGCACGCCCTCCACCAGGGCGCCGTGGTAGCGGGCCAGTTCCTCCGCCGGCACCGGGCCGCCGTACACGGTGGCGTCGCGGGCGGACTCCAGGTGCACGCCCTCCTCCCACGGCTCGAAGTCGACCGTGGCGTCCGCGACGGCACTCGGGCAGCCGCTCTGGAAGACGTAGCGGGCGCGCACTCCGCGCACCGGGCGGGGCGGGAAGGCCTGCGGCCCGGACGTCATGCGTACGTGATCTCGACCGAGTCGACCACCACGTCCGCCACCGGGCGCTCGTCCTCGGTGGGGGCGGCGGCGATCGCGTCCACCACGGCCTTGGAGGCGGCGTCGGCGACCTGCCCGAAGATGATGTGCTTGCGGTTGAGGTGGGTGGGGGTGCCCACCGTGATGAAGAACTGCGAACCGTTCGTCCCCGGGCCGGAGTTGGCCATCGCCAGCAGGTACGGCTTGGTGAAGAACAGCTCCGGGTGGAACTCGTCCGCGAAGGCGTAGCCCGGGCCGCCGGCGCCGGTGCCGGTCGGGTCGCCGCCCTGGATCATGAAGCCCTTGATCACCCGGTGGAACACCGTGCCGTCGTAGTACGGGCCGCTGCCCGGCTCCCCGGTCCGCGGGTCGGTGTACTCCCGGGCGCCCTCGGCGAGTTCGACGAAGTTGCGGACCGTCTTCGGCGCGTGGAACGGGAACAGTTCCAGCCGGATCGGGCCCGCGGTGGTGTGCAGGGTGGCGAACCGGGCGTTGGCCACGGGTGACTCCTCTTGTCGTCCTTGTTCGGTATACAGAGGGGCATCCTGGCACGTGACTCCTCCCCCGGCTGAAGCCGGGGCTTCTCGCTGACCCTTGCGGGCGTCGCGACGGGCCGGCCCGACCCGTAGGACGTTGACGGCTCCCCCTGTGTCGGCGTGCGCCCGATGGCCGCAGACCACGCAGTGGAAGACTTCCTGGCTGGGCCGGCTCTCCGCCGTGACGTGCCCGACGCCTTGGAAGCGGACGCGGGTGACCGGGTCGCGCGGGGTGGAGTCCCAGCGGCAGCCGTCGCCGTCCTTGGGGAAGTCCACCGTGTCGAACCAGTTCACCCCACGGAACCGGGGGTAGCCGGGCGTCTCGCCGGACTTGGCCCGGCGGAAGAAGGCCGCGAACGCCTTGTCCAGACGGCGCAGCGTGGCCTGCTGCGAGGAGAACGACCAGCGGCCCTGCCGCTCCGGGTCGAACGTCCGGATCTCCTTGAGCTGCGCGGACTGCTGCCCGTACCTGATCGACGTCTTCGACGGATGCCGGTAGGCGTCGCGGCGTTCCTGGAGCGCGCCGTTGTAGAGCGAGCAGTGATCCCGCAGCATCTCGGCGAGCGCCTGCGCCTGGCCCACGGTGGGCCTGATGAGGAACTTGTACGCACGGATCACCCGGCCCACCCCCTTACGGCCGACGTGATCAAGCTGGTACACGCCACTGACAACGCAGAGGACTCCGCCGCTTCGCGGCTCCGGGCCAAGGATGCATTCCCTCCCCCGGCTGAAGCCGGGGATACCCTGCAAGATCAGGGACGGGAGGATGCACGGCCGAAAGCAGCGAGGGAAAAGGTGGTGACCGTGATGGTCGGAGCGGTGCTGGTCGCGGTGCTGGTGCTGGTGCTCGCCGGGTGCGGGTGCGTGGTGTGGGCCGAGCGCGGCGGGCCGCGCTGGGTGCGCGCGGTCGCGGCGGTGACGCTCGCCGCGGGCGACCTGCTGCGCAGCGCGGAGCAGCGCCGCCGGCGGCGGGAACGGCGGGAGCGGTGGCTTCTGGGCAGGAGCAACAGCGGCGAGGGCGGCGGGGACTGAGGCTGAGCGATGACGGGGACGGGGACGGGGGCTGAGCGGTGACGGACGGGGCGGAGGAGCGGCGGCTGCGGCGCGTGTTCGAGGCGGCGCTGGCCGACGCCGCGGCCGGGCGCGGGGTGGTGAGCTGCCTGGGGCTGGACTGCGAGACCGACGACGCGCTGTTGGCGGTGTACGACGCCGCGATCGGCTACCGCGCCACGGGATCCCGTGAGGAGCTGGTGGCCGCCGCCCGGCGGGCCTTCGAAGGGCAGCTGGACGGCACCAACGCGGCGCGGTGGCACGAGCAGTTGGCGCGCCGGTTCACCGAACGCTGACACCTCGGAACGCGGCGCGTCCCCGGCCGCCGTGGGGTGCACGGCGGCCGGGGACGCGACCGGGGGTCAGCACTGGAGATGCCAGCGCCGGCTGTCAGCTCTGGACGTGTCAGCTCCGGGCGGGTCAGCTCCGGGCGGAGCGGCGGCGGGAGACCGCGACCAGTGCCGCTCCCGCGGCCAGGGCCGCGGCGGCGCCGCCGGCCTCCCAGCCCAGGCCCTCGGTGCCGGTGGCGGCGAGCGAGCCGGTGGCGGTGGCGGTGGTCCCGGTGCCGGTGGTGGTGCCGGTGGTGGTGCCGTCGGTCTTGGTCAGGGCGGCCGGCTGGACGGTCTGCGGCTGCTGGGCGCCCTGGTCCTGCTGCCCGGCGGGCTGGTCGGCCGGCTTGTTCGCGGCGGCCTCGTCCGCGGCGCGGGCGGTGGCCCAGCCCTCGGCGAGGAACTTCGCGACGTCGGCGTCGCTGCCCTCGATCGCCTTGCCGGCCGCGGCGCGCACGGCCGGGCCGCCGGTCTCGATCAGCTGGGAGACCTTGACCCGGTTGTCCGTGGCGCGCAGCTTGGGCAGGTCGCGCAGGAACTGGGCGACGTCGGCCGGGGTGCCGCTGAGCGCCTTCCCGGCGGCCTCGATGGTGTGCGGGCCGGTGTTCTTGTCGGACAGGGCGACGAACACCGCGACGCGGTCGTCCGAGGCCTGGGCCTTGGGCCAGCCCTCCGCGAGCCACTTCGCGACCTCCGCGTCGCTGCCGTCCAGCGCCTTGGCGGCGCCCTCGCGCACCTCGCGCCCGCCGGTGGCCAGCAGTTGGGAGACCTTCACCCGGTTGTCGTCGCCGCGGTTCTTGGCCAGGTCGACCTGGAGGAAGTGGCGCAGCTCGGCGGCGCCGCCCTTGAGGGCCTTCTCGGCCGCCGCACGCACGCCCGGGCCGGTGTTCGGGTCGGCCAGGATCTTCTGGATCTCGGCACGGTCCGCGTCCTCGGCCTGGGCGGCCGGCAGGTCCTCCGCGAAGAACTTCAGCAGCGCCGCCTCGCCGCCGGCGTCCAGTGTCTTGTTGGCCGCCGCGCGCACGGCCGGCCCGCCCTGGTCCAGGGCCTGGCTGACCTTCACCCGCAGGTCGTCCATGCGGTTCTTGGCCAGGTCGACCTGGAGGAAGTGGCGCAGCTCGGCGGCGCCGCCCTTGAGGGCCTTCTCGGCCGCCGCACGCACGCCCGGGCCGGTGTTCGGGTCGGCGAGGATCTTCTGGATCTCGGCGCGGTCGCGCTGCTCCTGCCCCTCGGGGTCGCTCGCGTCCAGGGCGAGGTGTTCGACGCCGTCGCCGGGGGCGGCGTCCGGCACGGAGCCGGAGGCGGTGTCAGGGCCGGAGACCCCGGCGGGCTGGGGGACGTCGGCGGCGAAGGCCGACGAGGGGAACAGCACGGCGGGGGCCAGGACTGCGGCGGCGACGACAGCGGACACCCGGGGCAGCTTCATGCAGGGAAACCTGTTTTTCCTGTGGAGGTATCTTGAACGCCCGACAGCATAGATCCTCTTTTACTACCGCCATACCTTCATATTTGCCGGCCCTCCCCGGGGCCCGTCCGGACCGGTCCGACACCGCGTCACCGCTGTCGGCGGCACCCCCTAGGGTGGGGCGGGTGAGCTTCCATGTGGTCATCGGACACGGGCCCGCCGGGGCCGCCACCGCCCGCCTGCTGGCCGAACAGGGCCACGAGGTCCGGGTCGTCACCCGCACCGAACACCCCGCCGCCCCCGCCGACGGCGTCGAACACCTCGCCCTGGACGCGAGCGGCCCTGTCGCCCTGGCCCAGGCCGCGCGCGGCGCCGTCGCCATCCACGGCTGCGCCGCACCCCCGCTGCCCCAGTGGGCCGGGAAGTGGCCCGCGCTCGCCTCCTCGCTGTGCGCGGCCGCCGAGGACAGCGGCGCCGTACTGGTGATGCTCGGCAACCTGTACGGCTACGGCCCGGTCGAGGGCCCGATGACCGAGGACCTGCCGCTCGCCGCCACCGGCCCCAAGGGCCGGGTCCGGGCCGCCGCCTGGGAACAGGCCCGGGCCCTGCACGAGGCCGGGCGGATCCGCGCCGTCGAGGTGCGGGCCTCCGACTTCTTCGGCCCCGGCGTCACCGACGGCGGCCACCTCGCCTCCCGCGCTCTGCCCGCCCTGCTGACGGGCCGTCCGGTCTCCGTCCTCGGCGACCCGGACACCCCGCACAGCTGGACCTACCTGCCCGACGTCGCCCGCGCCATGGCCGAACTCGCCGGTGAGGAGAGCGCCTGGGGCCGGGCCTGGCACGTTCCCAGCGCCCCCGCCCTGCCGGCCCGCACCATGCTCGACCGCCTCGCCGCCGAGGCCGGCACCGCCCCGGTCACGGTGCGCCGCCTCTCCCCCGCCCTGCTCGCCGTGGGCGGGCTCCTCTCCCCGCTGCTGCGCGAACTGCGCGAGGTCCGCTACCAGTTCGACCGCCCGTTCGTCATGGACTCCACCGCCTACGAGGCCGCCTTCACCGTCCGCGCGACCCCGCTGGAGGAGCAGCTCGCGACCACCGTCGCCTGGTGGCGCGAGCGGTCCTGACCCCCCTCTCGGGGCTCAGTGCCCCGTGAGGCCGTCCGCACCCCGGTACCCGGCCGGCACCCCTTCCGCGATGATCACATCGGCCACCATGTGCCGGGTGCGCAGCGGCAGGATCTCCCGGTACGCGGGCGAGTCGTACCAGGCACGGGCCCGCTCGTAGTCCGGGAACTCGATCAGGATCAGCCCGAGCGGCCCCCAACTCCCCTCCGGGTTCTCGAACGTGCCCCCGTGGACGACGAACCGCCCACCGAAGTCATCGAGCGTGGCGTCGATCCGCTCCAGGTACTCGACGATGTCGGGGCACATCTCGGCGGAGTGGACCTGGGCGAGGGCGAAGGCGGACATCTGCTGCTCCCGGTGCGTGTCGGAGGGGCGCTCTGTTGACGCCTCCGACGGTAGGGCGCGGCAGGGTCCGGGCGAATCCGTCACGCATCGGTAGGTGTGACGTACGTACGCCCCTGACGGTTCGTGTAGCATCCGCCCGGCTCGAATACTTGATCGACACGAAGGGGGTGGGGCGGATGCCGGAGAGCACGGAGGACGGCCCGCAGGACGGCAGAACGACGACGCGGCGCCGACGGGCCCTCGCCGTCGCGGCGGGCGCGTGCGCCCTCGGCGCGGCCGGACTCGGCGGGGCACTGCTGCTCACGGGCTCGGCGGGCAGCGCCCCGGCGGCCACGTCGACCCCCTCCCCGGCGGCCTCGCCGTCCGCGTCGCCCACCGCCTCACCCACCGCCTCGCCGTCCGCCGAGACGCCGGCCCCGCCTGCGCTCCCCACCGACACGCCCACGGCCGCCCCGGTCGCCGACGAGACCCAGGCCGCGCCCGAACCCGCGGCCACCCGCGACGCCCCCGCCACCACGCCGCCCCCGGCCCGCCCGCGCGCCACGAACACCCCGGCGGCTCCGGCGGCGAAGCAGCCCGCCGGCAAGCAGGCCCCGGCCCCCGCCACGAACCCGCTCTTCGACCCGACGGTCCCGCCCCGGCCGACCCCGCCCGCCATCCCACCGGTCCGCACCGACACCCCCTGCCCACCCGGCCAGGCCATCACCTACGCCGGCTGCCGCCCCCTCGGCCCGGTCATCACCCTCGGCCCGACCTCCCCGCACACCTGAGCCCCGCACACCTGAGCCCCGGGCGGCCGGACCGGCTGCCCGGGGCTCAGCTCCTCGGCCCGCCGGTCCTCGGCGCTCGGCCTCGTCGGGTCGAGAACTCACCGGGTCGAGAACTCACTCCACGACCTGACGCCCGAAGCGACGTCGAAGACCTCGGACAGCGTCGAGAAGAAGGCGGCATCGCCGTTGCCGACCCAGAAGTACCGCCTGTCCGGCGATCCGTCGTCCCACACCATGAAGATCCCCGCCGTGCCGTCGCCGTTCACCGATACCGGCGCCAGCACGGCGTCCTCCGTCAGGCCTTCGTCGATGTGGACGTCGATGCCGGTGACGATCTCGCGGAAACGCAGCGCCCGGGCGAGCGCGTCCCCGGACGGCCAGTCCCGCCACCCCAGGAGGGGCATGCCGGAGCGGAAGTTGTCCATTCCGTCGGAGAACTCCAGGAATTCGCGGTAGCCCGGCTCGATCGGCTGCCGCAGCCACCCTTCGAGTTCCGAGATCCGGCTCGCATCGGCCGGCGGCCGAAGTCCCGGAGGCGCCGAGAGCACGGAGCCGGGGTCCGAACGGTGGTCGTCGGTCCTCGCGGCCACCAGTCTGTCGATCCACTCAGCCAACTCTCGCCGCTCCCATCGTGTTCGTGCACCCGCTCCAGGGTGGGTCCCCGGGGTCCGGGGCGTTCAGTCCCACCAGAAGTGCCCCTGGTGGGAGCCGGCCGACTGCTCGGCGTAGGCGGTGAGACTGCCGGCGCCCCGGTGGATCCGGTCGGGGCGGAAAGCGGCGTGTTCGGCGGCCGGCGGCAGCGCCTCGGGCGTCCACGCGGCGAGCGTGACCGTGGCCGTGGCCGGGCCGGTCGCTCCGGGCACGGCCTTCGATCCCGACGTCATCGCGGGGCACTGCCGGCGGCTGCACACCCAGCCGCGGGAGGCCTGGGAGCGCGAGGTGGTGCACACCGGCCGAACCGCGCGGCGGCCGGGGATCAGCTGCCCGGATGGGTGGCGGCCCAGCCGTGTTCGAGCAGGGCGAAGGCCTCGTCGGCGGCCCGGCGCGGGTCGGGGGCGCTCAGGATGAGGCTGCGGGCCTCCAGGGCGAAGCGGGCCAGGGCGGCGCAGCCGATGTCGTCCTGGGGTGCGCCCGTGGCTTCGGCGATGGCCTTCGCCAGGGCGGCCTCGTGGCGGGTCCACATGCGGTGGGCGTAGTCGCGCAGTGCGGGGGTGTCCTGGACGAGGCGGGTGAAGTCGGCGAACTGCGGGTGCACGGTGTGGACGGCGTACTGGGCCTGGCCCCGCAGGAGGTGTTCGCGCAGGGCCTGCGGGATCGACCGGCCCGGGGGGCGCTCGCGCACGGCGGCGACGAGGGCCGCCTCGAGGTCGTCCTCCTGGTCGAAGAGCAGGGCCTCCTTGCCGGGGAAGTGCTTGAACAGCGTGGTCACCGAGACGTCGGCGCGGTCGGCGACGTCTTTGACGCCGACCTGGTCGTAGCCGTGTTCGAGGAAGAGTTCGAGGGCGGCGTCGGCCAGGGCCTGACGGGTCTGGGCCTTCTTGCGCTCGCGGCGCCCGGGCGGTGCGGTCCGCACGGGCGGTGCGGTCGCTTCGGTCGGTGTGGTCGCTTCGGTCACCCGTCCACCATATCCCGGAGTGAAGTCACTGTGAAAGTGTAGTCATTGCACTTATTGAGCGAGTGTGCTTTCTTGGTGGTGTCGCCGTGCCGTCCCCGGCGGCCCACCCATCTCCCGGAGGGAACTCCCGTGAACCCTGCAGCCCGTGAACCCCGCATCGCGATCGTCGGGGCCGGCCTCGGCGGCCTCACCTGCGCCCGCGTCCTCCAGCGGCACGGCCGCCGCGTCACCGTCTTCGAACGCGAGGCCTCCGCCGACGCCCGGCCCCAGGGCGGCACCCTCGACATGCACGCCGACACCGGCCAGGCCGCCCTGCGCGCGGCGGGCCTGCTCGACCGCTTCCACGCCCTCGCCCGCCCCGAGGGCGACGAGTGGCGCGTGCTCGACCCCGCCACCGGCGCCCTCCTGAACCACCAGCCGCCCTCCCCGGACGACGACGGCGGCGACGGCGGCCGGCCGGAGATCGACCGGGGCCAACTGCGCGGCCTGCTCCTGGACTCGCTCACCGAAGGCACCGTGCAGTGGGACCGCGCCGTCACCGGAGTCGCCCCGCAGCCGGACGGCACCGCCCGGTTGCACTTCGCCGACGGCACCGCCGAGGACTTCGACCTGGTGGTCGGCGCCGACGGCGCCTGGTCCCGCGTACGCCCGGCCCTGTCGCACGCCGTGCCCGGCTACACCGGCGTCACCTTCGTCGAGACCGGGTTCGACCACTGCGACACCCGCCACCCCGACCTCGCCCGGCTGGTCGGCAACGGGTCACTGCTGGCCAAGGGCACCGGCCGCTCCCTCGTCGCCCAGCGCAACAGCAACGGCCACATCCGCGCCTACATCGCCTTCCGCGCCCCCCGGGACTGGCACCGGGCCGCCGGCGTCGACCTCGCCGACCGGACGGCCGTACGCGCGCACCTGCTCGGGATGTTCGAGGGCTGGGACGAGAGCCTGCGCTCCCTCCTGCGCGACGGCGACCACGGCTTCGTCAACCGCCCCCTGTTCGTCCTGCCCGCCCCGCACACCTGGCAGCACGTCCCCGGCCTCACCCTGCTCGGCGACGCCGCCCACCTGATGCCCCCGGTCGGCCTCGGCGCCAACCTCGCCATGCTCGACGGCGCCGACCTCGCCCACGCCCTCACGGCCGGCCCCGACATCGACGAGGCCGTCCGCGCCTACGAGGACGTCATGCTGCCGCGCTCGACCGAGGCCGCGACGGGCAGCGCGCGGGGGCTCGACCACCTCGTCCCCGCGACGGCGGGCTGAGACGGCGGGCTGAACCGGCCGGCCCGGGGCGGCGGCCAGGGACGAGCGCGTACCCCGTAAGCCCGGCAGGCCCGGCCGGGGCAGCACAACCGGCGTCGCCCACGGGCCCGCCCACCATCTCGACACCTCGGCTCCACGACGAACAGCACGCCCGCCTGCTCCCCGTGACGACCCACCGAGCGGCCGGCCCACCGCCCCCCCCCCCCCCCCCCCGGTGACCGGGTGGCGAGGCCTCAGGCCCAGGGCAGGGAGGAGCGGGTGCGCCAGTAGGCGTCGGCGGGTTCGGCCATCGGGGCCAGGGCGGCGAGGTCCTGCGGGGTGGGCCGGAGGCGGTCCGCGGCGAGGTTGGAGGTGAGCTGGTCGAGGGTGGCGGCGCCGGAGAGGACGACGTCGGCCCAGGGCTGGGCGGCGGCTGCGGCCAGCGCGAGGGCGTCGGGGGTGGCGGCGGTGCGGGTGGCGAGGGTGCGCAGCGGGGCGGTGTCGGGGCCGGTGGCGTTGCGGCCGGCGAGGCGGCCGTTGGCCATGCCCTCCTTGACCACGACGAGCCAGCCCGCCTGGTGGGCCTCGGCGAGGGCGGGGGCGGCGGAGGTCTCCAGCAGGTTCCAGGTGGCCTGGACGGCGGTGAACAGCGGGTGGCCGTCCACGGTGACGGCCTGGGCCCGGCGGATGGTGTCGGCCTGGGTGGGGCCGCTGGTGGACAGGCCGACCCGGACGCCCTCGGCGGCGAGCGCGGCCAGGCGCTCGTGCAGGGCGGGGTCGGTGAGGGCGGGGCTGTCGGCGGTGACCGAGTGGACCAGGTAGACGTCCAGGCGGGGGCCGAGCAGGGCGCGGGTCTCGCGGATCTGACGGTCGTACACCGCCGTCGAGTGCTCCTTGACCTCGTGCGCGCTGACGCCGGTGGTGCGCCAGTCGGCCGTGTAGGTGTAGCCCCACTTGCTGCCGACCGTGACCTCGGCGGCGGCCTCGGGGTGTTCGGCGAGCCACTGGGCGAGGAACTCCTCGGCGCGGCCGTAGGAGCGGGCGGTGTCGAGGTAGCGCACGCCGGCCGCGTAGGCGGCGTCGAGCAGGGCGTGGGTGCGCCGGCGCAGGGCCTCGACGGTGCGTTCGGCGGGCAGGTCGGCCGCGCGCCCGAGGGTGATGTAGCCGGGCCGGCCGACCGCCGCGGTGCCCAGGCCCAGGCGCGCGGGCTGCGGGCGGGCGGGGGCCTGGGGGGCGGCTGCGGTGGCGGGGTCGGTCGGCATGATGGTTCTCCTCGGGCGGCGCGATGGTGCTCACCTGCGACCCTAGGGGAGTCCTGGTGGCGGGGTGTCAGCGGCCGGCGGCGCTGCCGGTCGGTCCCGGCGGCGCGAACGGGCAGCGGGCCGCCGCCCCGGCACTACCCGGTGCGCCCGGTACAGCCGGCTCCACCGCCTGCTCCAGCCGCAGGACGAAGTTGACGTAGTCGCGCGGCTTGCCCGGCCGGTGGCGGTCGTTGCTGGTGAGCAGCCGGCTGCGGATGCCGTCGCGTTCGGTGAGCGGCCCGGGGGTGGTGCGCAGGTTGGGCTGCCAGCCGTGGCTGCGGGGGTGGTGTTCGAGGGTGAGGGTCCAGCTGTCGGCGTCGACCTCCAGGACGGCGCCGGGACGGCCGGGGAGCACCTGGGTGCCGTACGGTCCGCGGACGACCGCCCGTTGGTCGTAGTCGGTGGTGCGGCCGACCACGGTGATCCGCCAAGCGCCGTGGAACCTGAGCACGTTCGCCCTCCCGCCCTCGCGGCGCGCCGTCCGGCGGGCGCGCCCCTCGTCGGGGTCAACGGATGCGGGGCGTGCCGGGGATCAGACGGAGGGTGACCGGGGGGCGGTGGGCCCGGCGGTGGGCCCGGCGGTGTGGGCGAGCGCCGGGTAGCCGTGGGCGGTGAGGACGAGGTCCGCGTAGCGCCGGTCCTCCAGCGGGATGCCGTGGCGGCGCAGCAGGTCGAACAGTTCGGCGAGGTGGCGGGGTTCAGTGCCGCGTGGCAGTCCGTCGGCGGTGGTGCCGAGGGCGCCGATGACCGGTCCGTGGACGCGGTCCCGGCGTTCGGTACGCACTGGGGTGGCGGCGGGGGCCGCCCGGACCGTCCGGGCCGTGCGGGCGGTCCGGACGGTCCGGGCGGGGACCAGGCGCAGCAGGAGGACGAGCCGGGCGGCGCCGGAGTCGGGGTCCTCGTCGGTCTCCATGGTGAGTCCGGCGATGTCCTGCCAGCGGTAGCGGCGCGGGAGGAAGGCCCGTACCAGGGTGAGGCCTTGGGCGTCGGCGCGCAGCCAGAAGCCGTAGGGGACGGGCAGGGCGATGCCGAGGACGGCGGTGCCGGACAGCAGGAGGGCGGGGACGGCGCCGAGGCGGCCGGCGACGCCGGTCCGGGCGAGCACGATGCCCATGGCGAGGGCGAGGAGGCAGCCGAGGGGTGCGCCGGCGGCGCGCCAGAGGAAGGCCAGTCGTACGGTCTGCGGGGCGGCGGGTGGCGGCGGTTGCGGCGGTGTGCGCGGTGGTTGCGGCGGCGTGCGCGGTGACGCCTGTTCCGGCGCTGCGGTGTGCCCGCGTGGCGTGGTGTCCACGGGTGCCCCCTTCTCGCGTCGTGCCGTCGGGGGGTGCGGCCGGTCGGGCCCGTCCCCGCCGGGCGGCGGTACGGCGGTGCGGCACGGCGGGGTGGGCGTGGTGCGGGTGCCCGGGCCTGGGGCGTCAACGCCGTGCGGTCTCACGGGAGTCGGCCCTTGCGTCCGGGGCGCCGAGGTCGTTCGGGCGGTCCGGTGGAAAACGTCAAGTGCTGCCGGAACGACGGAATGTGATGGTGCGTCGGATCGCATGGGCGGCGCCTGTGGGCCTGCTCGTCCAGGATGTCAGCCGACGCTACGCGGGTCAACTGGCGTTGATTGCGGGTATCTTCGGATCCACGCCAGCTGATGCCGTTCGGCTATCGTGACCTGGCCGGCCCTGTCCGTCCGTCGAGGTCGCGGCGCGGAGGGCCCGGGCGTGAGGAAGGTGGGGCATGACGGAGTCGACGGGGGACGGCGTCCAGGTGGGACCGGAGGGTGCGCCACCGGAGCCGGACGCGCGCCCGGACGGGCGGGAGCCCGGCGACGAACCCGGACCCGGTGAAGCGGACGCCGGCGGGAACGGCGACAGGGACAGGGACGGCGGCGGCCCGGCGAGCGCCGAGGCCGGCGGCCTGGCAGCCCGGATCGAGGCGCTGTTCCACACCGTCCGCCGCCCCGACCGCGAGCAGTACACCAACGAGGAGGTGGCCCGGGCCTGCCGCGAGGCGACCGGGGAGTCCTTCTCCACCACCTACCTGTGGCAGTTGCGCACCGGGCGCCGGGACAACCCGACCAAGCGCCACCTGGAGGCGCTGGCCCAGTTCTTCCAGGTCCCGCCCGCGTACTTCTTCGACGAGCGGCAGGGCGCCGAGATCGCCAAGGAGCTGGCCCTGCTCGGCGCGCTGCGCGACGCGGGCGTGCGCAGCCTGGCGCTGCGGGTGGTGGGCCTGTCGCCGGAGGGCCTGGACACCGTCAGCGAGCTGGTCGACGTGATCGCCCGCCGGGACGCGGCGCGCAAACGCCCCACGCCCTGAACGCGGGGCCGGGGCCCGGGAAGCAGCGGGGCCGCCGGACCGCGGGGCGACAGGACCGCCGGACGCGCGTGCGGACGCGCCGGCGGGTGGAACCGTAGGGGTGGAGCGGTGAGGGGAGCTCGGCTTGTGGGGTGACTTACGGGGTGGCCGGGGCTACCGGACCACGCTGCGGCGCTGTCGCCGGATGGCCGAACAGCTGGAGCTGCCAAGCCCGTTCGACCCGGCGGTGCTGCTGGAGCGGCTGGCCGCGCGGCGCGGGCGCCCGATCGAACTGCTGCCGGTGCCGGCTCGTCCGAACGCCCCCTGCGGGCTGCTGGTCTCCACCCTGGAGGCGGACTACATCCTGTACGCGGCGGACACCGGGGCGCTGCACCAGCGGCACATCCTGGTGCACGAGATCGCGCACCTGCTGCTCGACCACGCCGGCTCCGCGCCGCTGGCCCCGGCCGCCGCACTGCTGCCCAACCTCTCCCCCGCGCTGGTGCAGCGGGTGCTGGGGCGCACCAGCTACGACGAACCGCAGGAGCGGGAGGCGGAGTTGCTGGCCTCGCTGATCCTCAGCCGGGCGGAACGGGCGGACGCCGCCGACCAGCCCGGGCCGGCGCCGGCCCACGGGTCGCTGGACGCGCTGGGCGCCCTGCTGGCGGCCGGGCAGCAGGGCGGCGCGGCGCGGCCCGCGGCGGGGCCCGGCTCCACGGACGACGACCCCGGGGCGGGGCCGAAGGCGGGGCCCGGCGCGGAGCCCGGCGCGGGGCCGAAGGCGGGGCCCGGCGCGGAGCCCGGCGCGGGGCCGAAGGCGGGCCGGGCGTGAGCGATCTCGCCCTCTACCCCGTCGGACTGTTCTTCGTGCTGAGCTCCGCCCACTTCGCCCGCAGCCGGATCGACTCCCGCGCCGCCGCCCGCTACACCTGCTACGGCACGGCCCTGCTGGGCGCCGCCCTGCTGGCGCTCGCCCCGCCGACCGTACGGGCCGTCCAGGGCACCGGGGTCCCGGCGCTGGCGGTGCTGCTGATCGTGCTCGGCGACGGGCTGCGCGACGGCGCCGCCGCGGCGATGCGGCTGCTCGCGCCGGCCCTGCGGGCGGCCGACGCGGGGCAGGCCGGGCACACCGGGACCGCCGGGAAGGGCGCCGAGCCCGTACGGCGCGAGGCCCGGGGCGGACTGGCCCTGCTGGCCGGGGTGCTGGGCCTGCGGCTGGCGCTGATCAGCGCCGCCGCGCCGGGCCTGGCGGGCGAGGACCTGACCGTCGGGCCCGAACTGTCCGCGCGCCTGGCGCTGGCCGGGTACACCGCCGTGGGCATGCTCCACACCACCGTGTGCCTCACCGCGCTGCTGCGCGAACTGGTGCGGCGCACCCGCGCGGTCGGCTCCGGGCGGCCGGGCACCGGGCTGCGGCTGCTGACCGGCGGGCTGGTGGCCGGGCTGCTGTGGAACGCCTGGAGCATGGACGACGTCCTGCGCGCGGCCGTCACCGGCAGCCAGGACGGCCCCGAGGACACGCTGTGCGCCGTCCTGGGCGGGCTGTGCGCGGCGCTGATCGCGGCGGGCCTGGGCAGCACCCTGTGGCCCGCCGCGGCCGGGGCGGTACGGGGCTGGCTGCGCGCCCACCGCCGCTACCGGGCCCTGACGCCGCTCTGGCGCGACCTGCACACCGTGCTGCCGGAGATCGCCCTCGACCCGGCCCGCCGCCTGCCGCTGCCCCCGCGCGACCCGCGGTTCGCGCTCTACCGGCGGATCATCGAGATCCACGACGCCCGGCTGATCCTGCGCCAGCACCTGGACCCGCGTGCCGCGCAGTGGCTCGACCGCGCCACCCTCCGCTTCCCGCCGTCCTCCGCCCACGCCGGCGCCACCGCCGAGGCGGCGGCGCTGGCCGCCGCCCTGGAGCTGGCGGCGGCCGGCGCCGTGCCCGTCGCGACCAGCGGGGGCACGGGGACCGCCGCCGGGGACACGACGGCGGGGCCGGACGGCACGGACACCATGGACGGCGAGGCCGACCACCTCGCCCACCTGGCCCGCGTCTACGCCACCTGCCCGGCCGTCGCCGAGGTCCGCACCCGCGCCCGCGCCGAACGGGCCCGGGCGGCCCGGGCGGCCCGGGCGGCCCGGGTCGAGGGGGCCCTGCCGTGAGCCGCCGTCAGCCGGCGCCCGGGCCGGCCCGTCGTCGCCCGGCGCGGGGTCGATCACGGCGCCCACGGTAGAAGCGCGCACCGGCGGCTCCCGCAAGCGGGAGCGCGGGGGCCGGTCCTAGCCTGGTGGGAGTTCGAAGACGGACCCCAGGGGTCTCCAGCACGTGCCTGGAGGTGGAGCATGGGTGGCGCATCCGGTGGGCGCCGGCTGAGGGCTCTGGCGGCGGCGGTGCTGTTGGGCGTGGGTGGGGCGGTGGTGCCCGGGGCGGGGGTGGCGTCCGCCGTCGGGAGTGTGCCGGTGCGGGCCTGTCCGGCGCAGGCCGGTGTTCCGGGGCCGCCGCCGGGCGCCGTGCCGGCCTCGGTGCCGGTGCCGGACGGGGTGAGCGTGCCGGCGACGGCGGCGGTGTACGGGGCCCGCTACCCGGGCGAGGCGCACTTCCTGGTCGCGCCCGCCGACTGGACCTGCGACGCGGTGTTCTTCGCCGGGGACGGCGGCCAGCAGGCCTACGTCCACCCCGGCGCCCCGGCCGCCGACCCGGCGGGCACCCGCTTCGACGCGGTGGTGCAGGCCGTCTTCGTCAGCGGCGGCGCGCAGACCGAGGTCGACCTGGCCTGCGGCCTGCTCCCCGCGGCCGGGGCCGCCCCGAACACCTGCAACGCCCCGGCCCGGCTGCCGGCCACCCTGGTGCACCCCGTCCCCACCCGGACCCCGGGCCTGCTGCCGGCCGCCGTCGGCGTCCCGGCGAACACCCGTGAACCCAACCTGGCGACCACCGGCGGCCCGAACCGCACGGTCGCCCTGGTCACCTTCCAGTCCCCCGCAGGCCCCGCCCAGGAGATCAGCTGCACCCTCCCGGCGTCCGCCTCCCCCGTCGCCACCTGCCAGGCCGCCCTGGGCCACCTGCTGGCCACCGGCGCCGCCGCCAAGCAGCTCTCCAGCGCCGACCTCGCGGCCGCCCTCACCGACCTGGACGCCTTCGTCGCCGGCTACCTCGCCCAGCCGTGAGCGGCTGCCGCCGGGCCCGGGCCGCCGGGAAATCCGGTTGGCCCGCCGGGCGGCACCCGGCAGGATCCGGCGCATGGAACGCGAGGACCTCGCCCGGATGCTCACCGACCAGACGCCGGCCTGCGCCCCCGCACGCGAAGCCCTCCTCGCCGGAGGCACCTTCGACGTCTGGGACCGTCCGCTCCCCGCCAGGCATCACTTCGGCGTCTACGCACGCCGGCTCCGGAACGCCCGCAGACGCGGGGTCCCGACCCTCGGCGTCACCGAGGCCCTCCGGATCCTCGAACGGGCAGGAGACGAACCCGTGCGCCCCGGCAGGATCGTGACGGCGGATGGAGCTTGGGCGTTCGTGCTCTTCCTCGACGCCTCGGCCACCGCGGTGCTGGCCTGCGCCCGCGGCGGCCCGGTCCGCTCCGAGGGCGGGTGACGGCGCGCCCGCGTACGGGCTGGGCCTTGGCCGCAGCCGTCTGCGGTCGGTCGCCGGCCGTCAGCCGTCAGCCGTCAGCCGGAGTGCGTGACGACCAGCCGGACCAGCGCGACCGCGTCCCTGAGGCTGAGGCCGGCGTGCGCGCGGCGCAGCTCCCGGACGGCCTTGACCTCGGCGGTGCGGGGGTCGATCCCGGCGTGCGCCAGGACGGCGCGGGCCCAGTCCACCGGGGTCGGGGCGGCGGGCGGGACGAAGTCCTCGACGATCCGCAGGGCCCGGCGCAGTCCGACCTGTTCGACCTGGTCGGCGGTGTCCAGGGCGGCGCGCAGGGCGGCCTTGAGCGGTTCGAGGTCGGCCGGATTCGACGGGCCGGAGAGCGGGCTGAGCATGGTGGTTCCTCTTTTTCTTCTTTGCTTCGGTTCGGGGTCAGTAGGCGCTCTTGGCCAGGCGCTTGCGCTCGCGTTCGGAGAGGGTGGAGCCGGACTCGCGGCGGGCCGTCCGGCGCGGCAGGCCGGGTGCCGGCGCGAAACCCGCGACCGCCCGGCACAGCGGTACGCCGGCCTCCCCCTTGCACATGCCCATCACGCTAGTACTTGCCTGACGGGAAAGTAAATGCCAGGATCTCCGGTGCTGTCAGCAGCCTTCTCGGAGGGGGGAGTTGGAGCACCAGGTGACCGTTCACGACATCGCCCCCGAGGACGCCCTCGCGTCCTTGCGCACCGCGGCCCGGGCCCGGGCGGCGGCCCGGCGCCCCGACCCGTGGCCGGGCTGGTACCCGGTCACGGCCGCCGGCCTGTTCGGGGCCGGGTTCACCGCGATCGGCCTGTCGGTCCTGCTGCCGCAGCGGCTCCGGCTGCCGGCCGCGCTCCTGCAACTGGTCGCGGCGCTGCTCCTGGTGGGCCACGTCGTGGTCAGCCACCGGATCGAGCACCGGCCCGGCATCGTCCCCACCCCGGCGTACCCGGCCGCGGCGGCCCACCTGCTGCCGCCGGCCGCGGCCGGGGCGCTCGCCCTGCTGTTCGGCCCGGCCGGGTTCCTGCTCGCCCTCGGCGTCACCGGCGGCCTCACCCACCTGCTGGTACTGCACCGCGAGCGCGCGCGGGCGGACGCCTCATGACCCCCGACCCGCCGGTCCCGGCCTTCGACGAGCTGATCCACCAGCCCACCCGCCTGGCCGTCGTCGCCTTCCTCTCCGGCTGCGCCGAGGCGGAGTTCCGCGCCGTACGGGAGGGCTGCGGAGTCTCCGAGTCGGCGCTGAGCAAGGTGGCCGCCACCCTGGAGGCCGCCTCCTACCTCACAATCCGCCGCGGCTACGTGGGCAAGCGGCCCCGCACCTGGCTGCGCCTGACCCCCGAAGGCCGCCGGGCCCTGGCCTCCCACCTCGCCGAACTCCAGCGCATCGCCGCCGACGCCACCGCCCTCGGCGCCGCCCTGGATCGGGAGACGACCCAGGGCTGACCACTTACACGGGAAGTCGGCCGGTCCGACTTCCTATACCGAGGGCAGGGGCGTGGATGCCACGGCCCCGCCCTCGGGCATATCGCGTTCACGCACTCACGCCTTCACACCGAACGGCGCCGGTACACACTCGCACCAGACCACCTTGCCGACCCCGCTCGGACGCGGGAAGTGCCCCCAGGTGGTGGCGAGGGCCTCCACCAGGAGCAGGCCGCGTCCGCGCGTGGCGGTGGGGTCGGGCTGCTGGGGAACGGGCGACCGGTCGCCGGCGTCGTGCACCTCGATGCGCAGCCGGGTGGCGTTCACGTCGAAGGAGACCCAGATCAGCCTCCCGGGCAGGCCCGAGTACAGGACCGCGTTGCCCACCAGCTCCGAGGTGAGCAACTCGCCGACCTCGGAGTAGCGGTCGCCGTCCGGCATCGTGGCGAGCAGCTCGCGCAGCATCCGCCGCGCGAGAAAGGGGGAGCGGCGGGAGCGCGGGAACCAGCAGCCCCGGGCGCCGGGGCTGGCGGGCGCGTCGGTTTCAGGCATGGCGGAGTGACCTCCGATGGG
Source organism: Kitasatospora sp. NPDC023176 (assembly GCF_055560495.1). Lineage (NCBI taxonomy): Bacteria > Bacillati > Actinomycetota > Actinomycetes > Kitasatosporales > Streptomycetaceae > Kitasatospora > Kitasatospora sp. NPDC023176. Next base: position 133,938 of record NZ_JBVHIP010000011.1, on the reverse strand, counting down.
GGTTGGGGATCGGGGCAAAGGAATGCCCGACGGTCGATCGCAGAGAGTGTTCACTTCATCGACCGTGAGTAGCATGCGCCCAGCGAAAGATCGTTAGCAATATTTCCCTGCGGAACATTTTCCGATCTTGATTCACGAGTAATCTGACATCAGTTCCGCTTCCCTCACCTGGAGTTGATCACATGGGCCAACCACGGCCATCGGTCCGCCGTCGCCGCGTGGCGAGCTTGCTCATCCGCCACCGGGAGGCCGCAGGCAAGACTCCGGATGAAGCTGCGCTGCGCATCGACTGCCATCGATCCAAGATCAGTCGGGTCGAGAACGCCTGGTTGCCGGTCTCCAGCAGTGAGTTGCGGGATCTGCTGACGTTCTACGGGGTGGACGATCCGGTTTACGTGGAGGAAGTGGTCGCGCTCAACCGCTCGTGCTCCGAACGCGGTTGGGCGCAGCGATTCGACATCACGCCACCGTCGTACGTCGATTACATCGACTACGAGGAGAGCGCCAGCCACATCCGCTCGTTCCAGCCGATGATGGTGGCGGGGCTGTTGCAGACGGCGGACTACGCGCGAGCCGTGTACCGGGCATCACCGTTCGACATCCCCCAGGAGCGCATCGACGAGCTCGTGGCAGTTCGCCTGGAGCGGCAGAAGGTGCTGGATCGTGCTGAACCCCCGCGGTTCAGCGTGATCCTGGGAGAAGCCGCGCTTCGAGGGCATGTGGGTGGCGTGGACGTCCTGCGGAAACAGTTGGACCATCTGCGGGAGTTGGGCAATCGCCCGAACATCGAGCTGCAGGTGCTGCCGTTCAGCGCGGGAGCCCATGCCGGGATCATGGGCTCGTTCGTACTCTTCAGCTTCTCCACGGCGGCCTTCTCCGATGTGGCGTGCGTGGAGCACCAGGCAGGCATGATCTATATGGAGGAACCTGAGGAGACATCTGCCTATACGCTCACCTTCGACTCGTTGCGTTCGAGTGTGTTGAGTTCCTCCGAGAGCCTCGACCTGCTCACCCGGGTCATACGAGAGCTGTAGCTGTGTCAACCGGAGGTACTGACGGTGTCCACTCCCGATCTCAGTGGTGCGAACTGGCGGAAGAGCTCGTTCAGCGGGGAGACCGGGGCCTGCGTCGAAGTCGCGGACGGGTACCCGGGGATGCTTCCGGTCCGCGACTCCAAGGACCCTCAGGGGCCTGCCCTCCTCTTCACCGCCGATGCCTGGACGGCGTTCATCGCCGCTGTTCGCGCGGGAGACTTCCCTGGCAATCGCTGACCGGCAGCAGCTCGGCGACCCACGTCTCGGCGGCCGTCGACAGTGCGGCCCACGCTCCCCCGTCCCGGATCGCGCGCAGCCGCCAGCGGGCGGCGACCACGGCCGCCAGGGCGGCCACGTTCGCGGGATCGGCGGCGGCGTAGGGCGGGACCGTCATCGCCCAGCGGTGCGCCCGCGCGGCGGTGTGGCCGGCGGCGATCAGGCGGGGAACCAGCGAGGCGGTGTCGACCCAGGCGGCGGCCGGAGCCGGCCATGACCAGTCGACGACCCGTACCCGGGCGCCGTCGACCAGGATGTTCGACCCGGTCATGTCGGTGTGGGCCAGTGTGTCACCCGCGACTACTTCCGACGCCCGGCTCTCCAGCACTCTGAGATCGTCCAGGTGTGCGGCCTGCCACGGCGTCAGGCCGTCGGCAGCCGCGACCTCGGGCCACAACGCCGAACCGGCCCACCGCTGCGCGAGACTGAACGTCTTCAGCGCAGGCGCCGGGGTCAGCCGGTCGGCGAGGCCGGTCAGCGTTCCGGCGATCATTGGCAGGTCGGACGACCCCGGGGACAGGTCGGCGTGCCGCCCAGGCACGTGTTCGAAGGCGGTGACCAGCCATCCGCCGGCCTCCTCCCGCCACAGCAGGGCCGCACCGATCCCCTTCACCGCCGGTGCGGCCTGGGCTTCCTTGCGGGCCATCCACAGGTTCGGACTGTCCAGCCGCGCGGCCTTCACGAACAGGCGGCCCGTGCCGGTTTCCAGGGCGGCGGCGAACTCGGCCACCTCCCCGGCGTGCGGCACCGTCACCCCGGTGACGGTGCCGCAGCGCCCGCCGATCAGGTCACGGACTTCGGCAGGCAGGTCGGCCCACTGGTGGCGCATGGCGTTTCCTAGCGGTCGGGCCGGGGGCGGACGACGCTCTCGCCGTCCGCCCCCGGCCGGTGGTCAGTTGGAGTTGTGGCAACCCTGGTGGCACTGCGAACAGTTGCCGCTTCCGCTGCTGTCGGAGCCGTCACCCCCGCTGCCTTCGGAGCAGTCGGCGGACATGGCCCACAGCTCGGCGTCCACCTGGTAGCCGGCCGCCGTGAGCGCCGCCATGGTGGCGGCGACGCCCGTACTCTTCAGCGGGCCGTCGCCGTCCTCCGGGTTGTGGTGGAGGAACCTGCCCGCGACGCGGTCACAGAACGCGGCGTACTCACGGGTGTACGCCAGGAAGGCGTGCCAGCCGTGGTCGACCAGCCGGGACGGCGTCAGCCGGGCACCGGGGTTCGCGGCACAGGTACCGAGGAACGCGAGCGCCTGGTCCACGATCCGCTCCCCGAGCCTCGACTCCAAGTCCTGGTCGTGAGCAACCCGGTGGGCCAAGCGCCCGAACAGGGCGTCGCCGACCAGGGTTCGTCCGGTGATCCGTTCCGTACTCACGGGGCTCATGCTGTGCTCCCTCGATCGATTCGGCCGGTCGCGCGGAGGGATGTACGACCGGGGATCGCCGCCCGGCTCCGGAGAGTCGCGAGTGCGGCACGCCGGGCGATGATTCGACGGTAGGGAGTGAGCGCTCGGACACTCAACGCGATTGCGGCTGATTGCGGGCCATCAGCCGAGCGCGGCGATCGCGGAGGTGATCAGCGCACGGGCCGAGGCTCCATAGACCGCCATCCCGGTCAGCTCGGCGAAGGCCCGGTGGTAGTCCGCGAGTTCGCGCGGCTGAACGACGTTGATCTCCGCAGTCAGCGTCTCGACCGACGCCTCCTGACCATCGAACAGGTAGAACGCCTCCAACGGCCAGATGCGGCGCTGCGCGGAGAACGGGATGATGCCGAGGGAGACGGACGGCAGCGGTATCACCGCGAGCAGGTGGCCGAGTTGGCCGGCCATGGTCTCCGGGTCGCCGATGCGGTAGCGCAGGACCGCCTCTTCGGCCAGGACGACGAAGCGGTGGTTGCCCTCGCGCAACAGCCGGCCGCGCTCCAACCGGGCCGCCACCGCGTCGGCGACGTCGTCCGGCGTGCCCTGAAAGGTGGTGATGCTGCGCAGGAGGGCGGTCGCGTACGCCTCGGTCTGGAGGAAGCCGGGCACGACGTTCGAGACGTAGGCCCGGCACGTCGCAGTAGTCGTGTACTGGGCCAGGGACTCTTCCTGGACCTGGCGCATTCCGTTGCGGTGGAGCTTGCGCCACTCCTGGTACATCGACTCCACCGCACGCGAGGCGGCGATCAGGTCCGCGGCCTGGTCGTCAGCGCCGCACGCCGCACACCATGAGCGGATGTCGTCCTCGGCGGGCGTGGACTTTCCGCTCAGGATGCGCGAGGTCTTCGACGGGTGCCACTGGCACCGGGCGGAGAGTTCCTTGCCGTCGATCCGGGCGTCCAGCATCAGGTCGCGCAGACGGGTGGCCACGGCGGCCCGGGCCGCCTGGGCGCTGGACGAGGGGGACACGGCCATGGGCTGTCTGCTCGGCGCCTCGACGCTCAGACGGTGTAGCGGTCGTGCGGGGTCGCGCGCTCCCACACCGCTTCGAACGCGGCGACGCAGAGCTTCGCCACGTCGGCGTCCTCGGTGTAGGTGGTGCGCGGCTCGGCCCAATCGCCGTCACCGGTGAAGTGGTTGAAGCGGACGGCATGACCGTCGAACACCCAGAAGTCATTGCCGGGCAGCGCCAAGTCGGAAGCGCGGTGGCGAGGAAGCCAACGGACGTCTTCACCGGCCTCGATGTTGACCGGGGTGATGGCGTGCAGGTAGCGGGTGTAGAGGGTGACCGGCTCGGAGACGATCCGGGCCCGACGGACGACGACGCCCCGCATCGTCGCCCCGCGCACCATGGCTGTCCACTCGTGCCAGTACTCCGAGTCCGGGTCCAGGTCGGACTCCCCCGTCGCCCGGAACCGTTCGACGGCCGACGTCTCGTCCGGAACTCCGTAGACGTCGCGCATCTCCAGATGGAGCGCCGAGTGCTGCGCGGAGTGCAGGAGTTGATCAAAGTCCGGCACGTTCGACCACATCGCAGGCCTCCCTCAGGATCGGCACCATCCGCGCCGGGATCCGGTTCACGATCTCACCCTCGGGAACGCCCGGAGTGTGGCCGGGCGCCCATGAGGTCCCACGGATCGTGGCCAACAGCTCTTCCAGGGCCTGCCAGCCCTGGATCACGATCTCTCGCCGCGCGTGGTCCACCCACACGGTCGGCGAGCCGTCCTTGCCGGTCTCGGGATCGATCCCGATGAAATCCAACTCCATGGTGTCCTCCCGCATCAAGCCGGTTGCGCACAGTTGCACCCGAACCCTTGCGGAGGGCAGGCGAACCGTCAAGAGCTCACCGTAGTCGGACAGATACATAACGTCGTGGACGGTGCCGGCTTCCAAGGACTCTCGAAAGCCGACCTTCTGCGCAGAGAACCGCCCTGGCGCCCTGTCATTGCTTCGGCGGCCCCGGCCAACCTTGGCCGGGGCCGCCGCTGTCTTGCGCTTCCTGGACGAAGAGGGGGTGGGTGGGTGTTCTAGGCGGGCCCGCGACCCCGGGCGCGGGGCGCGGGGCGCGGGGCCCGCCCCTCTTGATCATTGATCGGTTCTTGCATCAATCCCCTCGCTGCTTCCCCGGGCGGCTGGGCCGTTCCAGGCCGGGCCGCCCGCACGTTGGTGGGGTGTTCGGGGGCGGGCCCGCAGCCCTGGGCGCGGGCCCGCAGCCCTGGGCGCGGGCCCGCCGCCCGCTGGCCGGCCCGCCCGCAGCGCGCGCGGGGTGTCCGGGGGCCGGCGGCGGGGCGGCCGGGGGGTGTCGGCGGGAGGGAATATCGTCCGTCTTCGTTCACCGTGTCGATCCGGCGCCGCGCCGTTCGACCTTGGGTTGGAGAGGGTCGGCAGGCGGCCCCCCGTGGAGGAGGTTGAGATGGCGAAGTACATGCTGATCATGCGGGGCACGGACGAGTCCATGGCGAAGATGATGGAGACGCCGTTCGAGGAGATGCTCGAGACCGTGGGCCGCTTCAACGAGGAGCTGATCCGGGCGGGCGTGCTGGTGGCCGCCGAGGGGCTGGACGACCCGTCGCAGGGCGTGGTGGTCGACTTCGACGGGGAGACGCCGGTGGTCACCGACGGCCCGTACGGGGAGACGAAGGAGCTGTTCGGCGGCTTCTACCTGATCGACGTCGCCTCGAAGGAGGAGGCCGTGGAGTGGGCCAAGCGGCTGCCGGCGCTGCCCGGTTCCAAGTGCGAGGTGCGCCGGGTACCGGGCATCGAGGAGTTCCCGCAGGACAACGAGTGGATCGTCAAGGAGCGGGCGTGGCGCGAGCGGACCGGCCAGCTCTGATGCCCGCAGCCACCGACGGTCCGCCGGGCGCCGAGGCCGCCCGGCGGGCCGTCGAGGCCGTCTGGCGGATCGAGTCCGCGCGGATCGTGGGCGCGCTGGCCCGCTACACCGGGGACTTCGCCCTCGCCGAGGACGTCGCCCAGGAGGCGCTGGCGGAGGCCCTGGTCGGTTGGGCGCGCGACGGCGCCCCGGCCAGCCCGGTGGGCTGGCTGCTGACCACCGCCCGGCGCCGGGCCGTCGACGCCTTCCGCCGCGCCTCGGCGCTGGACGAGCGCTACACCGCGCTCGCGGGCCCGCTCGCCGAGGGCGAGTTCAGCACCGGCGCGGCGGGCACCCCGGCGCCGCAGCCGGACCTGCCGTTCGATCCGGACCGGGTCGACGACGACGTCCTCGCCCTGATGTTCACCGCCTGCCACCCGGTGCTCTCCCCCGAGGCCCGGGTGGCGCTCACCCTGCGCGTGGTGGGCGGCCTGTCCAGCGAGGAGATCGCCCGGGCGTTCCTGGTGCCGGTGCCCACCGTGCAGGCCCGGATCACCCGCGCCAAGAAGACCATCGCCGCCGCGCACGTCCCGTTCGAGCTGCCGCCCCCGCAGGAGCGGCGCACCCGGCTGGGCGCCGTCCTGAGCGTGCTGTACGTGATCTTCACGGAGGGCTCGACGGCGACGGCCGGCGAGGACCTGCTGCGCCCCGACCTCGCCTACGAGGCCGTCCGGCTGGCCCGGATGCTGGCCGCCCTGCTGCCCGACGAACCGGAGGTGCACGGGCAGCTCGCCCTGTTCGAGCTGACCGCCTCGCGCTTCCCGGCCCGCACCGGGCCGGACGGGGAGGCGGTGCTCCTGGAGGACCAGGACCGGCGCCGCTGGGACCACTCCGCGATCCGCCGCGCCCTGGCCGCCCTGGGCCGGGCCGCGGCCCTGGGGCGGGGCCTGGGCCCGTACGGCCTGCAGGCCGCGATCGGCGCCTGCCACGCGGCGGCGCCCTCGGTGGCGGACACCGACTGGGAGCGGATCGTGCTGCTGTACGAGGCGCTGGGCCGGGTGGCGCCGTCCCCGGTGGTCGAGCTCAACCGGGCGGTGGCCGTCGCGATGGCCGAGGGGCCGCTGCCGGCGCTGTCCCTGGTCGACGATCTGGCCGTCTCCGGCCGCCTGTCCGGCTCGCACCTGCTGCCGGGGGTGCGCGGCGAACTGCTGGCCCGGCTCGGCCGCAGCACCGAGGCCCGGGCCGAGCTGGAACTGGCCGCCCGACTGTGCCGCAACGCCCGGGAGCGGGCGGTGCTGCTGCGCAAGGCGGCCGCGCTCGACAACGCAGGGTGACCGTACGGCCCCGCCTCCGACGCTCGGACGCGGGGCCGTACGGCCCGGCCGTTCAGCCGCTCAGCACTGGGGGCGGCGGCCGTGGTTGGCCCCGCGCCTGGCCCGGGCCTTCTTCTTGCGGCGGCGCTTCGACGACATGGCGACTCCTCTCGCAACCGGCCCCCGGCTCTCCCCCGGTCTTCCACCGTTCCACACCCTGCCCGCACCGGCCCGTCGAGCACCGACCCCGCGGCCCCCCGTACCCCCGGCCGGGTCCACACGGTCCACCTCGACGGCTACAGCACCTTCGCCCGACAGGCCGTCGACGCCTACCTGTCGACCGGCGCCCTGCCACCGGCCGACGCCACCTGCCGGGCGACCGTCCGGGCGCCGGCACCGGCACCGGCACCCGTCACTGGCCGACCCGGCCGTCCACGCACTCGCGCAGCAGGTCGGCGTGGCCGCAGTGACGGGCGTACTCCTCGACGCGGTGCACCCACAGCTCGCGGACCGCGACGCCCTGCTTGCCGAGCCGCGTCCCCAGATCCGGGTGGGCGGCCAACTCGGTGTCCAGTGCGGCCTGTTCGCGCTCCAGGTCCCGCCAGGCGGCCGCCACCACGGCCGGGTCGGCGACCGCGCCGTCGAAGTCGGCGTCGCGCGCGCCGTACAGCTTGGGCAGCGGCTCGCCGTCGCGGATCCAGCCCCGCCAGTCGCGTTCCACCTCGGCCAGGTGCCGCACCAGGCCGAGCAGTGACATGGTCGACGGCGGCACCGAGCGCCGGGCCAGCTGTTCGGCGTCCAGTCCCTCGCACTTCATCCGCAGGGTGAGGCGGTAGTTGGTCAGGTAGTCCTCCAGGGTGGCCAGTTCGCCGTCCGGGGAGGGCCCTTCGCTGTTGCGCGGGTCCTCGTCCGGGTCCGCCCACATGTCGGGGTAGACGCTCGCCTGGGTCCATCGCTCAGGTCGCTCGGGTCGCTCGGGTCGCTCGGTTGCCATCCGCGCATCATCACCCGCAACATCTCTCCCCCGCCAGCGAGTTACCGCCCGGCCAGGGGTTCGAGCGCCGTCGGGCCACGCCTCGGTCAGGGCAGGAGCGGGCCGCGGCCGGCGCTGGGGTGGAGTACCACCGGGGAGCGGCCTGGGGTGGGGCCGATGACGATCGCGGTGCTGCCGGCCCAGGCGGTGGAGGCGGCGGCGCGGCAGCTCGGTCAACGCTCCGCCCCGGACACCCGGTTCGCCCCCGCCCGCAGGAAGGCGGTGAAGCCCTCGGCCGCGGGCGGGGTCCGCTGTCCGCGGCGGGTGGCGGTGCACACGTGCCGGACGGGGGTGTCCTGGGGGTGGAGGGGGATCAGGGCGATGTCGGGGCGGACGGCGCGGGCGGCCAGGGAGGGGATGAGGGTGGGGCCCAGGCCGGCGGCGACCAGGCCGAGTTTGGCGGTCCAGGCGCCGACGGCGTACTCGATCCGGGGCTGGAAGCCGCTGCGCAGGCAGGCGGCGAGGAGGGTGGATTCGGGGTGGCGGCGGGCGGCGATCCAGGGTTCGTCGGCGAGTTCGGCCAGTCGCAGGCGGCGTCGGCCGGCGAGCCGGTGGCCGCGGGGCAGGGCGACCAGGACGGGGTCGTCCAGCAGCGGATGAAGGTCGAACTGGTCGGTGTCGTAGGCGTCTTGTGGGTTCTCGGCGTAGGAGGCGACCACGGCGAGGTCGATGGCGCCCTCGGCGAGCCGGTCCAGCAGGTGGGCGGTGAGGCCTTCGGTGAGGGTGATCTCGACCTGCGGGTGGGCGGCGCGGAAGGCGGCGAGGGCGCTGGGGACGAGTTCGGCGTTGGCACTGTCGAAGGCGCCCACCCGCAGGCGTCCGGCATCCAGTTCGGTGAGGGCGACGAGGTCGCGCCGGGTGGTGTCGAGGCGTTCCAGCAGGGCTTCGGCGTGCGGGAGCAGGGCGCGTCCGTGGTCGGTCAGCCGCACCCCGCGGGCCAGCCGGTCGAACAGCGGCACGCCCAACTCGCCTTCCAGGGTGGCGATCTGGCGGGATATCGCGGACTGGGTGAAGCCCAGCCGCTCCCCGGCGGCGGTGAAGGAGCCGAGGTGCGCGACGGTGCGGAAGACGTCCAGCCAAGCCATGTCCATTCCGCATGACTACCATGCGAGACATTCGCTGGTCGCCTGGCTCGATGCTGCCTAGCGTGGCGGCCATGGAAAAGATCGCCTTTCTGGGCCTGGGCCGGATGGGGCTGCCGATGGCCCGCCGCCTCGCCGCCGCCGGCCACCCGCTGACCGTCTGGAACCGCACCCCCGGCCGCGCCGGGGGCCTCACCGAGGCCGCGAGCCCGGCCGATGCCGTGGCGGGGGCCGGCGTCGTCGTCACGATGCTGTCCGACCCGCAGGCCGCGGCCGAGGTCGCCGGGCGGTTCACCGCCCACCTGGCCCCGGGCACCCTGTGGATCGACATGTCCTCGATCGGCCCGCGGGCCGTCGCCGGCCTGCGCGCCCAACTGCCTAGCGGCGTCGCCCTGGTGGACGCCCCGGTGCTCGGCAGCGTGGGCCCGGCGGCCGGCGGCGACCTGGTCGTCTACGCGGGCGGCGAGGACGCCGACCTGGACCGCGCCGAACCCGTCCTGGCCCACCTCGGGCGGGTGCGGCGCTGCGGCGGCCCGGGTACGGGGGCGGCACTGAAGGTCGTGGTGATGGGCGCGATCGTGGCATCCGTCACCGCGCTGAGTGAAGTGGTCGCGGTGGCCGAGGAGTTGGGCGTTCCGCGGGAGGAGGCCCTGGAGGTGCTGGCGGCCGGGCCGCTCGCGGGGGTGGTGGCCCGGGCGCGCAGCACGGAGTCGGACTTCCCGGTGCGGCTGGCGGCCAAGGACCTCGCCCTGGCGGGCGGCGGCCCGGTGCTGGCGGCGGCCCGCCAGGTGCTGCTGGCGGATCCGTCGATCGCCGAGCGGGACCTGTCGGCGGTGGTGGGGGCGGTGCGGGCGGGCTAGCGTCCGCCCGGGCGGCTCAGCTCGGCCCGGTGGCGGCGGGCGGCGAGGGTCTCGGGGTGGTCGGGGCCCAGCAGTTGGACGCAGTCGAGGACGAGGGCGTCGAAGAGCCGGATGGCCTCGGCGGCGCCCTCGGCGCGAGCGACGCAGTAGGCGTGGTTGCTGCGGGTGGTGAGAGTGTCCGGGTCGTCGGGCCCCAGCACCAGCCGGCGGTCACGGAGCAGCGTTTCGAAGTAGTACGCGGCACGGCCCCAGTGGCCCGCATACCCGATGTTGAAGGCTTGGTTGTTGCGGGCGATCAGAGTCTCCGGGTGGCCCGGCCCCAGCTCCCGCGCGCAGTCGTCGATCAGGGGTTCGAGCAGCTTGGCGGCTTCCGCGTGGCGCCCGAGGTTCCCCAGATTGAGGGCGTGTCCGTTGCGGGCGACCAGGCTCTCACGGTGGTTCGGCCCCAGGACCTGTTCACAACGGTCGACCAGGTCCTCATACAGCTGGACCGCCCAGGCGTGGTCGCCGCCGGCCCCGACGGCTCCGGCATGGTTGCCGTAGACGGCCAGGGTCTCGGGGTCGTCGGGGCCGAGCATGCGGATGGCGTCCGCGACGAGCAGTTCCCACCGCCGCACGGCCGCACGGCCCGGGCCCAGGAGGGCCGCCTCTGCGGCCCTGGCCCGGATCACTGCCCGGGCGGCGTCGCCGCCGGTCGTAAGGTTGTCCCGGTAGGTCAGGTTGTCCCGGACAACCGGGACAACCCGCGGGCTCTCCTCCCCCAGCTCCTCGCTGACCCGCTCGATCGCCTCCCCGTCCGCGTCGTTGACGGCCGCCGCCTTGGCGAGCGCCTGCTCGATGTCGTCGCCGACCGGGTCGCCGGCGCCCGCGGCGGGCACCACCTCGGCCGCCTGGCGCGGTTCGTCGGCCTGCGGGTCCGGGTCGCCCGCCCGCAGCCGGTCGAGTTCGTCGGTCAGCTGCCGCACCAGGTGCTGCACCCGGGCGGCGAGTTCCTCCGCCCGGCGCTGCTTCTCCTGGGCCCGCCGTAGTTCCTCCTGGGCCCGCCGTTCCTGGTCCAGGGCGCGTTCCAACTGCCGCTGGGCCTGTTCCAGTTCATGCGCCTGGCCCTGACCGCGCAGTTCGTCGCGTTCGGCGCAGAGGCCGTCGACGCGCTGCTCCAGCTTGGTGATCATGTAGAGCAGGGCCATCACCAGCTGCGCGGAGTTGTGGGCGGTGCGTTCCAGGACGGCCTGCTGTTCCAGTGACCGGGTGAGCCGGTCGTAGGTGTCGAGCTGCTGCCGGCGGGCCTCGGCCAGTTCCACGGCGTACCCCCCGCCCGCCGGAACGTGGCCGGCCGGGGTCTGGGCGGGCTTGCGTTCGGGTGCCGGGTGTTCGGCCGCCCGCAGGCGGGTGAGCGCCTCGGTCCGGCGGCGTTCGCGCAGCCTCGGTTCCGCCACGGTGGCCGCGACCAGGGCGAGGACGAAGTCCTGCTCGGGCAGCTGACTGCCGGCCAGGTAGGAGCCGACCTGGGTCTTGGACCAGCTGATCCCCCCGGCGATCGCGGTCATCGTCAGGCCGCTGGCGTCCACCAGGGCGCGCAGGAAGCCCGCCAGCTCCCGGCCCTCGGCGCTCTGCGCCCGGATCGGCCCCCACGGCCTGCCCATGCCCCAACCCCCGCCCGCGCCCCCGGAGTTGTCCGGGACGTCCCGGACCATCCCGGCCGTTGTCCGGACCTTACCTGCCGCAACGCCCCGGACAGGGGCGGATCAACCGGACCGGTGCCAGATTCCTCCTCGCCACCCGCACCGCCACCACCGCGAGGAGACCCGCCGTGCACCTGCCCGCCCTGCCCTTCCTGTCGCCGGCCGGCCGCACCACCCAACGGGTGCTGCTGGTCGCCCTGCTGACGCCGCTGCTGCTGCTCACCGTGCTGGCCGCCGTCCCGGCCCTGGTCGTCCTGCCTTTCCTGCCCGGCGGCACCGACCGCGCGGTGCGCCTGCTGCGCGTCCACACCGCGCAGCTGCGCACCCTGCTCGACGCCTCGCGGGCCGGGGCCCGTCCGGGCGGGTCCGGCCGGTGACCGCCGGCCCCGGCGGGCCGGTCACCCTGACCGTTGGACGACGGGGCGTGGGACCTCGGCACCAGGGCGCGTATCGGGTTGCGATCAACCGCCCTTCCGGGTGAGCCTGCTGGCCCTGCCGGAGCCGCGGTCCGAGTCCCGAACTCTCCGAGCGAATCCGGCGCCGCACCAACACCAGGGGCTCCAGCAGGTGAGTAGGCCTGCTGGAGCCCCTGCCCGGTCTTCTCGGGACGCATCGTGGGCTGGAACTCCTGCAGGACGGCGAGGCCGGCGTGTTGGACGACGTCGACCGAGCCGATGCAGCCCTCGGCCGTCCCGTCGAGCACCTGGCGCACCGCCAGGGGTTTGGCGTCGACGTAGCGGCGGCCGGCGGCCGGGGCGTAGCGCTCGGCGAAGGCTCCGGTGGCGGGGTGGAGCGCGACGGTGCGCGGGGTGTGGATTCCGGGCGGGGCGGCCAGGCACATCGGCTTGGTCGGCGCCTCCCAGACGGCCGCCAACTCGACCTGGCCCAGGTGGCGGAAGTGGATGTCGACCCAGAGGTCGGACACCTCGCCGCCGGGGCGGTGGCGCTCGACGAACCCGGCGGCCACCAGGGCGTGGCAGTCGCGGGAGAGGGCTTCGCGAACGGCGAGTTCGAAGGTGTCGGTGAGCAGGACCTTCGCGAAGTGGCGGCGGGCCTCGTGGTGAGCGTCGGTGCCCTCCGGACCCAGGGTGACCACGGCATCGTGCGGGTCGGCGGTGTCACGGCGGAGCAGGTGATGGGTCGTCACGATCTGGCCTCCAGGGCCGTGTGAGGACGTTCGGATGGTGCCCCGGCGGTGATGAGCTGCACGCCGGGCGATCGGACCTACCGTGTCGAATACCTAACACACAGTTAGTCCTAGCTCTAATATCGGGCTGGTTCAAACCCCTGTCAATACGGCTAGGACTAATACGAAGAGCGCCCACGCCATCGGAACCACCGACCGGAAAAGAGCACCATGGAGAAGCCGCCCGCCCACTACCGCCAGCTCGCCGACGACCTGCGCGCCGCCATCCTCGACGGCCGCCACCCGGCCGGCACGGTGCTGCCGAGGATCACCAGCCTCGCCACCCAGTACGGCATCTCCAAGCAGACCGCCCGCCAGGCCATCGCCCTCCTCGAAGCCGAAGGCCTGGTCGAAGTCGTCCGCCGCCGCGGCACGATCGTGCGCGCCCTGCCCCAGCGCCAGAAGCTCTCCCGCGTCCGCCAGGTGCTCCGGGACGACCGCGGCTACTACTTCGACCCCACCGCCCAGCCCTGGGTCGCCCTGCGCAAGCCAACCATCACCTGGGCGCCCGCACCGCACGACATCGCCTCCCTCCTGCGCGTCGAACCCACAGGCGACGTCCTCCTGCGCGACCGCCTCATGGGCGACCCCGACACCCGCAAGCCCACCCAGCTGGCCACCAGCTACCTGCCGGCCGCCATCGCTCGCGGCACCCGCCTCGCCGAAGCCGACACCGGCCCCGGCGGCATCTACGACCGTCTGGAACGCGACCTCGGCCACGGCCCGCTGGCCTGGCACGAGACCATCACCTCCCGCATGCCCACCCCCGCCGAAGCCGCCGACCTCCAAGCCCCCAAGGGCACCCCGCTGCTGCGCATCATCCGCACCAGCACCGGCCCGGACGGCACAGTCGTGGAGGTCAACGACACCCGCATGCGGGCCGACGAGTACGAGATCGGCTACCCGATCACCCGCCACAGCACCGCCGCGTGGCCCGGGCAGAGGCCGGCCGGGCCCGGGCTGTAGGCGGCCGGCCGGGCTCTGCTCCGCGACCGCTCGCTCGGAAAGCCGTGGCTGGTCCGGTCCGAAACGGGCGCCAGGGCCGGTTCAGCTGACGGGCCCTGCACGGTGGCGGATGGTCACGGTGGCCGGCGGTGAGGGCCACGGCGTGGTGGTGGCCGGCCCGCCCTGCGCGGACGGCAGCGTCGACCGCTACCTGACCACGGGCCGGCTGCCCGCGAAGGATCTGACCTGCGGCGGCCAAGGCGCGTCCGATCATTGATCCCGTGTCCGGTCGGGGCGAGGCGAGGCGAGTGGGCGGACGCGGCACTCGTCGACCGGGTCATCCGTCGGACGCGCCTCATGCCTGCGCCCTGGGAGGAACGTCCAGCGCCCGGCCGGGAGCGCGGCGGGCAGCTTGGTAGACGGCGCCGATGGCCGGGCCCGGGCACCTGGCTGTGTCGTGGGGGCACTCCCGGGCCACCGATCACCGATCACCGATGCCGATCACCGACGAAGGGCGCCCCCTTGTCCGCTCGCAGCGCCGTGCACGGCGTCGTCCGGCCGGCCGGGCCGCGCCTGCCGGTCGTCTCCTTCCTCGCCCGGCTGCCCGCCGCGCTGTGCCCGACCGGGACGCTGCTGATGGTCACCGCGCTCGGCGGGGTCGGCCGCGCCGGCGTGGTGGCGGGCGTGCTGTGGACCGGCCAGGCGGTGGGCGGGCCGCTGCTGGGCCGGCTGGCCGACCGGCGCGGCCACCGTCCGGTGATCCTGGCCGCCTCGGTGGCCAACGCGCTGATGACCGCCGCCCTGGTGGTGGCCGTGGCCGCCGCCCTGCCGGTGCCGGTGCAGGCCGGCTGCGCGGTGCTGACCGGTTTCACGGTGCCGCAGATCGGGCCGCTGTCCCGGACCCGCTGGATCGCGCTGGCGAGCGGGCGCCGTGACGGCGCCGAACTGGTCGGCTCCGCGCTGTCGTTCGACACCGTGGTGGACGAGACGAGCTTCGTGGTGGGCCCCGCGCTGGTCGGGGTCCTGGCCTGGGCGGTGCACCCGGCGGCGGAGCTGGTCTGCGCGGCGGCGCTGACGGCGGTCTTCGGGGTGCTGTTCGCGCTGCACCCGACGGCTCCGGCGGCGGTGCCGCGCACGGTGGAGGCGGGGCGGCTGCGCCGCGGGCCGCTGCTGGTGCTGCTCGCCGTGACGGTGCTGCAGGGCGTGGTGTTCGGCGCCACCAACACCGGCGTGCAGTACCTGGCCCGGGGTGACGCGGGCGTCGGCGGCCTGGTGTGGGCGGCGATGGGGGTGAGCAGCGCGGCGGCCGGGTTCCTGCTGGCGTCCTTCTCCGGGCGGTTCGACCTGACGGTACGGCTGCGCGCGGCCGTGGCGGTGCAGGCGCTGTTGCTGCTGACGCTGCTGCCGGTGGGCGGGGTGGCGGGTGCGGCGTGGTCGGTGGGGGCGATCGGCCTGGCGGTGGCCCCGACGCTGATCGCGGTGTTCGGCCTGGCCGAGCGGGTCGCGGCGCCGGGGCGGATGGGCGAGGCGATGACGCTGCTGGGCAGTGGGCTGATCGCGGGGCAGGGTCTGGCGGGTGACGGGTGCGGGGCCGCTGGTCGGCGCTCACGGGTACCCGGCGGCGTTCGCGCTGGCCTGCGCGGCGGGGGCGCTGGCCCTGCTGCTGGTGCTGGCGCTGGTGCGGCTGCGGCGGTTCCCGCCGGCCCGGGCGGCGGCCCTCCAGGTCGAAGCGGCGGCGGCTCCGGCCGTCCGAGGGCCCCCGGGCGTCAACTACTCTCCGTATATTCACCCGATCAGGGGATCTGGTGTGCGAGTCGGGGCAGGTGGGACGTAGCGTCGTGGCGGCGTACGGGGGTCGGCGCGAAGCCCTGGAGGGCGGCGGAAGTGCAGGTCATGAGGGCTGGACGGGGCGCGGCGGCGCTGGCACTGGCGGCGGTGGTGCTGACAGCCTCGGCGTGTGGGGCGCCCGGCAGCGGTGCGAGCGCGGACACCGCGGCCGCAGCCGGGCGGACGGGCCGGGCGGGCCAGGCGGCGCCGGATCCGGACGGCCGTCCGCTGGCCCTGGTCTACCGGGGCCCGGCGGCCTGCCAGGGCTGCCCGGAGGCGGCGCACGACATGCTGGAGCAGGACGGCTTCGCGGTGCGCTACATCGGGCCCGAGGAGCAGGACCGCTTCGGCCCGGACGCGCTGTCCGGCGTCGCGCTGTACGTGCAGCCGGGGGGCACCAACGGGCAGGAGGTGTCGACCGCGTGGCGCCTGATGCAGCGCGACCCGGGTTTCTCGCCGGAGCTGGTGCGCGCGTACGTGCGCGGCGGCGGGCACTTCCTGGGGCTGTGCATGGGCGGCTACCTGGCGGGCCACGACCCCGGCTACGGCCTCCTGCCGGGCGACTCGGGGCAGTACATCAGCTCCCGGGGCGCGACCGTCACCGACGAGCAGGACCACCTGGTCGACGTCTCCTGGCGCGGGCACCCGCAGCGGATGTACTTCCAGGACGGCCCGTACTTCGACGTGAGCGGCCCGGACGCGGACGTGCTGGCCCGTTACACCAACGACCGGGCGGCGGCCGTGGTCGCCCCCTACGGCGCGGGGCGGGTGGCGGTCAGCGGCCCGCACCCGGAGGCGCCGTCGGACTGGTACCTCGACTACGACCTGCCGGACGAGTCGCAGACCGGCCTGGGCCTGGGCGAGGACCTGCTGCACACCCTGATGGGCACCTCGCCGACGGGCACCTCGCCGACGGGCACCTCGCCGACGAACCCCGCCCCGACGGGCACCGCCCCGAGGCCCTGACGCCCCGGTGCCGGGGCTGCCCGAGCCGCCGCCCCCGTCCTGAGAGCACCACCCCCGGCCGAACTAGTGCACCTGGGGCGCCGCCCGCCTGCGCAAACCCCCCGCAGCGGCCCCGGCCTCCCCCGAAGTGCCCTAGTGCACTAGTGCGTCAATCCCAAATAACCGCAGATTAAGGCTTGTTGAGCCCGAAGCGTACGGCGTACGGTACGGGCATGGAGAACACCGACATCCTCATCTCCGGCGCCGGCATCGCCGGCCCCGCCCTCGCCTACTGGCTGCGCCGCCACGGCTTCAACCCCACCGTCGTCGAACGCGCCCCCGCCCCGCGCCCCGGCGGACAGGCCGTCGACCTGCGCGGCGCCGGACGCACCGTCATCGAACGGATGGGCCTGATGGAACGGGCCCGCACCCTGTGCGTGGAGCAGCGCGGCATCGCCCTGGTCGACACCCGCGGCCGGCACACCGCCCGGGTGCCCGTCGAACTGTTCGAGGGCGAGGGCATCGTCTCCGAGCTGGAGATCCTGCGCGGCGACCTCGCCGACCTGCTCCGGGAGGCCACCGACGGCGTCGAGTACCTCTGGGACGACACCGTCACCGCCCTCGACCAGGACACCGCCGGCGTCACCGTCCGGTTCGAGCGCTCCCCCGCCCGCCGCTTCGCCCTGGTCATCGGCGCCGACGGGCTGCACTCCATGGTGCGCCGGCTGGCCTTCGGCCCCGAGCGGGACCACTACCGCCCGCTCGGCGGCTACCACTCCTGGTTCACCGTCCACGACCCGGCGCTCGCCCGTGACCTGGACAGCTGGTTCCTGATGTACAACGCCCCCGGCGGACTGGTCGCCGCCGCCCGGCCCGGCCGGCTGCCCGGCGAGGTCAAGGCCTCCCTCGGCTTCCGCTCCGGCCCGCTCGACCTCGACCGCCGCGACGACACCGCCCAGCGCCGCCTGCTCGCCGCGCGCTTCGCCGGCACCGGCTGGGAAGTCGACCGGCTGCTCACCGCCATGGCCACCGCCGACGACTTCGCCTTCGACTCCTTCGGCCAGATCCACCTCGAACGCTACAGCCGCGGCCGCGTCGCCCTGCTCGGCGACGCCGGCTACAGCCCCAGCCCGATCACCGGCCTGGGCACCAGCCTCGCCCTGGTCGGCGCCTACCTGCTGGCCGGCGAACTCGCCTCCGCCGCAGGCGACTTCCGCACCGCCTACGCCCGCTACGAGGAGCTGATGCGCCCCTACGTGACCCGCGCCCAGGAACTGCCGCCCGGCGGCGTCAACGGCTACGCCCCCGACAGCGCCCTGATGATCCGCCTGCGCGCCGCCTCCATGCGCTGGATGGGCCGCTGGCCGCTGCGCCCCATCCTGGCCGCCCAGTTCGCCAAGGCGGGCGCCATCGCCCTGCCCGACTACCCGCTGCCCGCCCACGCCTGAAGCCCGGCCCGCACCGAGACCCGCACCGAGACCCGCACCGAGGCCCGCACCGGGCTTGCACCGGGCTTGCACCTCACGCGGCGTCAGGAGGAATGCTCGTGCCATGCCCTCCACCGAACAGACCTGGAAGGTCGGCCCGCTCACCGAGGCGAGCGGACTGACCGTACGCACCCTCCACCACTGGGACCGGATCGGCCTGCTCAGCCCCTCCCGGCGCACCGCCTCCGGCCACCGCGCCTACACCGAGCCGGACGTCGTACGCCTCTACCAGATCCTCGCCCTGCGCCGCCTGGGCCTGGGCCTGGAGACCATCGCGACCTGCCTGGACGCCGGCGTCGGCCCCCGGCGCCTGGTGCGCGAGCACCTGGCCGCCACCGAGGCCTCCCTCGCCGCCCTGCACACCCTGCACGACCGCCTGACCCACCTGCACACCGAACTCGACGCCGAACGCGAGCCCGGCACCGCCGACCTGCTGCGCCTGGTCCAGGCCGTCGGCGCCACCGGCCCGGCCGCCGAGGAGGCCCTGCGCCGCCACCTCGACGACGACCAGCTGCACGCCCTCGCCGACCACGCCGCCGCCCTCGGCCCCGCCGCCCACTACCTGCTGGAGGTCGAATGGCCCCAGCTCTACCGGCGCGCCGAAGCCCTGCGCGTCGCGGGCGCCGACCCCGCCGACCCCCGGGTGCGCCGCGTCGTCCAGCGCCTGGACGAGCTCTCCCGCCTCTTCAGCGGCGGCGACACCACGCTGTCCGCCGCCGTGCGCACCGCCTGGCGCGAGGACCCGGCCGCCCTCTCCGGCGACCCCGCCGCCCCCGCCGACGCCTGGGCCGACCTGCGCACCTTCCTCGACCACGCCCGCGAGGCGGCGTCATGATCCCCCGCCACACCCGCCTGCGCATCAGCCTGCTGAGCACCCTCCCCGTCCTGGCCGTCGCCGCCCTCACCCTCCCCCCGCCGGCCCTGGCCGGCCTCCTCCCCTGGTCCCTGCTCCCCACCATCGCCCTCGCCCAGGGAGTGCAGGCCTGCCTGGTCTTCCACCGCCTGGGCCGCGAACCGCACCGAACCTGACCCCCGCCCCGGCCGTACGGGGGCCGGGGCGGTCACGGGCCGGGGCGGTCACGGGCCAGGGCCCGGGCGCTACTTGGTGCGGGGCTGGTTGAAGCGGAGCATGTTGCCGGCCGGGTCGCGGAAGGCGCAGTCGCGGACGCCGTAGGGCTGGTCCATCGGTTCCTGGAGGACTTCGGCGCCGGCGGCGCGGATGCGTTCGAAGGTGGCGTCGCAGTCGTCGGTGCGGAAGATGACGCCGCGCAGCAGGCCCTTGGCCAGGAGTTCGGCGGCGGCCTGGCGGTCGTCCTCGGAGGCGTGCGGGTCGGCGAGCGGGGGTTCCAGGACGATCTCCACCCCGGGCTGGTCGGGCGAGCCGACGGTGACCCACCGCATCCCCTCGAAGCCGACGTCGTTGCGGACCTCGAAGCCGAGTACGTCGCGGTAGAAGGCGAGCGCCTTGTCGTGGTCGTCGACGGCGATGAAGCACTGGGCGAGTTCGATGTTCATGACCGTCAAACTACGGGAGGTGCCCGGCCCTTCGCCTGACGTGAGCGCTCCCGGGGGCGTCCACGGGGGCGTCCACGGGGGCGTTCAGGTGCGCCGGACCGGGCGGGTGCGGATCTTGGCGACGCAGGCGGGGATCGGCTCGCCGTCGGCGTGGTCGCGGGCCCGGTAGGCGCTGGGGCTCTCGCCGACGAGTTCGGTGAAGCGGGTGCTGAAGGAGCCCAGCGAGGTACAGCCCACGGCCATGCACACCTCGGTGACGTTGAGGTCCCCGCGGCGCAGCAGGGCCTTGGCGCGTTCGATGCGGCGGGTCATGAGGTAGCTGTACGGGGTCTCGCCGTAGGCGGTGCGGAAGCTGCGGGAGAAGTGGCCGGGGGACATCAGCGCGGTGGCGGCGAGCGCGGGGACGTCCAGGGGCTGGTCGTACTCGCGGTCCATCCGGTCGCGGGCCTGGCGCAGCCGGACGAGGTCGGCGAGGGGCACTCGGGTGGGCATACCGGCAACGGTACCGAGCGGCTCGGACAACCGGGCCTGCCCCGGCCCCCGGCTGCGGCTCCCAGCAGCGGCGATCTAGGGTGACCGCATGATTTCCTCTCCGATATCCGGCCCGATATCCGACCCCGCCGAGGCCCTGCGGGTGCTGTTGGACGGCAATGCCCGTTTCGTCGAGGGCAGTCCCGAGCACCCCAACCAGGACGCCGGGCGGCGGGCCGCGCTGGCGCCGGCGCAGAAGCCCTTCGCGGTGCTGTTCGGCTGTTCGGATTCCCGGCTGGCCGCCGAGATCATCTTCGACCGGGGCCTGGGTGACCTTTTCGTGGTGCGCACCGCCGGTCATGTGACCGGTGCGGAGGCGCTGGGCAGTGTCGAGTACGGGGTGGCGGTGCTGGACTGTCCGCTGGTGGTGGTGCTGGGGCACGACTCCTGTGGTGCGGTGGCGGCGGCCCTGGACTCCCTGGAGCAGGGGAAGCTGCCGGGCGGGTTCGTGCGGGACGTGGTGGAGCGGGTGACGCCGAGCGTGCTGTCGGCGAAGGCGGCGGGCATCGAGGACCCGGACGCGATCGTGGACGAGCACATCCGCCAGACCGTGGACCTGCTGCTGGAGCGTTCCCAGCTGCTGGCCGCCCGGGTCGCCGAGGGGCGGGCCGCGGTGGTGGGCCTGTCGTACCGGCTGACCGACGGCCAGGCCCGTACGGTCTCCGTCCGCGGCCTGGGCTGACCCCGCGGGGGTACGGGAACGTCATGTCCGATCCCCGCCAGCGCGGGGGTGCGGGCGGGGGCAGAGTCGGTGGCCGGTCACGGATCATCCGGTCCGGGCCACCGACTCACCCGATTCGAGGACGGCTCTTCCCGTGCACAAGGTCACTGATCTCAAGGTCCTGTACTTCGGCACCCCCGTGGTGCTGATCGGCTCGCGCAACGAGGACGGCGGCGCCAACCTGATGCCGATGTCCTCGGCCTGGTGGCTGGGCCAGACGTGTGTGCTGGGCCTGGGCAACACCTCGCAGACGGCGATCAACCTGCGGCGCGAGGGCGAGTGCGTGCTCAACCTGCCCAGTGCGGCGCAGGTCGACGCGGTCGACGCGCTGGCGATGCTGACCGCCAACCCGAAGATCTCCGACTACCGGCGTGCGCAGGGCTACCGCCACGAGCGGGACAAGTTCGGCGCCGCCGGGATGACGGAGCTGCCCGGGGAGCTGGTGCGGGCGCCGCGGGCGGCGGAGTGCCCGGTGCAGCTGGAGTGCCGGCTGGAGGAGGCGAGGCCGCTGGCGGGCAACGAGGGGTGCACCGCCTTCGAGGTGAGCGTGGTGCGTGCCCATGTGGACGAGCGGCTGCTGGTGCCGGGCACCGACCACTACGTGGACCCGGTCGGCTGGGACCCGCTGATCATGAAGTTCTGCGAGTTCTTCGGCGAGGGCCGGCGGCTGACCCCTTCACGGCTGGCCGAGGGCTGGCAGATGCCCGGCAGGCTGCCGGCCGCGGTCTGAGCGCCCCGCGGGCGGGGCCGGTGGCCGGGCGGCGCGCTCACGGCGCGACGGTGGCCCCGCAGGAGTCGCACACCCGGGTCGCGGGCAGTTCCAGGAAGCAGTTCGGACAGATCGCCGGCGGGCGGGGGGCGGGCGCGGTGGTGGCGGCGGGGCCGGCGGTGGTGGTGGCGGCCTTCTTGCGGGTGACCGCGGTCTTCAGCCGCGGGGCCAGCGCCGGGATGCCGCCGTCGGCGGGCAGGTCGGCGCCGAAGTGCCGGTAGCAGGCCAGCCGGGCGGCGGCGGCGTGCTGCTCGCGGTCCATCTCGTCGAGGATCGGCGGCTGTCCGGCCACTGCGAGGACGTCCTGGTAGCCGGCGCCGACCATGCCGTCGGTGGCGTTCACGACCAGGGCGGTCAGCGGCGGGTCGCCGCGCCGGTGGGCCTCGCGCACCACCAGGGCGAGCACCTTGCCGATCCAGTGCCGCTGGTTGACGCTGGTGCGCACCCCGGAGGCCTGCTGGACGGCCTCGGCCAGCTCGGCGTAGGTGATCACCGCGTGGTAGCGGTGGGCCACGTCCACCAGGGCGGGGTAGGCCGCCCTGGTCCACACGATGTGCGCCTGGCTGATGGCGACGGGCGAGCCGTCCGAGTCCCGCCAGTAGCCGCGCTGCTGCTGCGTCATCCGTCCGCCCCTTGTCCGTTCCGCCTGTCGGCCCCCGCCGGGAGCGAGGCTACCCCGCGCGGGTGTCCGCTTTCCTGTCGGGGCCTTCCCGGTCGGGCGCCTTCCGGGCGGGGCTTTTCCGGTCGGGGGCCTTTCGGGCTTGACTTCAAGTCCTGTTGAAGTCGTGGAATGGGGCCGACCGCAGCCGTACGGGCTTCCGCGGTCGATGCCCCGCCCGTACGGAACGGACCGGGGCCGGGGCCGCCTCCATCCCGATCGTGCCGTTGGCGGCCCCGGCCCTTGTCACCGGATCCACTGTCGCCGGATCCCCGGGACGGGGCAGGCTCCACCACGGTGCCGGGCCTGCGGGGGCGGTGTCAGGCCTTCTCGGCGAGGGTGTGGGCGACCAGGGCGTTGGCGTGGCCGTGGCCCAGGCCGTGCTCGGTCTTGAGCCAGGCGACGAGTTCCATGTGCCGGGTGAGCGGGGAGGCGCGGACGAGGTCCTTCCAGTGCGCGATCGGGCGGCCGTACTTCTTCTCGATGGACGGGAAGTAGCTCGCGGGGCCCTTCACGGCCGCGCCGGTGGTCTGCGCGGCGGTGGCCTTCCCGGTGGTCTGCGCGGTGGTCTGCGCGGTGGCGGCCTTCTCGGTGGCCTTCACATTTGCCGTGGTCATGTCCGGTGTCCTCCCAAGTGCGGGCAAAGCAGAAGCGGTGCGTTCACGGGTAGGACCGTGACCGCACCGCTTCCTCATCGCTCGAAAGATGTGAGCTACCTCACGGCGGCCCGCCGTCGTCCCCGGGCCGCGCGGCGCCCGGCCGGCGGGGTGGCGTCGGCGTTCCAGGCGGCGACGGGGTTGCCGAGCCAGCGGGTGGCGCCGGGGACGTTCTCGCCGCGCATCACCAGGGAGGCCGGGCCGACCGTGGCGGCGTCGCCGAGGGAGGAGTTGAGCAGCACGATCGAGTGCGGCCCGGTGGTGGAGCCGGCGCCCAGGTGGACGGGGCCCAGCCGCATCACCCGGTCGTGGAACAGGTGGGTCTGCAGCACGGTGCCGCGGTTGACGCTGGCGCCCGCCTCGACGGTGACCAGGTCGCTCTCGGGCAGCCAGTGGGTCTCGCACCACACGCCGCGCCCGATCCTGGCGCCGAGGCTGCGCAGCCACAGGTTCAGGTAGGGGGTGCCGGTCATGGCGCCGCCGCCGAAGGGCATGGCGAGTTCCTCGACGAAGGTGTCGTAGAGCTCGTTGCGCCAGACGAAGGAGGACCACAGCGGGTGCTCGGAGACCCGGAAGCGCCCGACCAGCAGCCACTTGGCGAGGGTGGTGATCGCGCAGGCCACCACGGCGGCGGCGATCAGCACCGGGCCGGCCGTCCCGAAGGCGGCGCCCAGCCCGTAGTCGTCCCGGACGGCCTGCAGGGCGGCGAAGACCAGGTCGGCCATGACGGCGGCGATGACGACGGGCAGCAGCCGGCAGACCTCGACGCCGGCGCGTGCCCACATCAGGCGCTTGGGCGGGTCGTAGGTGCGGGCCTCGCCGCCGGTGTCGGCCACCCGCGGCAGGGCGAAGGCGGGCCGGCCCAGCCAGGAGGAGCCCTCGGGGGCCTGGGCGGGGGTGTCGGAGAGGACGCCGACCAGGGAGTTGTCGGGCAGCGAGCGGCCGGGGCCGACGATGCCGGAGTTGCCGACGAAGGAGCGGCGCCCGACGTGGGCGCGGCCCAGGTGCAGCCAGCCGGCGCGCAGCTCGTAGGGGGCGACGAGGGTGTCGTCGGCGAGGAAGGCGCCGTCGTCGACCCGCATCAGGCCGGGCAGGGCCAGCACGGTGGAGGCCTCCACCCGGCTGCCGATCTTCGCGCCGAGCAGGCGCAGCCACACCGGGGTGAAGAGGCTGGCGTAGAAGGGGAACAGGGTGCGCCGGGCGCTGTCGCTGAGGTGGGACACACCCCAGGCGCAGAACGCGACCCGGCCGGTGGCCGGGTGGAAGCCCGGGCGCAGCGGGAGCGAGAAGAGCCGGATCAGCAGGGCTATCAGCGCGGCGTGGCAGAAGACGGTCAGGATGGCCAGCGGCACGGTCATCGGCACCAGCTGGAGCAGCATCGCGGCCAGGGTGCGGTCGTTGTCGACCATCGGGTAGACGGTGAACAGCGCGGGCAGGGCGGCGATGACCGGGACGAGGCCGAAGAGCGCGAAGGCGAGGCCGTAGGCGGGGTTCCAGGCCCGTGAGGCCTTGGCGGGGCCGGCCGGCCAGGGGGTGCGGGCCTCGGTGGAGGGGCGGGCCGGGGAGCCGTGCCAGTGCTCGCCGGGCGGGACGGTGCCGGTGACGCAGGAGCCGGGGGCGATCTCGGCGCCGGCGCCGACGCGGGCGCCGGGCATCAGGGTGGCGCGGTGGCCGATGCTGGCGCCTTCGCCGATGTCGATGTGGCCGAGCTGGAGGGTGTCGCCGTCGAGCCACCAGCCGACGATGTCGGCCTCGGGTTCGAGGCTGGCGCCGTTGCCGATCCGGGCCAGGCCGGTGACGGGGGGCGCGGTGTGCAGCTGGACGTCCCGGCCGACGCGGCAGCCGAGCATCCGGGCGTAGCGGGGGGCCCAGGGGGTGCCGGAGAGGTTGCCGGTGCCGAACATGGCGGTGTAGCGCTCGGCGGCCCACAGCCGCAGGTGGACCTGGCCGCCGCGGGGGTGGCTGCCGGGTCTGAGGCCGGCGGTGATCAGGCGGGCGCCGGCGGCGGCGAGCAGGGTGCGGCCGGGGGCGCTGTAGAAGAGGACGACGCCGGCGGCCACGGGCCACCAGGGGCTGTGCGGGGCCCAGGGGGTGTTGCTGCCCATGAGGTTGTCGATGGCGATCAGGACGATCACCCAGCGCAGGCCGGAGAGGCCGAACATGCCGAGCAGCATGAGGGTCTGCCAGAACCCGGCGCTGCGCGGGGTGGGGCGCACCGGCCGTGCGGGCGTGGCGGTCGCGGCGGCTTCCGGCCCTGCCGCGGCCGCCGCGGCCTGGGGGGCCGGGGCGAGGGAGTCGAGGTAGCCGGCGAGGTCGCCGAGCACCGGGTGGGCGTAGAGGTCGGCGACGGAGACGCCGGCGTGGCGGGTGCGCAGTTCGGAGACCAGGCGGGCGGCGGTGAGGCTGGAGCCGCCGAGGGCGAAGAAGTCGTCGCTGCGGCCGGGGGCCATGCCGAGCAGGCTTTCCCACTGGCCGGCGAGCCAGCCGGCGGTGCCGTCCAGGGTCTCGGTGGGGCGGTCGGAGCCGCCGGTGGTGGCCAGCGGCCAGGGCAGGGCGTTGCGGTCGACCTTGCCGGAGGTCTTGGTGGGCAGGGAGTCGACGAGGGCGAGGACGGGCACCAGCGGGGCGGGCAGGCGCTCCAGCAGTTGCTGGCGGGCGGTGGCGAGGTCGCAGCCGGTGCCGGGCTGGGTGACGAGGTAGCCGACCAGCAGGTCGGCGCCGGCCGGGGTCTTGCGGACGGCGGCCGCGGCGGCGCGGATGCCGGGCAGGGCCTGGAGGGCGGCGTCGATCTCGCCGAGTTCGATGCGGCGGCCGCCGAGTTTGATCTGGTCGTCGGCGCGGCCGAGGAAGATCAGGCCCTCGGGGTCGTTGCGGACCAGGTCGCCGCTGCGGTAGACGCGGGGGGAGGCGATCGCCGGGTGGGGGCTGTACTTCTCGGCGTCCTTGGCGGGGTCGAGGTAGCGGGCGGTGCCGATGCCGCTGATCAGCAGTTCGCCGCTCTCGTACCAGGGCACGGGGTGGCCGGCCTGGTCGACGACGGCGATCTCCCAGCCGTCCAGCGGGGCGCCGATGCGCACCGGCTGGCCGGGCAGCATCCGGGCGGCGGTGGCGACCACGGTGGTCTCGGTGGGGCCGTAGGTGTTCCAGAACTCGCGGCCGGGTACGGCCAGGCGCTCGACGAGTTCGGCCGGGCAGGCCTCGCCGCCGACGATGATCAGGCGCACCTGGTCCAGGCACTCCTGGGGCCACAGGGCGAGCAGGGTGGGGACGGTGGAGATCGCGGTGATGCGGCGGCTCACGAGCCAGGGGCCGAGGTCGGTGCCGGCCTTGACCAGGGAGCGGGGGGCGGGGACGAGGCAGGCGCCGTGGCGCCAGGCCAGCCACATCTCCTCGCAGGAGGCGTCGAAGGCCACTGACAGGCCCGCCAGGACGCGGTCGCCGGGGCCCAGCGGGCGGGGGCGCAGGAAGATGCGGGCCTCGGCGTCGACGAAGGCGGCGGCGCTGCGGTGGGTGACGGCCACGCCCTTGGGGCGGCCGGTGGTGCCGGAGGTGAAGATGATCCAGGCGTCGTCGTCGGGGGTGGGCCAGGCCGGGCGGCCCGAGGGGCGGGCGGCGGGGCCGGCGGCCAGCCGGTGGCCGGCGCCGAGGATCGCGCAGACCTGGGCGTCCTGCCAGATCATCTCGGCGCGCTCGTCGGGGTCGTCGGCGTCCACGGGCACGTAGGCGGCGCCGCAGCGCAGCGCGGCGAGGATGGCGACGTACAGGTCGGCGGTGCCGGAGGGGATGCGTACGCCGACCCGGTCGCCGGTGCCGATGCCGTGGCCGGCCAGCACGCCGGCGAGGGCGTCGACCTCCTGCAGCAGGGTTCTGTAGTCGAGGACGGTGTCGCCGGTGTCCAGCGCGGGCGCGTGCGGGTGCGCGTCGGCCGTGGCGGCGATGACGTCGAGGAGGCTTCGCGGGTGGGCGGGCTGGGCCACCGGCCAGCCCGCGGCCTGCCCCGGGTTGGGTCGGTGCAGCGTGCCTGGGCCAGCCGTGTCGTGGCGTGCGTCCATGGGGATGGGTTCCTTGGCTCCGTTTGTTCGGGGAGGCGCGTGTCACGCGCTACGTGCGGTGACGCCGTTGTCAGGTGAGGGGACGCGCCCACTCACCATGACTCCGCTGGGCGTCCGCTGGATGCAGCGAAGGTGCGGTCAAAGAGAATTCTCATCATCGATGCCAAACGGCCTAATGGTGATGCGATTCGAATGTCGATTCGGGTATTTCGTGCATTTTCACTGGTGAAGGCTAATCGGCGAAAACCGGAGGGGCATGACGGCGGAGGGAAGAGCGATGAACACCATGGCGTCCGGAACGGTACCGGTAGTGAGGGGTTGGCTACCGAATCGGGGGGTTTTGGTCGGATGTTCATCCTGTCCACGTCAGCCTCGGGTTTGTGTGAGACTCTCCAGCCGGCGTCCGTCAAACGGACGTTTCCTGTGAAGACGGTGTGGGCCGCGGCGGAGGGCCCCGGACCGGATGGTCCCGGATCGGATGGTCCCGGGCCGGACGGCGGGGATTCACTCCTCTGGTACGCGGCGTACGGGTCCAACCTGCACGCCGCCCGCTTCGCCTGCTACCTGTACGGCGGCCGTCCGGGCGGCGCGGCCCTGCGCTGCCCGGGCTGCCGCGACCGCCGCCCGCCCCGGCTGACCGCGGCCCTCACCCTGCCCGGCACCCTCTACTTCGCCGGAAACTCCCCCACCTGGGGCGGCGGGACGGCCTCCTACGACCCGGCCGGCCACGGGCCGGTGCCCTGCCGCGGCTACCTGCTCACACCCGGCCAGTTCAGCGACATCGCCGCCCAGGAGATGCGCCGCCCCCCGGGCGCCGACCTCGACCTCACCCGGGTCCTGGCCACCGGGCGCGACCGGGCCGGCCCCGGCCGCTACGAGACCCTGCTGCGCGTGGGAGCACTCGGGGGGCGCCCGGTGCTCACCTTCACCTCCCCCGCCGGCCTGGCCGGCGCCGAGGTCACCGCCCCCACCGCCGCCTACCTGCGCACCCTGGGCGCCGGGCTGGCCGAAGCCCACGGCTGGGGGCCCTGGCGCGCCGCCGGGTACCTCGCCACCCGCCCGGGCGCGGCCGGGCACTGGGGGGTGGGGGCGGTGGCGGCACTGCTGGGACGAGCAGGGGGCCCGGGCGATTCCAGCGGCAACCGGCGTGCACTGAAAGGGAGTTGACGCCTCAGACGGCCGGCGGGGCGGGGACCAGGCCGGCGGCGGCCAGGCCGGCGAAGACCGCCTCGCCGAGGGCCTGGACGGCGGACTGCGGGCGCACCATCACGGTGAACTCCTTGATCCGGCCCCGCTCGTCGAAGTGCAGCAGGTCGATGCCGTGGATCTCCTTGCCGCCCGCCACCGCCCGGAACAGCAGCACGGCGGACGGCGCCTCGCCGCCGTCGGCGCTGGTCTGCGCGGTGCCGTCGTACTCGCCGACGTAGCGGAAGTCCTCGAAGGTGCGCAGCAGCACCCCGAAGAGGCCGAGCACCATCGCCTTGCCCTCGAAGGGGCTGAACTTGACCGGGCTGTAGAAGCGGATGTCGTCGGTGAACAGGTCGTCCAGCGCGGCGAGGTCACGGGCGTCGACGGCGGCGCGGAAGCGCTCCGCGGTGGTGGTGGTCATGAGCCGGCACACTCCTTGGATACTCATGAATGTGATTAGTCAGTTTCATGACTACTACCATGGAAGGCCTGTCCGGCAACAGGAGGGAGGGCCGACCCGATGGCCCTGCGACACGCCGTGCTGGCCGCGCTGCTCGACGGCGAGACCAGCGGCTACGAGCTGGCCAAGGCCTTCGACCTGGGCGTGGCCAACTTCTGGTACGCCCAGCCGCAGCAGCTCTACGCCGAGCTGACCCGGCTGGAGCGCGACGGGCTGGTCGCCGGGCGCGAGGTGGTGCAGGAGAACCGGCCCACCAAGCGGCTGTTCACCGTCACCGCGGCCGGCCTCGCCGAGCTGGACGCCTTCGCCGCCGCCTGCGCCAAGCCCTCCTTCGTCCGCGACGACCTGATGGTCAAGGTCCGCGCCGCCGACCACCTCGACCCCGGCGTGCTCGCCGAACAGCTCGCCGAGCGGGCCGAGTTCGCCCAGGCGAAGATCGACCTGTTCGAACGGATGCTGCACGGCATGCGCGGCGGGCGCGAGGAGCCGGAGTTCCTGCGCGAGGGCGAGCGGATCGGCCCCTACCTGACCTGCCTGCGCGGCCTGGCCTTCGAACGCGGCAACCGGGACTGGTGCCGGGAGGCGATCGCCGTACTGGCGCAGCGCCGGGCGGCCGCGCCCGGGACCGGGTCCGGGGCTGCCTGAAACCCGCTCGCCGGCCGGGCAGTCGGGGCTGTCGACGGCCCCCTCCTCCTCCGGGCCGAGGACGCCGCGCACGTCCGTGGCGGTGAGCGGCCACGCCAACTCACGCGGCAGACGGAGCACCGGCACGGCGTTTCGCGACGACCTGCGGCCGTACCGCTGACGAGGCCGCGCGGTCAGGGCGCCGGTCAGGCCACGGGCAGGCATTCGTCCAGGAGGGCGACGATGTCGCGCCAGGCCCGTCGGGCGTGCAGCGGGTGGTGGGCGACGCCGGGGACGGTGACCTGGTCGACGGGCGGGTGGTGGAAGGCGTGCTCGGCGCCGCCGTAGACGACGAGGCGCCAGTCGACGCCGGCGGCCTGCATCTCGGCGGTGAAGGCCTCGCGTTGGGCGGCGGGCTGGATCGGGTCCTCGGAGCCGACGCCGGCCCACACCGGGCAGCGGATGTTGGCGGCTTCGCCGGGGCGGCCGGTCATGAGGGCGTTGATGGTGCCGACGGCCCGCAGGTCGACGCCGTCGCGGGCGAGTTCGAGGACGACGGCGCCGCCGGTGCCGTAGCCGATGGCGGCGATCCGTGCGGGGTCGGTACGCGCTTCGGCGCGCAGCACGTCGAGGGCGGCGTGGCCGATCTCGCGCAGCCGGGCGGGGTCGGCGAGCAGCGGCAGGCAGCGGGCGAGCATCTGCTCGGGGTCGGTGTACCAGTGGCCGCCGTGGATGTCGAAGGCCAGGGCGACGTAGCCGAGTTCGGCGAGGGCGTCGGCGCGGCGGCGCTGGAAGTCGTTGAGGCCGGTGCCTTCGGGCCCGATCAGGACGGCGGGGCGGGGGCCGGTGCCGGCGGGGAGGGCGAGGTGGCCGACCATGGTCAGTCCGTCGGCGGGGTATTCGACCGTGCGGGTGGTGACGGTTGTCATGCGAGGGACTGTAGGCGCCGGTGGGGCCCGGCGGGGCGGGCCTTCACCGACAGCGGAACCGGGAACGATCCGCAGGGTTCAGAAGACGAAGTAGCTCGCCCCGAAGGTCCGGACGGACTGCCCCGGGTCCACCTCCGCCGTGACCGGGCCCTGGCAGTTGGCCGCGGCGTGCACCAGGACCGGGGAGCCGGTGTGGTTCTGGAGGGAGACCGGCGAGGTGACGGGGTAGCAGCCGCGCTGCGGGTTGTCGTGGGGCACGCCGTTCACCACCAGAAGGCCGGTGGCGGCCTGGGCGGGGGCGCTGAGGGCGAGCATCCCGGTGGCGACCGGCAGGACGACTCCGAGGATCCGACGACAGATCCGACGACGCATGGAACGACCTCCCTTGTCGGGGCGCACCGCCCCGAGGCGGCGCCTGTACGGAGGATCGTGTCGGCGCCGCGTCGGATACGGCAATCCCCCGAACCGGCGACGGAACGCCGGGAGTTGAGCGCCGTCCGGGCCCTGGGGGCGTCCGCATGGCTGACGGGTGCCTCGGGCATCCACGGCTCGCCGGGGTCCACGACCCGCTCGACCCCGACCGCGCCGAGCAAGGCCACCATCACCCCGCAGGCCCCGGCATCCCCGCACGCGGGAGGCCGGAGCGCGGGAAGTCGGACGGGCCGGCTTCCCGCGCTTTCGCGCGTCGGGGCGTGGTGCCTCGTTTCCCGGCTCCGCGTGAATCGTTGATCGTTGCACCAACGGATCACACCCCTCCCCCGCAGGCCCGCCCGGCGCAGCGCCGGGCGGGCCGCAACGGAAAGCCACCCCATGCCCGTTCGCTCCTGGCGCGCGGCGGTCGCAGCCGCCGCCGTGCTCCTGTTCCTGCCCGCTCCCCGCGCAGCGGCGGAGCCGGCGGCGTACACGCTGCGCAACGCCCGTACCGGGACGTGCCTGCACCACGCCTTCGGCACCGCCCAGGTGCGTCTGGAGCCCTGCGAGGAGGTGCCCGAGCAGCGGTGGGAGCTGCGGGCGGCGGGCGCGTGGACCAACGTGACGGCGTTCGACCGGGAGAAGGGCACCTGGGGCTGTATGGCCATCGGCGACAACTGGAGCATCCGCTACGGGCAGTGCGGCACCACCGAGTCGGCGTGGACCATCCCGGACGGCGGCCGCTCCCGGGTGCGCTCGGAGTCGGACCTCAACGGCAACGACCTCTACCTGACGGAGATGCAGGACGGCCGCCTCAGCGCCCAGCCCGGCGGCACCACGCCCTCCGCGGACTGGATCGTGGCCGCCGAAATTCCGGGGAGCGCCTGACCGCGCCCTGCTACGGTGCCCGGATGGCAGCGATCAAGCAGTTCCAAGTCACCTTCGACTGCGCGCAGCCCGAGCGCGTCGCCCGGTTCTGGTGCGAGGTGCTGGGGTACGTCGTGCCGGCGCCGCCGAAGGGGTTCGCCACGTGGGACGAGTACCAGGCCTCCCAGGCTCCCGAGGAGCGGGACTCCTGGTTCGCCTGCACCGACCCCTCGGGGGTGGGCCCGCGGCTGTACTTCCAGCGCGTTCCCGAGGGCAAGAGCGCCAAGAACCGGGTGCACCTCGACGTGCGGGTCGGCACCGGGCTGGTGGGCGAGGAGCGCCTGGCCGTCCTGGAGGCGGAGGCCACCCGGCTGGAGGCGCTCGGCGCGGTACGGGTGCAGGTGCTGTACGACGGCCATGACTCGTGCATCTCGATGCAGGACATCGAGGGCAACGAGTTCTGCGTCGACTGAGCACCCGCCGGGCAGCGCGGATGACGGCCGGCTGACAGCGGGGACAGCGGTCTGCCGGTGGGCTGTGAGCGGCCCGCGGAACCCTGGAGGCGGGGCGTTGAACGACACCCCGCCTCCAGCCCGTCACCGCGCAAACCCCCGGGAGCCCGCCATGTCCTCCTCCGCACCCCAGAGCCCGCCGTGGGACGTCCACCGGCTGCCCCGCGCCGAGGGGAAGGCCGTCCTGGTCACCGGCGGCAACGCGGGCATCGGCTACTTCGTCGCCGAGCAGCTCGCCGGCACCGGGGCGACCGTCGTCCTCGGCAGCCGCGACCGCCGCAAGGCCGAGGCCGCGATGGCCTCGATCGGCGCCCGCGTGCCCGGCGCCAGGCTGCGGCACCTGCCGCTGGACCTGGCCGACCCCGCCTCGGTGGAGGCGTCCGCGGAGGCGATCGGCCTGGAGCGCCTGGACGCGGTCGTCCACAACGCCGGCATCGCGCTGGACGACCCGCCGCGCCGCCGGAGCGCGGACGGCCACGAGCTGATGTTCGCCACCAACCACCTGGGCCACTTCGCGCTGACCGCCCGGCTGGCCCCGCTGCTCGCGGCCACCCCCGGCAGCCGGATCGTGACCACCGGCAGCTTCGCCGCCAAGTCCGAACGCCTGGACTTCACCGACCTCCAGAGCGCCCGCGACTACCGGCCCAAGCGGGCCTACGCGCGTTCCAAGCTGGCCCAGATGCTCTTCGCCGTCGAACTCGACCGCCGGCTGCGCGCCGCCGGAAGCCGGACGCTGAGCGTCCTGGTGCACCCCGGCGGCGCGCTCGACGCCCTCACCCCCGCGCGCCCGCCCCTGCACGCCCGCACCACCGGCGAGCGGCTGGGCCATCTGCCGCTCGGCCTGGTCGTCCAGGGCAAGGACGCCGCCGCGTGGCCGGCCGTGCGGGCCGTGCTCGACCCGGGCGTGCGCGGCGGGCCGGTGCTGTGGAGCCCCCGGGTGTTCGGGCTGCGCGGCGAGCCCCGGCCCGAACCCCTGTGGGAGCACCTGGCGGATCCCGTCACCGCGGCCTGGCTGTGGGAGGCCAGCTGCGAACTGACCGGCCACGAGCCGGTGTTCAGCGCGGCGGCGGGATCCGGCTACTCCGACCTCTCCTTGAGGTAGGCCTCGTACGTGGCCGCCGTGAGCAGGCCGTTCAGTTCGGCGGGCTTGGTCAGGTCGAGCTCGATCATCCAGACGCCGTGCGCGTCGGAGTTGATCTCCTCGGGCGAATCGTTCAGGTCCTCGTTGACCGCCGCGACCTTGCCGGACACCGGGACGTAGAGCTCGCTCACCGACTTGACGGACTCCACGGAGCCGAACGACTGGCCGGCCTCGAACGTGGCACCCACCTTCGGCAGTTCGACGAAGACGATGTCACCGAGCTGCCGCTGGGCGTAGTCGGTGATGCCCACCCGGGCCTTGTTCTTGCCCGTGGTCTGCACCCACTCGTGCTCCTCGGTGTACTTGAAGTCTTTCGGGTAGGCCATAGCGTTCTCCGCAGGACGAGGTTCGCTGACGGTGCGTCAGCCAGGGAGGAGCCTGCTACAGATCTTCGCCGACTGGCATGACTGTCACTCGAACGAGTGAACGAGCAGGCGCCTCGACCGGGGCGCCTGCTCGTGGCGCGGGACCTCGCCCCGGCCGGAGCCGGGAACCGCGCCGCGGGCTCAGACGAGGGCGGTGACCAGCAGGGCGAAGGCGGCGATGATGACGGCGACGCGGACGTAGTGGTAGCGGTCCCAGCGGTCGCTCTGCTCCTTCCAGTCGGCGGGCCGGTTCTCCGGGGTCCAGGTCTTGCTGCGGTTGTTGATCGGGACGAGCAGCAGGACGGACATGATCACGCTGACGATCAGCAGCACCGCGGCGGTGAGAACGAGACCGGTGCCGTGGTGGTGCCATCCGGCGGCGGCCCAGATGCCGGCGAGGACGAGCGAGGAGATGTACCAGACCGGCATCACCGCGCCGAGCATCCGGCCGCCGTGGGCGCGGGCGAGCTGGCCGCTGTCCTCGGGAAGTGCGCCGAAGATCCGGTTCATGACGAAGGCGACGGAGAACTCCACCCCCACCATCACCCCGACGACCACGGTCGTGAACACCTCGAGTGCGCTGAGCATGATGACCCCTCCGGACATCTAGTGCCGCTAGCTGATGAGGCAATGCTAGTACTGCTGCCGCTCCACTGTCTAGCAGTGCTAGGATCGGGTCATGTCGGTACAGGAACGAAAGCAACGCGAACGGGCGGAACGCGAACGCCTCATCGTCGCCACCGCCCGCGAACTCGCCGAGCAGCAGGGCTGGGACGCCGTCACCACCCGCCGGCTCGCCGAACGCATCGAATACAGCCAGCCCGTCCTCTACAGCCACTTCCGCGGCAAACGCGAGATCATCGGCGCCGTCGCCCTCGAAGGCGCCACCGAGATGGCCGCCGCGGTACGCGCCGCGACCTCCGCCGCGACCAGCCCCCGCGAACGGGTCACCGCCCTCGCCCGCGCCTACCTCGACTTCGCCGCACACAACCCCGCCGTCTACGACGCCCTCTTCCAACTCGACGGCGGCCTGGCCTTCGCCCAGGAGTCCACCCCGGAACCCCTGAAGGACGCCTTCGCCGCCCTGCTGGAAAGCCTGAGCGAGGTCGCCGGAGACGGCGTCCACCCGGGAATGTTCACCGAGGTGTTCTGGGCCGCCCTGCACGGACTCGCCACCCTCACCCGGGCGGGACGGCTACCCCCGGAAGAAGCCGAACCCAGGGTGGAACTCCTGGTGGACCGGCTCGCCGTACTCTGACCCGTCACCCCGACAGGCGGGCGGCCGGGGCCTCGGGGGCTCCGGCCGCCCGCCTGCGGCCTCGCCGCCCCTGGCTCAGTCGGGGCGCTGGCCGTGGAGGAGGAGGGGCAGGGCGCGACCGGTCAGGGCCTCGGCGGTGCGGGCGGCCTGGGAAGGGGCCATGTGCCGCGCGAGTTCGCGCACGGGGACGAAGCGGGCGCCGAGCAGTCGGCTGCGCTTCTGCGCGGGGACGGCGGGGGTGGTGGCGTCGCGCACGGTGCCGCCGTCGAAGACCAGGCTGAGGCGCTCCAGGTAGCGGTCGCAGGGCGCGTAGTCGAGGGCGACGGCGTGGGTCAGGCGCAGGATGATGCCGGTCTGGGCGTGCAGGTGGCGGGCGGCGGCACGGTGCGGGGGCTCGTTCACCTTGCCGGCGCCGCCCGGCAGGATCATCCCGTCCAGGTAGTCGGGGTCCACGAGCAGGACGTCGCCGGCCTGGTTGCGGACGAGGACGAGGCAGCCGAGCCGGCAGACGGGGGGCTTGGCCAGCAAGCGGGGGTCGTGCATGGGGAGTTCACTTCCTGAGGGTGCAGAAGAGAAGGAGAGCGAGGCAGGCCCACCACAGGAGACGGGCGAGGAACTCAGTCGTCATAGGTGAGGCGCTCGTAGCGCAGGCCCTTGCGAAGCAGGTCGACGATGCGCAGCAGGTCGAAGGGGCGGGCGGTGAGGTGGAGCAGGTACTCGCACGTCGAACGGCCGGTGTCCCAGTCGACTTCGAGCGTGGGGAGGTGGACCCGGCCGAGGGCGAGGACCGTGGTCAGGTCGTCCAGCACGACGGCGGCCTGCCGGCGCTGATCGGCGGTCACGCGGGACAGGGTCAAAGCTCCCCCGGCCGCTTGTGGACCTCGAAGAGGCGCCAGGCGCTGAAGGCCTCGGTGAAGGAGGAGAAGCCGCTGCGCTCACCGGTCGGCTTGCACAGCCACGCGCCGGTGCACTCGTTGCGGACCCGGTAGCACCGGGCCTCGGTGTCCCAGCGGACGCCGTAGCCGTGGAGGCGGGGGACTTGGGCATGGGTCATGGGAATGGAACTCTCTGCGATGGGAGTTTCACGTTCTGTTGCACATGGTGGCGTGACGTTGCCTACGATCGGAAGCAGCCTGCGACTTGCCTATGGGCTCGCCAGAAGTTGGGAACCGCCATGAACAAGAAGAAGATTGACCCGGAGTCGAGCCCTTGGGCGCCCTTCGGAATCCAGCTTCGCAACTTCCGCGAGGCCAAGGAGATCCGCCAGGAGGAGCTGGCGCCGCAGCTCGAGTGCTCCCCGTCGCACCTCTCCTACATCGAACTTGCGCACCGGCCACCGAGTCGCAGGCTCGCCGAGCTGGCGGACATCGCACTCGACACCGGCGGCACGATGCTGCTGATGTGGTATCAGCTGAAGAACGCGGCGATCCTGGAGGGCTTCCCGGAGTACGCGCGCTACGAGGCCCTCGCCGAGCGGATCAGGATTTTCGAGAACGACTTCATCAACGGGCTCCTGCAGACCCGGGCGTATATGACCGCGCTCCAGATGGGCTTCGTCAGGCAGGGCGTTTCAACCCAGAAACTGGCCGAGGAGCGCATCGAGTTCAGGCTGAACCGCCAGAAGATCCTGGACCGGCCTTCTCCCCCACTCCTGCAGGTGGTGCTGGATGAGAGCTGCCTCCGGAGGATCATCGGCGGACGCGACGTCATGATCGAACAACTACTCCATCTTGAGCAACTGACCAATCGTCGCGACGTGATCATCCAAGTGGCGCCGTTCTCCCTGGGCGAAGACCGGCCGTTCACACATATGACGGCCCTCCTTACCATGCCAAACAGTAAAGTTCTCGCTTACGGCGAGATTGAGCAGCGTGGCTACATCGACCGCGATACCAAGTCGGTTGCCGCAGTGGCCAGAAGCTACGATCGACTCGCGATCGATGCCCATGGCCAGGCCGAATCGCGAGCTTTCATCCGTGCGGCAAGGAGGGACCTGGAGTGGATGTCGACATGACCGAGGCTTTCTGGCGGAAGAGTTCGTACAGTGGCGCAAACGGCGGGCAATGCGTCGAGGTCGCCGACGGCTTCCCCGGCGTCATGCCAGTCCGCGACTCCAAGGACCCCTCCGGCCCCGCCCTGGTCTTCTCCGCCACCGCCTGGCAGTCCTTCGTCACCGCCGTCCGCGCCGGCGAACTCGACGCCCGCTGAGCGCAGTTGATGACCCCGCCACCCCTCCCGGGGGTGGCGGGCCATGTCATTACCGCTTCGAGCGATCTTCCGTGAGTCGCCTTGCGTGATCACCCGGACATCACCAAGTGGGTCGAGGACGTCGAGAACACCAACACCCACCAGGACGTCGTCCTGATCGTCGGCGACCCCACCGACCCCACATCCCACCGCGTCCGCCTGGTCGACGCCTGGGCCGGCGCCACCTACCACCTGGACGAGGACGACGACCCCGACGCCTTCGCCATCGAGTTCGCCAACATCACCGTCGAGAAGTAGGCAACCCGCTCCTCGCCCACCACCGCACGGTGGTGGGCGAGTCGGGCCACCGGGTCAGCACCGCCCACCGGGCATGACCGGCCGGTGCCACGGGCGCAGCCGGCGCGCGTCGGCCACTTCCGCCGACCGCCCTGAACGGAATGCGGACCGGCCCCGTTCGCTCCCGAACCGTCCATCCCTGGCCACTTCCGAGCAGTACCGGTCATGGCCTGGTGCGCAGGGTGACCGCACGACTACGGTCGTCCACGAATCATCAGCACCGATCGAGGCGGTAGCCCATGGCCGTGAACCCCCGTATCGACGTCTCCACCTCCCTCAGCGCCGCAGGCGCGGCACCAGGCTCCGAAGAGCTCGCCGAACTCGCGGCGGGCATCTCCCACGACGTCCTCTTCACCACCGAGATCGGCCTCCCGGGCACCCGCGTCCCCGACACCACCTGGGAGCTGCGCGGCGGCCGGGCGAGCGGCACGGCGGGCGTCTACTACGCCGACGGGCGCAGCGACCTGCGGAAGCCGTTCCTGTTCGCCGACGGCTTCAACTACGGCCCCAGCGACGTCCCCGGGCTCTTCAACCACTTCAACGCCCCCTACGCGGAAGGCCGTCCGGGCCTCTTCGACCAGCTCCTCGCCCGCGGCTACGACATCGTCGTGATCGGCTTCGACCAGCGCCACACCTTCATCCAGCACAACGCCGAGGTCGTCACCGAGGCGATCCACGGGGCCATCGCCGAGCGCCTCGGCGACGAGCCGCTGACCGTCGGCGGCGTGAGCATGGGCGGCATCATCACCCGCTACGCGCTCGCCAAGCTGGAGAGCGACGGCGTCGACCACGAGACCGCGACCTACCTGTCCTGGGACTCCCCGCACAACGGCGCCTGGATCCCGCTGATCCTCCAGCAGATGGCGTACTTCTTCGAGAAGCTCGCCCCCGCCGAGCCCGGCCGGCCCTCCCAGGCCGACCTGATCCGCAGCGAAGCCGCCCAGCAGCTGCTCTGGGCCTGGGTGCCGGACGCCACGTACTCCGGCGACGTCGCCACCGCGAGCGAGCTGCGCACCGACTTCGTGCGCGAGCTCGCCGACCTCGGCAACTTCCCGCGCCGCCCCCGGCTGCTCGGGGTCGCCAACGGCCGCGGCGACGGGGTCGGCCTCCCGCTGCCCGCCGGTGAGATCGCCTTCGACTGGAAGGCCCTGCTCAACACCGCCAGCGCCACCGCCCGCTTCCAGCCCGAGCGCGGCAGCGAGCAGCGGATCGGCAGCATGCACGTGCTCGCCGAGATCCGCCGCTCCACCACTACCGAGGTCCCGGCCCTGGACGGGGTGCCCGGCGGCACCCTGGACTCCTTCGGCAAGGTCGCGGACGCGCTGAAGGCGAAGATCGGCGAGGAGTACCGCAGCGGGGCCTTCGTCCCGGCGG
Source organism: Kitasatospora sp. NPDC023176 (assembly GCF_055560495.1). Classification (NCBI taxonomy): domain Bacteria; kingdom Bacillati; phylum Actinomycetota; class Actinomycetes; order Kitasatosporales; family Streptomycetaceae; genus Kitasatospora; species Kitasatospora sp. NPDC023176. Next base: position 95,467 of record NZ_JBVHIP010000011.1, on the reverse strand, counting down.
TCAGCGCCAGCGCCCTCGCCTACGACCCGGTCGTCTGGGACGTCGACCCGAACCTCAACCTCCTCGACCAGGCCCCCGACCGCTTCCACCTGGACGACGTCGCCTTCGACATCGCCAACACCGAGCACAGTGCGGTCTCCGCCGTCCTCGCCGACTGGGTCCTCCAGCGGTTCTGAGCCCCCCGGGGCGGGGGGGGGGGGGGTGGGGGGGGGGGGGCCCCCCCCCCCCCCCCCGCCCGGCCGTTCGACTCGCGCTCCCCTGTCCGGACGGGCACCGGCTGCTGGCCCCCTCAGCCCTTCCGTCCCGCCACCCGCCGGATGACCATGGAACGTCGGTGGACATCCGGAAGGACGCACCCGTGCGCACACACGAGGGCGAGCGGCAGCAGCGCCGGCACGCAGCCGGGACACGGCCACCGACCGCGCCGGCCGCGGTTCCACCGGCCGGCGCAAGCGGAGGAAGGGTGACGCATGACCGCCGGCGGCCGGTGGGCGGGTGGCGCGGCGGTCAGCTCCGGCGGGTCCCCCACCTGCGGGGGCCGCGTACCCGGATGCGGCCGAAGCCCTTCTTGCCGATCAGCTCGATCCGCAGCCTGACCGGGGTGCCCGGGTCGGGGGCGTACTGGTTCTTGATCTTGCTGAACTCCAGGGTCAGGCCGTAGGGGTCGACCGTGATGCCCGGGCCGACGATCAGCGTCAGGTTCCCGCCCTGCATGTCGACGTCGATCTCCAGGGTGTCCTGGGTGATCACCGCCTGGGTGAAGTCCAGCGTCACGTTGCACCACTCCGCGGCGAGCTCCAGGCGCCGCGGCAGCACCCAACCGCCGGTCCGCTCCAGCCTGCTGAACTTCTGCTCGATCCGCAGGACGTCCCTGGACTCCGCCGGGACCCCTGACGTCGAGATCGAGATGGGCGGCAGGTCGGCGGTGAGTGCGGCCAGGTCGCCGACCGTGCGCGCAGACAGCGCGGCCTCCACCCGCTGGTCCAGCTCATCGGCCGTCAGCCGGCCGTCGCCCGCCGCCACGCCCAGCATGGCGACCACGCGGTCGCGGTCCGCGTGCGAGGCCCGCAGCGCGGGCAGGGCGCTGGGGCCGGGGGCGCTCCCGGCGGGCACGATCTCTCCCGGCATGTTTCCCGTCCCTGAACTCGCTCGGCGAAGGTCTGCGCGCGAGGGACCGCGCGGCAACTTACGTTATATCGCGATACGGTATATCGCGTTACACCTGATCGCCAGGCCCGGGCCGCCTGCGCCGCCAGGCCCGGTACAGGTCGATCGCACCGACGCCGAGGACGCCGAGGACCATCAGCCCGATGTAGAGCCACTTGCCCCAGGAGCGCGTCACGACCAGCAGCACCACGACGGCGCTGCCCGAGGCGAAGAGCAGGAAGCCCAGCCCCGTCGCCGTCGGGCACCGGCCCCGGCGCCGGTGCCGACGCCGTGGGTGGCGGGCCGGCCCTCCCCCGGCGTTCAGCGCCATGTCCGCTCCCGTGAAGGTGCCAACTCTCTTGCCACCCCTGGATGTTGTCCACAATGGCGTGCCTTGAAGCGGGATGGACGCGTCAGGAGGCGGCGTTCTTGCCGAAACGCTTGGCCAGGGCCGGGTCCGACTCCCACCACAGGCCGCTGCCGGCGGACCCCTCCTCGGCGGGCCGGGCGGGCTCGGCGCCCCGGGCCGACGGGAGCAGGGAGTCGCCTACGGCGCGCAGGCGGAACAGCAGGCCGGGCACGCTCCAGAAGACCGCGATCATCAGCAGCAGGAGCACTGCGGCGTAGGGCCAGGGGATCATGGTGGCGCGAACCAGGGGCACCACCAGGAAGGCGAAGCCGTATCCGGTCGCCCGGCCCGTCAGCAGGAACTCGCGGTCCTCGACGGCCTCCACGGTGACGGTGTTGGAGCGGGTGCGGTCCCAGGTGGTGAGCCGGACGGTGTGGGTGCCGGCCGGCACCGGGAAGCGTGCGATCGCACCCTGTTCCACCTTGCCGACCGGCACCCCGTCGATCTCCACGCCGAAGCAGCCCCTCCGCAGGGCGACCAACGGCGGCTCGGCGTGCACGACGACGGTAGCGGTCATCTGGTGTCCCCCTGGGTTCGTGATCATGATGCGTGGAGCGCGCCCATGATAGGGGGATGCCCCTGGCCGGGCACGGTCAATTCGGCTGCCGGGCGGCCAAGTTCTCCAGACCGAGGTCGCCCGGGTGCGCGCCGGTGGTGTAGCGCGGAGCCGCGCGCCCCCAGTCGTGGTAGCCGCGGATCCAGGCGGCGTGGGCGTCGGCGTAGCGGGCCAACTCCGGCATCTTGCCGCCGAGTTCCCGCTCCAGGGCGGGCAGGCCGGCGCGCAGGTCGAGGAAGGAGCCGACACTGCGGTCGACGGTGTCGCACACCTGCCGTACGGCCTCCGCCCGCGAGGCGCCGTGGTGGCGCATCAGGCTCAGGACGAGATTGGGGCGGCCGCCGGCCTGGTCCTTCTCCAGCGAGTGGATCTCGTTCATGGCGATGATCGCGTCGCAGGCGGCGATCCGCATCGCCTCCAGATGGCTGGAACACCAGGCCCGCAGCGGGACTTCGAAGTGCCCGGCCCGCTCGGCCAGGGCGAGCAGCGGGCGCACGCCGATCGTGCGGCGGCGGGCGCGCAGGTGCGCGGACGGGGCCGGGAGGACACCGTGCGCCCGCTCGGCGATCTTGGTGGGCCAGCCGGCCAGGTAGTCGACCCAGTCGTGGACGGTGCGGCGGCGCCACTCCTCGGACATGCCCGCACTCATCCGCTGCCAGCAGTCGGCGAAGGCGGCCACCACGGGCGGCGCGTGGGTCGTCCGGGGTTTCGGCCAGCGCAGGAGGTCCACCAGGTCCTGGCAGACGGCGATCGCGTCGCCCGTACACCCGTCCCGGCCGTCGAACTGGTCGTCGAACTGGTCGTTGAAGAGGAAGAACCAGCCGAGCAGGTCGAAGCAGAGGTCCAGGTCGGTGCCGGTCGCGTCCGGGACGCCGTACGCGGCGCTGTCCGCGACCCGGGAGGACTCGTAGCGGCGCAGCGCCTCCCCGCTTCCGACCAGCCCGGAGGCCCGCACCCAGGCCAGGTGGCGCCGGCGGGCCCGGGCCAGCTCGGGGCTGACCCGGCCGGCGAGGGGCACCGTGAACTCGATGTCCTGGGGCATTCGGCTTCCGCACTCCCGGGTCCGGTGGTCGTCCGTAGCGGCTGTACGTGGCCGTACCGGCCGGACGGTTCGGGCCCAGCGTGGTCGAAGCGGCGCCGTCCGCGCCAGAGCGCAAGGGGGGCATCACCCGGCGCACCCGGAGGCGCCGAGCCCTCCCGCACCGAGGGTGCGGGAGGGCTCTCGTCCCGGGTGTTACTTGCCAGCGGGGGCGATGTCGCCCCACGAGGTGTCCGCGGGAGCGGACCAGCCCCAGGAGGTGTTGGCGGGGGCGACGTCACCCCAGGAGGTGTCGGCGGGCGCCACACCGCCCCAGGAGGTGTCCCCGGCGGGAGCGACGCCGCCCCAGGAGGTGTCCCCCGCGAAGGCCTGGCCGCTGCCGAGGACGATCAGGGCGGCGGTGGCGGTACCGACGACGATGCGCTTGAGCATGATGGATCCTCCGACGTTCCGATGGTTCGGGCCTGACAGTAGATCAAGATGCGGTCAGTTGTTCGATCAATATCGAAATCTGTCCCCTCCTCGACCTCCCGACCCTCCCCGCCCTTCCCTGTCCTCCCCCGGCCTCCCGGTCCTGCCGGTGAACCCGCCCGGGCGCGGGTGCCGTTGGTCCCTGTCGGGGGTCCGGGCTCCGTGCGCCCGCGCAGGAAGTCACCCCCGTCGACTTCCTGTGCGGGCCGTCCCGGGCATCGCCGCCGGCGGGGTGACGGCCCCGCCGGCGGCGGCATCGGTATGCCGGACCACCCCGTGTCGCCGGCGCGGCCCGGGCCCGGTCAGTCGGGCAGGTTGCCGTCGCCGCCCATGTTCGCGGTGATGCGGCGCAGCACGTTGACGGTGGTCACGAAGTCGGCCTCGTCCACACCCTCGTGGGCCTGCCGGAGCACGCGGTGGTTGCGCTCGCGGGCGCGCAGGCGGGCCGCCTCGCCGTCCTCGGTGAGTGACATGGCGCCGGTCGTCTCGTCCTCCAGCAGCCAGCCGCGGGCGGCGAGGTCGTCGAAGACCCGGTCGGGGTCGATGCCGAGGTCGTCGTGGCGGGCCAGCCGTTCGACCAGGGTGGTGCGGTTCCAGCGGCCGGGGGCGCCGGCGGCGTGGTTGAGCGTCCACCAGTGCGGCTGGGTGAGGTTCTCCACGGCCAGTTGCTCGCGCAGGGCTCCGACCACCCGGCGGTACGCCTCGCCGGTCCACGCGCCGATGGGCTGGGCGGCCAGGACTTCGTGCGGGTACTCCTTGAGCGTCACGCTGGTGCGCCTCTTCTGTTCGATCGCCAGGACGTGATCACCGTAGGACCTCAAGTCGGCTTGAGGTCAAGGCGGTTCGCAGGGGTGCAGCGGCCGGCTCAGGCCGGGTCCGGGGTGTTCCGGGCGTGCTCCGGCGCCGGGGCGCGTGGTACAGCGCCGGCAACACGTACCCGTGCGGGTTCGGCTTCGCCTCCACCGTGACCTACGACGGCCGGGACCTGCTGGACGGCTCCAGCTCCGGCAGCGGCGGAGCCTGCGGCACCGTCGGGGGCAACTCCGCCGCCTGCGCGGGCGGCGGCAACGACACGCTGCGCGCCCGCTACGTGCTGAGCGGCCCGTGCTGGACCGACACCCAGATCGACTCCGGCTGCCGCACGTACAACCTGGACCTGCCCTGCGGCTGAGCGGCGGCCCCCTGACCGGAGCGGGAAGTCGCCCCCGCCGACTTCCCGCTCCACCCGGGCCCGCGGTTCGGGCGGTGGCCGCCGGACGGCCCGCAGGGTCCGTCGGGGCCGCAAACCCGGAGCCACTCGAATGAGTGGTCGTCATCTCGCCTGCCAGTGAGGCGCTTTGGCGTCCCGATACGTTCCGCCCATGGACTTCAGCGCAATCGCCAACGCTTTCGTGAACCACTACTTCACGACCTTCGACGACTACTCCGCGCGCGGCAACCTCGCGAGCCTCTACCGGCCCGAGTCGATGCTCACCTGGGAGAGCGCCCAGATCCAGGGCGCGAGCGGCATCATCGGGCAGCTCGCCAAGCCCGAGCTGAAGACCGTCAGGACCCAGATCACCTCGGTCGACCCGCAGCCCTGCGCGAACGGCTCCGTGGTGGTCCTGGTCACCGGCAGCCTCGCCGTCGACAACGCCTACGACAAGCCGCTGCGGTTCAGCGAGATGTTCGTCCTGGCCCCGATCCCCGACCGGCCCGGCGGCTTCTTCGTCTACAACCAGGTCTTCCGCCTCATCCTCGGCTAGGGACTGTCTCTTTGGTTATCTGCGGGTCCAGATGAGGATCGCGGCGAGGTGGAGTGCGGCTTGGTAGGCGATGGCGAGTTCGTCGGTTCGCATGGCCAGGCCGCGCCACTGCTTGAACCGGTTGATGCACCGCTCGACGGTGTTGCGTTCCTTGTCGGACTCGGGGTCGAAGGCAGGTGGCCTGCCACCGTGAGGACCACGTCGTTGGCGGTGGCAGTTCGCGGTCGCCCCGGACCGGTGCGTGGGATGCGGATCGCCGCCATGACGGGGGTGAACGCGGGCGCGTCGCCCGCTTGTCCGGCGGTGAGGACGACCGCGAGCGGACGGGCGTTGCTGTCGCAGGCCAGGTGGACCTTCGTGCTCAGGCCGCCCCGCGAGCGTCCGAGTGCGTGGTCGGCCGGCTCTCCTCGGCCGGTGTCACCTTTTGCGGGCACCGGCGGCGTGCTGGTGGGCCCGGCAGACGGTGGAGTCCACCGAGACGGTCCAGCCGATGTCGTCGCCCGCGTCCGCTGCGGCGAGAATAGCTGCGAAGACCCTGACCCAAGTGCCGTGACTGCCCAGCGCAGCAGTCGTTTGTGAGCGGTCTTGAACGAGCCGAGCTCGTGGGGCAGGTCCCGCCAGGGCGAGCACGTGCGGTACTTCCACGCGATCGCCTCCAGAGTGCGGCAGTGGTTCGCCCGTCGCCGCCCGCGGACCGGATCGGCCGGCATCAACGGCTCGATCCAGTCCCACATGGCATCACTGATCACCAATCGGACAGACACATCCGATCAACAGCTCAGCCCATCAAAGAGTCACGCTCTAGTCGGCGAGCAGGACGGCCGGCAGCGGGGCCTCCAGCACCAGGGCCCGGGGGAGCGTCAGACCGAAGTGCCGCTCCAGCACCCCCAGGGTGGTCCGGTGCACCTCGCGGCCCGCTCGCTCCTCGTCCGGCAGACCTTCGGCGCTCAGCAACTCCTTGATCTTACCCGCGACTTCGGGGTCTCCGACGACCTGGCCGTTGCCCCATGAGTCGTCCAGGTGCAGATTGAACGAGCACACCGTCCGACCGTCCCGGTGGTAGCGGAAGGTCGGCGGCACCGGCTTGCCGTTCTCCTCCTCGTACTCCACCAGGAAGACCTCGGCCCCGCCCTCGGAGATCGCCGGACCGTCCCGGAATTCCCCGAACCAGCCCCCGTACGCCACCGCGAAGGTCCACCCGCCGCTCACCCCCAGCCGCAGCCCGATCCCGTCCCAGGCGTCCCCGAACTCCTCCTCCAGCGCCTCGACCAGCCCGTCCCCGGTGAGCTCCCCGACCGGCTCCACCGTCCGCTCCGACCACTGGGCCGAGGCCGCGATCCGCACCGCCAGCGCCTCGACCCCGAGCCCTCGGGCCAGCGTCACGCTGTAGCCGCCGAAGGCGATGCTCTGTGGCTCCGCGAGCCAGGCGATTCCGTCCGTCATACAGGTGATCCTGCCGCACCACACCGACACACCTCCGCCCCGGGCCGGCGGCCTGCTCCGACCCGGCCGCCCACCCGGCCCGATCAAGGAGACAGGCCCTGGCTGCCCGGCCCGGGCGCCCGGCCCGCGTGCGGAAGGGGCACCCGGGTCTGCGCGGACGCCGAGCCGGTGCGCTACCAGTGCGTCCCGCGCCGAGGTCCGTCGTCGCGGTCGATCACGTCGCGCTGCCCGCCGGGTTCGGGAACCTTCGCTTCGCGGCCGGTCAGAAGTTCCGCGTCATCCACTTCTCGTCGAACTCGCCGTTGCAGGGCCACTGGATGACGGGCGCCCCGTTCGAAGTGGAGCTGCCCACGCCCAGGCACTGCGCGCTCCACCTGTTCTGGAACGAGGGGACGGTCGAGGTCGCGCTCGCCGTGACGGTCCCCATTCCCGCGAAGACGAGACCGGCCGACACCGTCACACCGAGAACCCTGCCGAGCTTCATGAAACCAGCCACCCCTGAGCGTTGGAGCACCTATCGATACGTATGCGGACCGAGGCTGGACTTCCATGATCAACTATGTCAACCGTTGCGGGCCGCACGGGGTTTCGCGCCGGTCAGCTGCCCAGGAAGCCCAGGACGGCGAGGACCTCTAGGAGCGCGGCCGCTGGGAGGGCGACGAGGTGGTCGTGGAACTCCATGTCGACTCCGTCGGCCTCGCCGTGCGGGCGCAGCGGTAGGACGGCGAGCATGCGGCGCGCCTCGTCCGCGGTGAACGGCGTCGCGGGCCCGGGCCGTTGAGCCCGGTGGGGGGATCCCGTACGGCATCGGCAGGGGGCCGACGCGGCGACAGGAGGCGGAGCGTGGCGGCGGACCACATGGTCATCGAGCAGGTGCGGCGGCTGGGAGCGGGCCCGGAACGGGACCTCGCCCCCGACTACGGGCTCGTCCCCCCGGCCCGGGCGGCCGTGCCCGACTGGCACCGGCCGCTGGACTCGCTGGGCACGGTGCTCATCCCCCCGGAGGCCCGGCCCGCCCCTGACGGCCCCGCCGTCCTCCTGCCGCCGCCCCCGCCGTACGCCGTGCCCGTACTGCCCGCCGCGCCTCCCGCGCCGTACGCCGTGCCCGCACCGCCCGCCGCACCGCCCGTACCAGCCACCCCACCGCCTGCACCGGCCCTCGTCCCGTACGCCGCGCCGCAGCCTCAGCCGGACCCGGCACCCGTGCCCGCATCCGTGCCCGCCGCCGCCCCGGTTCCCGCCCGGCGCGCCCGGCGCCTCGGGGCCGGTCTGGGCCTCGGCCGGGGCGAGCAGCGCGAGCGGGAGCGGCTGGAGGCCGTCATCCGCACACCCCTGCACCGCTCCTTCCGGATCGCGGTCATCGGCCTCAAGGGCGGTGTCGGCAAGACCTCCACGACCCTGGGGCTCGGTTCCGTCCTCGCCGAGACCCGGGCCGACAAGGTCGTCGCCGTCGACGCCAACCCGGACACCGGCACCCTGAGCCGGCGCGTCCGCCGGGAGACGGCGGCGACCGTCCAGGACATGCTCGCGGCCGCGCCCTCGATCACCGGCTACATGGACATCCGCCGCTTCACCTCGCTGACCCCCAGCGGACTGGAGGTCCTGGCCAACGACGGCGACCCCACCGTCGCCAACGCCTTCGGCGGCGAGGACTACCGGCGGCTGGTCGACCTGCTCAGCCGCCAGTACCCGGTCGTCCTCGCCGACTGCGGCACCGGCCTGCTGCACGGCTCCATGCGCGCCGTGCTCGACCTCGCCGACCAGCTGGTCATCACCGCCACCACCAGCGTCGACGGCGCCAGCGGCGCCGACACCACCCTGGACTGGCTGTGCGTCAACGGGTACGAGGAGCTGGCGCGGCGCAGCGTGACCGTGATCTCCGGCGTGCGGGCCAAGGGCCGGGCGATCCGGGCGGACGACCTGGTGGACCACTTCGGGCAGCGCTGCCGGGCCGCCGTGGTGCTGCCCTTCGACGAACACCTCGCCCTCGGCGGCACGTTCGAGCCCGCCAGGCTGCACCAGCGCACCCGCCGTGCCTACCTGGAGCTGGCCGCCCTCGTCGCCGAGGGCATCCGGCCGCCCGGTACCTGACGGGCCGGCTGACGGGCTGACGGGCGGGCGGCGGTCCGTCAGGCCTGCCAGCGGCCCGGGCGCCAGGCCCGGCGGCGGGCGGCGGTGCACAGGAGGGCGAGGCCCAGGGTGAGGGTGACGGTGGTGAGGACGACGGCGGCCACCGTCGCGGCCTGGCGGGGGGCGGGGTCCGGGGGCGGGGGGCCCAGGACGGTGGCCCGCGCGGCCGGGAGGGCGGCGGCGGTGGGGGGCGGGGTGGTGGTCAGGGCGGCGAGGGGGTCGACGGTGCCGTAGCCCAGGCGGGGGTCGGGCAGGGCGGTGCCGGGGTGGTAGGCGGTGGATTCGAGGCGCTCGCGCAGGTGGGCCGGGTCGAGGTCGGGGTGGTGGCCCAGGAGCAGGGCGGCGGTGCCGGCCACCACGGCGGTGGCGAAGCTGGGGCCGCTGCCGGTGAAGTAGCCCTTGCCGGCCGGTCCGGTGCTCATCATCGCCTCGCCGGGGGCCGTCAGGTCGACCCGGGCGCCGGCGCCCGTCCCCGCTCCGCTGCCGGTGCTCACGCTCCCCGTACTCGTCCCCGTGCTCGTCCCCGCGCTGCCGCCGGTGCCGCCGGTGCCGCTCGCCGTGCCCGTGCCCGTGGTGCCCGCCGTGCCGGTGGTGTCCGGTGCGGTGCCGCCCGGCGCGAGGGCGGCGACGGTGAGGACCTGCGGCGGGGCGGAGGGCAGCGCGGCGCCGCCCTGGTCGGGGGTGGCCGGGGCGATGACCAGGGCGCCCTTGGCGTCGGCGTGGCGCAGCGCGTCGTCCAGGCCGGCGTCGCCGGCGGGTACGGGCAGGGCGGAGGCGATGACCCGGGCGCCGGCGTCGGCCGCGTCCCGGATGCCCTTGGCGAGCAGGGCCGGGGTGGTGGTGCCGGTGTCGTCGGTGACGGCCACGGCCAGGATCCGCGCCTCGGGGGCGATGCCGGCGAAGCCGGTGCCGTCCTGGTGGCGGGCGGCGATCAGTCCGGCGAGGAAGGTGCCGTGGCCCACGCAGTCGCGGGTGGAGTCGCCGGTGCCGTACTCGCGCGGGCCGGGCAGCAGGCGTTCGCCCAGGACGCCGGAGGCGGGGTCGACGCCGGAGCCGACGACGGCGACGGTCACCCCGGCGCCGCGGCTCAGTGCCCAGGCGGCCTCGGGGCGCAGGAAGGTCTGGGCCCAGGGGGTGCGGTCGGTGCCCTTGTCGGAGGGTTTGAGGCAGTCGCCCGCGCGGGCGGCCGGGCGGTTCTGGGCGATCACGGGCAGGGCGGAGGGGTCGCCGGTGGCCGCCGCGGCCGGGGCTGTCAGGGCGCAGGCGAGGGTGCAGGCGGCGAGGGCGGTTGCCCGGCGGGTGGTCACACCGCGCTCCCCTGGAGCAGTGCGGGGACGTCCTGGGGCAGCAGCAGGCTCAGTTCGGAGACGTCGCCGACCTCCAGGCGGGCCAGGCGCCCGGCCTGACGGGTCACCATCGCCTCCAGGGTCTGGCGGGCGAAGCGGCCGTTGCCGAAGTTGCGGTCCCGGGGGACGGCCGCGCACAGCGCCGTCAGCGTGGTGAGGGTCTCGGGGGCGCAGAGGTAGCCGGCCTCCTCGGCCTGGCGGCTGACGATGGTGACGAGTTCGTCGGCGCTGTAGTGGTCGAAGGCGATCTGCTGGGGGAAGCGCGAGGCCAGGCCGGGGTTGGAGGCGAGGAAGCCCTGCATCTCCTCGTGGTAGCCGGCCACGATCACCACGACCTCGTCGCGGTGGTCCTCCATCAGCTTCATCAGGGTGTCCACCGCCTCCTGGCCGAAGTCGCCGGAGGCGGCGCCGCCGCGCGGGGTGAGGGTGTAGGCCTCGTCGACGAACAGGACGCCGCCGCGGGCGCGTTCGAAGGCCTCCTTGGTGAGCTGGGCGGTGTGGCCGATGTAGCGGCCGACCAGGTCGGCGCGGGCGGTCTCGACGAGCTGGCCGGTGGGCAGGACGCCGAGTTCGGCGAGCAGGGCGCCGTAGAGGCGGGCGACGGTGGTCTTTCCGGTGCCGGGCGGCCCGGCGAAGACCAGGTGGTGGCTGATCCTGGCGGCGGGCAGGCCGGCCTCCTCGCGGCGGCGGGCCTGGGTGATCAGGTTGACCAGGTTCTCCACCTGCTCCTTGGCGGCGCTCAGGCCCACCATCTGGCGCAGCCGCGCGAGGAGTTCGCTGCGGCCGTCCGCGCCGGGGCCGGTGGCGCGGGCGGCCTCGGCGCCGAGGTCCTCGGGCAGCAGCAGCGGCAGGTCCGCGTCGGTGACCTCGGCGAGGGCGGCCAGCCGGGAGGCCTGGCGGTCGACCATCTCCTCGAAGACCTTGCGGGCCGCGCGGCCGTTGCCGAAGTCCGCGCCCTTGGGCATGCGGGTGAAGTGCGTGCCGAGCGCCTCGACGGTGGCCTCGGCGAGGTCGAAGCCGTGGGCGGCGGCGGCCCGTTCGACGATGGTGACCAGTTCCTGCGCCGAGTAGTTGCGGAACTCGACGGTGCGGCTGAACCGGGAGGCCAGGCCCGGGTTGGAGGAGAGGAACTCGCGCATCTCCTCGGAGTAGCCGGCCACGATGACCACCACGTCGTCGCGGTGGTCCTCCATCAGCTTGACCAGGGTGTCGATGGCCTCGCGGCCGAAGTCCGGGCCGGTGCCGCCGCCCCCGGCGGACAGGGTGTAGGCCTCGTCGATGAAGAGCACGCCGCCGAGCGCCTCGGTGAACACCTCGGTGGTCTTGATGGCGGTGCCGCCGACGATGGAGGCGACCAGATCGGCGCGGGCGACCTCGGTGAGGTGGCCGCTGCGCAGGACGCCGAGTTCGGCCAGGATGCTGCCGTAGAGGCGGGCGACGGTGGTCTTTCCGGTGCCGGGCGGCCCGGCGAAGATCAGGTGCCGGCCCATCGGCAGGGCGGGCATCCCGGCCTGTTCGCGGCGCCGGGCCAGCCGGTTGAGGTTGACCAGGGTGGCGACCTGCTCCTTGACGCCCTCCAGGCCGACGAGCGCCTGCAGGGCGGCCTGCGGGCCCTCGGGTTCCGGCGGCGGCAGCGGCTCGGTGCCGGCGCCGTCCGGTCCGGGCGGGGTCCCGTCCCCGGGCAGGGGTTCGGCGCCGGCCGGGCGGGTGCCGGGCGCGGCGGCGACGGGCTGGGCCTCGGCGCTGCCGTGGCTGTCGGCGTGGGCGTTGTCGCGGCTGGTCAGTTCGGTGACCGCCAGCCGGGTGCCGGGGCGGGTCTGGCGCAGTCCGGAGCCGCGGTTGCCGCTCACGGTGCAGCCGGTGACGCGCACCGGCTCCTCGGAGTCCACCCGCAGGCCGTCGCGGGTGTTGTCGGTCAGTTCGCAGCCGGTCAGGGCGGCCCGGGCGCCGGCGGCGAGCAGGACGCCGTGGCGGCGGTTGCCGTGGACGCGGGTGCGGGCGGCGGTGAGTTCGCCGCCGTCCTCGACCAGCAGGCCCTCGCCGCTCCAGTCGGCGATGTCGCAGTCGCGCAGCGAGGCGAGGCCGCCGGGGCCGATCTCGACGCCGTTCACCGTCCCGCCGGCGGCGGTGGCGGTGGCGGTGCCGCGCACGGTGGTGGCGCCGACCTGGGTGTTGCCGCCGTCGGCGACCCGCAGGGCGGCGCGCCCGCCCGCCCCCAGCAGGCAGGACTCCAGGCGCCCGCGGCCCTCGCGCAGCACCTCGACGCCGTGGCCGCCGACCTCGGCGACGTCCAGGCGGCGCAGCAGCGGGTTGGCGCCGTCGCGTACGACGACCCCGGCGCCGGCGGCGCCGCGCACTTCCAGGCGGTCGAACTCGGCGGCGCTCTCGCCGGTGAGGTCGACGGCGTCGCCGGCGCCGGCGGTGACGGTGGTGCGGGTCAGGACCGGGCTGGCGGACTCGTCGACCAGGATGCCGGTGCCCTGGGCGTCGCTGACCTGGCATTCCTCGAAGCGGCCCCGGGAGCGGGCGGTGACGTGGATGCCGTGGCCCTTGGTGCGGGTGGTGCGGCAGCGGCGCACCAGCGGGTCGGTGCCGCCGGCCAGGACCAGTCCGTGGCCGCGGGTGGCGTCGAACGCGCAGTCCTCCAGGAGGACCTGGGCGGTGGAGCTGACGTAGACGCCGATGGCGACGTCGCGCACGGTGGTGCGCAGGACCCGGGTGGTGCTGTGTTCCTCCAGGGCGATGGCGGGTTTGTCGGTGGCGGAGATCTCGCAGTCCTCGATGGAGCCGCGGCCTTCGCCGTTGGCGCACACGCCGTTGCCGCGGGCGTCGCGCAGGACGCAGTTGCGCACGACGGGGTTGGCGTTCTCGCCGATCACCACGGCGGAGCTGCCGAGGTGTTCGATGACGGTGTCCTCGATGACGCTGGTGCCGGTGGAGGTCTCGACGATGCCGGCGCCGGCGGGGTTGACGATGCGGCAGCCGCGCATGGCCAGGGAGCCCTGCTGGCGGGTGAGGACGGCGGTCCAGGAGTTGCCCGCGACCTCGCAGTCCTCCAGGGCGGCCTGGCCGCGCGGGACGTCGATGGTGGGCAGTTCCTCGTCCTGGCCGTGCAGGACCAGGCCGGTGAGCTGGACGGCCTCGGCCACGACCTGGACGACGGCGCCGCGGCGCGGGGAGATGCGTACGCTGCCGCGGGCCTCCTCGGCGGTGATGGTCACCATCTTGGTGATCACCAGGTTCTCGTCGTAGCGGCCGGGGCGGACGCTGATCACCGCTCCGCTGCGGGCCGCCTCCAGGGCGGCGCCGATCGTGCGGTAGCCGCCCTCTTGCGGCTCCGCGCCGACCGTCAGCACATGGCGGGCCATGGGGCGCTCTCCTCCGTCGTTCGTGGCTGTGGTGCTTGCCGTGCTTGTGGTGCTCGGTGGTACGGGGCTGGGGGTGGGTCAGCCGGTGCAGTCGGCCTTGACGGCGGAGGCGGCGTGGTGGGCGTAGGTCTTGACGCTGTCGCCGACCCAGTCCTGGCCGCGGCTGTGCATCACCACGGCGATCCGGCCGCCGCTGAGCGGGAAGGTGCCAGCCGAGACCCACTGGCCCCGGTAGGAGACCTGGTTCACGAGGAAGGACTGGTTCTGCACGGTGTAGTAGGTCGGGGCGCCGCCGACGGCCTTGAGGTCGCCGTTGGGCACGTACACCGACAGGCGGCAGCTGCCGGTGGTGAGCGAGCCGGTGTTGAAGGTCCACACCACCGAGTTGCTGTTGTCGTCCTTGCCGGAGGCGCCGGACATCGGCATCGAGGTGAAGCCGCCGGCGCAGCCGTCGCCGGTGTAGCCGCCGGAGTTGTTGCGCCAGCCCTTCTGCCCGTCGTCGTACCAGCCGTTGCGCTGCATGGAGGTGGATCCGCCGCAGCCCGGGCCGGCGACGCCGCTGTAGGTGGGCGCGGGCGGCGGGGCGGGCTGGGCGGACTTGGCCGGGGGCGGGGCCGGCTGCTGGGGCTTGGCGGGCTGCTGCGGCTGGGTCTGCGCCGCGCCGCCGCCCTGGCCGCCGCCCTGGTTGGCGCCCTGGCCAGTGTTCTGCCCGGTGTTCTGGCCGCCGCCCTGGGGTCCGGCGGGGGCGCCGGCGGCGGCGTGGTTGGTGGTCGTGCTGCCCGGGTTGCCGCCCTGGTCGGCGCCGATGCCGGGCAGGGCGGCTCCGGCGGCCGCGGCGGGGACGACGGCGCCCTCGCCGGGCTGCGGGCCGGCCGGCTGTCCGGGCTGGCCCGGCTCACCGGGCTGGCCGGGCTGCAGCGGCTGGTCGCCGGGCGGGTTGCCGGGCCCGTCGGCGCCGGGCACGTACCCGTTGCCGCCGCCGTCCGGCTGGGAGAACCCGGCGGGCGGCGGGCCGTCGGCGCCGTGCGGGCCGGGGCCGTCCCCGCCGAGCCCGGAGATGCCCAGCGGCACCCCGACCAGCACCAGGCCGGCGATCACCGCGGCGGCCACCATCGGCTTGGGGATGCGCCGCCCGGCGCCCTCCCCCTCCGGTGCCTCGGCCGGCGCGGGCACGGCGCTGATCCCGGCCCGGGTCTGCCCGGCCGTCGCCTGCGCCGCACCGCTCCCGGCGACCGGGGGCACCGCCCCGGCGGCGCCCACCGCCGCGGGCGCCTGCGCCGCGCCGGCGGCCGTACCCTCGCCCGGTGCCCCGGACTCCGCTGCCGGCTCGGGGACCTCCCAGGCCACGGCGGGCAGTTGGATGCCCCCGCCCGACGACCCGTTCCCCCGCGCACTGCGTTCCCTGCCCACCCGCACTCCCTGGCCCACGACGACGACGCCCGACGGGGCCGGCCGCCCCGGCCGCACCGGCCGCGGCGGGAACCGCCCCTCCCCCAATCGACGGACGGCACGTGACGCCGGGTTCAGCCGGTTTCCAGGCGCCACGCCGGCTCGGCCGGGCTCGGCGGGTGGAGGACGAAGTCGACCGCCCGCTGGAGGGTCTGCGGGGACGGCTGCGGGCACGGCCCGGTGCGCTCGCGCAGGTGGGCGAGCAGCCCGGGCTCGGGGGCGAGGTCGTACTCCTCCAGGTAGTAGGCGACGGTGTCGGTCCAGATCCACTCGCCGTCGGTGCGGTAGTTCATCGGGACGGCGCCCCGGCGGGAGGCGTCGAAGACGTCGTCCATCAGCATCGGCGTCACCAGCACCTCGGCGCCGGACCGCAGGTACTCCAGCAGGTCGGCCCGCTGCCCGCCGTCCCGCACCAGCGGGTGGTCCGCCGAGAAACCGGGCCCGATCACCGGGTCGACCAGGTCGAACACCGCCGCCAGCCGGAACTCCGGCTCCGCCGCCCGCCCTTGCTGCTGATCCACGTCCTGCTCCCGCTCGCGTGCCGGCGCCCCGGCCGGGGCGCCCTCACCCGGGTCAACGGCGCCGGGACGGGCGGCGTTCACCGGGCGGGGCGCCTGCCCGCTCAGGCGGCGCTGCCCTCGAGGTCGGGCCTCTGGTCCTTCTCGTACCAGAGCAGGAGGGCGGCCTGCACTTCAGGGGAGGGCTTCCACGCCACGATGCCCTGCCGCATGTGGGTGTTCAGCTCCTTGACGAAGTCCTCGGGCTTCCCCTTGTAGGTCTTGGCGAACGCCGTGACCGCCCTGGCCGACGCCGGCTTGACCCCCTTGTCGATCACGTTCACCGCATTGGCCCTGGCCGCCTGCGCCTCTTCCTCGGCCGCCCGCCGTGCTGCCTCCTCCTGCTCGGCCGCCCGGTCCACGAGCCGCTGGTTCCAGGCGGCCTCGCCGTTCTTCGAGGGGAAGTACTTGAAGGCGATGTCCTTCCCCTTGGGCACGTACGGGCTGGTGGAGTTGAGCCTGGCCGTCTCCTTCCAGCCGTACTCGATGAGGCCCTCCACGTCCTTGCCGTCCTTGAGGTAGGTACGGGGCTGCTCCGACACCGTCGACTTCTGCTGGGCGGCGATCGTGTACCCCACGTAGGCGCTGACCCCCGGGAACGCGTCCTGGAAGTCCTTGACGACGGACTTGCAGCTTGCGCACGTACCCCGGGAGGAGAGCACGATGAGCGCGCCCTCGGGCTGGGCGGGCAGTTCGGCCCCCGACTGTGGGGACGCCGCCTTCTCCGGCGGCTTGCCCGGCGGCTTTGCGGAGGGGTGGGGGACCTGCTCGAAGCCCCAGTCCTTCATCTGCTGGAATGCCTTCGCCAGCCCCTTCACCTCGGCGTCGTAGCGCTGTGTCCACAAGCCGTTCTCGCCCGCCCACCGGGCGGCGGCCTTGAGCGAGCGGCTGTCGTTGATGGATTCGTCCTTGCCGTTGGTGACGGCCTCGGTCGTCTGCCAGCTCTTGTCGCCCTTCAACGCCAGGCCGATG
The DNA here is from genome assembly GCF_055560495.1 of Kitasatospora sp. NPDC023176. Classification (NCBI taxonomy): domain Bacteria; kingdom Bacillati; phylum Actinomycetota; class Actinomycetes; order Kitasatosporales; family Streptomycetaceae; genus Kitasatospora; species Kitasatospora sp. NPDC023176. Next base: position 78,836 of record NZ_JBVHIP010000011.1, on the reverse strand, counting down.
ACGGCGTAGGTCACGGTCTTGTCGGTGCCGGTGAAGAGTTGCTCCAAGAGGGAGTCGTCCAGGACCGCCGTCGCCGCCTGCACGGAGTCGGGATCCGGTTGCGGTTTCACCGGGGCGGGTTCCGGGTCGTCCACCCTCTCCTTGCCCTTCGCCACCGGCTTCTCCTGCGGCTTGGCCACCACGTCGGAGTCGGGACCCGGGTCGTCGGCCCTCTCCTTGCCCTTCGCGACCGTCCCCTCCTCCGGCTTCGCCGCCTCCGGCGCGTCGGCCGGCACCGTCCTGCCCGACAGCGCGCTCTCGACCCCCTCCGCCGAGTTGGTGTCGGGGCGATCGGCGGCGGCCTTCTTCTTGGTGTTCTTCCCGAAGGCCAGCGCGCCCTCCAGCTCTCGGTTCGGGTCGAGGGTGCCCGGCTCGGCGCGCTCGTAGCCCTCGGGGCGCTCCCGGTCCCGCTCCGGGCGGGCGGGGGCGGGCAGGTGGGCCCCGCGGTCCACGACCGGGGGCGTCGGGCCGTCCGCCGTGGGCCGGGTGACCTCCCGGAAGTGCCCGCCGGGGACGATGGCCGGCACGCCGTCGGCCGTGTAGCCGACCTCGGAGGCGACCACCAGGTGGCCGGGGCCGTCCGTGCCGTCCACGCGCGGGGTGAAGTACACCGAGCCCGTCGCGACCAGCGCGCTGCTGCCCAGGTCGGCGAGGCCGAGCTGGCGCATCACCTCGGTGACGAAGTCGAGGCCGGGCGCCTTCCCGAGGTTGCAGGAGACGAACTGCAGCCGGTCGGTGCCGTTCCAGACATCGCCCGCGTGCAGCCCGGCCAGGATCCCGGCGACCCGGTCCTCGGTCAGTTCCTCGCCGTCCAGCACCGGCTTTCCGGTGTCGGGGTCGGTGTGCACCGGCAGCGTGAACACGCCCTCCTGCGCGGGGAAGCGCGCCAGGGCGTACCGCTCCGCCGGCGACGGCTCGGGGTTGCCGAGCCACCAGCCGTGTGCGGGGCCCCCGAACGCGCTCAGGGGCGCGCCGACTTCGCCCGCCTTCGGTACCGGGTCGGTCCAGTACCAGTCCGCCGGGAGGTTGATCGTGTCGAAGGGGGCGGTCTTCGCCAGGGTGCCCTCCTCCAGGTAGGCGCTCACCTCGTGGATGTTCTCGGCGGTGTACCGGAACACCGCCGGAGCGTCGCCCTCGGCGATGTCGACGCTGTTGTGGAGTTCGACCGTGAGTGCCCCGTCCTGCTCCAGCCTGAGGTGGACCGTGACGCTCTGGCCGGTCAGCTTCGGGTGGGACGGGGTGATCTCGACCGTCTTCTCCCGCCCGTCCGCGGACTGCCGCTCGGTGATGCGGTGGTCGGGCCGCAGGTCGTCGGGGAAGGCGGCGCGCAGCGCGGCCTCGCCGTAGAACCCGGCGAACAGGTCGAACGCGTGCTCCATCGGCATGTCGTTGGTCCAGCCCGCGATCGTCTCCGTGACGTCGTGGAGCGTCATGGGCTCGGCGTCCGCCCGGATGACGTGGTAGGGGCCCTCCTCCTCCCGCCCGGTCACCGTGAGCCGGGTCGGGCCGAGCGTCACCTCGTACTGGCCCGGGTTGACCTCCGTGGGGGCGCCCGGGGGCATGTGGTCCCGCGGGTACGACAGGGCCAGCATGGGGTGGGTCAGCGGGACCTGGATCTCGAACAGCGCGTAGCCGTCGGGGTTCGACATCCACTCCTGGACGAACTGCCGGTCGTAGGAGGTGGACGACGGCACGATCTCCGTGAAGCTCTGCTGCTCCCGGGTCTGCTCCGACATCCGCACCGCCCGGTACAGGAGCAGGGTTCCCTCGGCGTGCGGCTGCCCCGCCGGGGGCTGGAGGTCCTGCGCATGGGCGAAGAACCGCTCCAGGTTGCCCATCATCGTGGCGTAGGTCGCCGTGCCCTCCCGGTGGATCAGCCGGCCCGCCGGGTTGCGCAGGTTGGTGAAGGCTCCGGTGCGGATCTGTCCCATGAACGTGCGCAGGGCGCTGTCGGGTCGGGCCGTGGTCAGGTGGCGTAGGGACAGGTCGGCGCCGGCGGCCCTCTGTTCGGGGGTCGGCTGGAGGAAGCGCACCGCTTGGTCGTTGTGGCGCGCCGGGTCGATCGACTCCACCAGCCGGTAGCCGTCGGGGTGGTCGTGGAAGGAGCCGTCCGGTGCCCGGTGGGCCCGGTGGTCCTCGGCCTGGACCTGGATGTCGCCGGAGTCGTCCCGGAGCGCCCGGAACTCCCGCCAGTGGCCGCCGCCCACCATGACCGGGTGGCCGTCCTCGGTGAAGCCGACGTCGGAGGCGACCACCAGGTGCCCCGGGCCGCTCTCGCGCGGGGCGAAGTACACCGGACCGGTCGCGGTCAGCGCAGTGGTCCCCAGGTCCAGTTCCTTGAGCCAGCGCGTCACTTCGGCGCCGAACTCGTGCGCCGGACCGCCGCCCAGGTTGCACGCCACGAACTGCACCGTGTCGGTGCCGTTCCAGACCCCGGAGCGGTGGAGGCCGTACAGGACGCCCGCCGTCTGGTGGGCGGACAGCGGCCCGTCGGGGCCGAGCGGAAGACCGGTGCCCTCGTCCGTGTGCACGGGCACGACGAACACCCCGGGCTGTTCGGGGAAGTTCCGCAGCGCGTCGCGCTCCGCCTGCGGCACCTCGCTCGGGCCGATCCGCCAGCCGGCGGCGGTGCCGCCGAAGGCCGACAGCGGCAGGCCTGTGTCCTCCGGCTTGAGCACCCGGTAGTCGAACCAGTCCCAGGGGAGGTCCAGCATCTCGAAGCTGGGGTTCTCGGCCAGCTTCTGCGAGCGAAGGCCCCCGCTCACGGTGCCGATGCTGTCGGCGTCGTAGACCATCGGCTCCCGCGGCTCCGTGTCTTCGCTGGAGCGCCAGAGGATGGAGACGGACTCGCCTTCATGACGGATCGTCGCTTCCAGGAACTGTCCGGCCAGCTGTTCGTGGGAGTGCTCGATCCTGACGGTCTTCGTGAGGCCGTCCGGCGACGACGTCTCGCTGATGCGGTGGAAGGGCCCGAGGTCGCCGGCGTAGGAGGCCCGCAGCGAGCGGTCGCTGAAGAACTGGGTGAACTTCTGGAACGCGACCGGCATCGACATGCCGCTGGTCCAGTTCGCGACGTCGGCGCGGATGTCGGCGACCGTCATGGGTTCGGCGTCCACCCGGATGACGTGGAAGCCTCCCTCGTCGTCCCGGCCGGTCACCGTCAGGCGGCTCGGGCCGAGCGTCACCTCCGACTGCGCCTCGTTCACCGGCTCCGGGTCGCCCTGGGCCCTGGTGTGGCCCGGCGGGAAGGACAGCGCCAGCATGGGGTGGGACAGCGGCACGTTGATCTCGAACAGCGCGTAGTTGTCGCCGCCGCCCCCGTTCGACATCCAGTCCTGGACGAACTCCCGGCTGAAGGAGGTGGAGGCGGGCAGCAGTTCGGTGAAGCTGTCCCGGCCCCGGGATTCGGGGTCCATCCGCACCGCCCGGTACAGCCGCAGGGACTCCCCCGTCGGATGCGCCCCGGCCGGGCGCAGCGCCTGCGCGTGGTCGAGGAAGCTCTGCACCTTGCCGAGCAGGGAGTCGTACCGCTCCCCGGTCCGGATCGCGATCATGCCCTCGTCGTCGCGCTTGCTCGTGAACCCGCCGCCCTTGATCCAGCCCATGAACTGGTGGAGATCCGGGTTCTGGGCCGCGGCGTCGAGGTGCTGCCGGGCCAGGTCCACAGCGGTCTCGTCGGTACCGAAGGTGAACGCGCCCTCGATCGGGGTCAGGTCCGGGTGCTTGCGCGCGTCGATCTGCGTCCTGGTCGCGTCGTCGATCAGGACGGCGGAATCGTCGGCCAGGAGGCCGTTCCGGTCCGGGCCGCCGAAGAACTCCCACGGCGCCTTGTGCGTCAGCGGCGTCCCCTGTCCGGGCGCGGCGAGCATGTCACGCCACTCCTGCACGGTGGCCTCCCGGTCGGGGAAGAGCAGCGGGTCGATCACCCGTTCCCCGGCCGCCGTCTCGACCAGCACCGCGACGTGGTGATTCCACCTGTGTCGCTGGTGGAGGTGCCCGAGTTCGCCCTCGGGATGGGCCCAGATCTTGGCGAGGTGCTGCCGGCCGGTCGCCGGGGCCGCCAGGTTGATGAGCTCGGACAGCGCGTGGGCCCGGAATTCGCAGCCGTCGACGCGGTTCGGGGCGTCGGGTCGGTAGCGGCTCATCACCGTGGCGTGGAGCTGCTGGAACTGCTCGGCGGAGGGCCGCCCGGTGGGCTGCTGTCGCAATTCGGCCTGCCGGACGCGCAGTTCCAGGGGCCGTGGGAGCGATGCGCGCTGCAGCAGCCCCAGCAGTGCGTCGGCCGCCCGCACCGAGCGGACCACTCCGACGTTCTGGATGGCCGTCAGCACGTCCTGCTCGGCGTTGATCCGGTTGATCTCGTCGTCGTCGTCGTTCTCGTCGGCGCGCCGCCATTGCTCCCTGAGTTCGTCGGAACGGGTCCTCACCTTGCCCAGGTAGCTGCGGTAGTCCTCCGTCTCGGACTCGCTGCCGCTGTCACTGTCACTGTCGCCGTCCGACTCGGAGTGCTCGCTGACGGTGTCCTCGGCCGACGCCATCTCCTCGTCCGACGAAGGCGGGTCGTTCGGCCGGACGCGCTTTCCCGAGCTCGGGCCCGCACCCGGGTCCGGGTTCGAGCCCTCGTCGTCGGTCCCGTCGTCGCGCCTGCGGCGCCCGGAGAACGCCATCGCGTCGCTCTGGGGCGCCAGTTCCCGCTCGCGCGACGGGGCTCCGCCCGGGACCGCGGTGTAGCCCTCGGGCGCCGACGTCGAACGCGGCGGGAGGGTCTTGTCCACCGGCAGGTGGGCACCGAGGTCCCGGACCGTGATCGGGGCGCCAGGGTCCCGCGGGGCCGTCAGCCCCGCCCAGTTGCCTCCGTCCACCAGGACGGGTCGGCCGGAACCGTCGAAGGCGAGCTGCCTGCCGACCACCAGTGCGCCGGCACCGTGCGGATCGCTGCGGAACGGCCCCGCGACCGGGGGCGCGAACCAGGCCAGGCCCTTGGGGGCGTAGACCTCCAGGTCCCGGCCGGGCAGGCGCAGGCGCAACTGCCGCAGCACGCCCGCGGCGAACGATTGGTCGCCCCCGCGGGCCGCCGAACAGGCCACCAGCTGAACGGGCTTGACCCCGTCCCACACCCCTTGTTCGCGCAACGAGACGAGCAGGCCGGCGGCTTCGCCCTCGGTGAGACGGGTGCCCTTCCAGAGCGGCACGCCGTCGGAGCCGGTGTGCATCGCCACGGTGAGGAAGCGTTCGTCGACCGGGAAGCGGTCCAGTGCCGTGGCCATCCGCTGCCGGGCCTGGGGGTCGGCGCCCGGGTCGTCCAGCCGGTAGGCGCCCGAGGTTTCGTGGTGGACCAGTGCCGTGCGCAGGTCGCCGCCGCGGTCGACGGCCGGCGGGTCCGGGAGCGGCGCCGGCACCAGGGGCCCGGCTCCCGGCGCCTGCGTCTCGTGCTCCGGGAGCGGCGGCGCGGCGGCCGGCTGCCGCAGGTCGTCGGCGTTCGAGTCCGCCAGGGGCTGACCCGCCTCCTCCTCCGCTTGCGCCTGGTCGAGGTCGTACCAGTCGTAGGGGAGGTCGATGGACTCGAAGCTGGTGTTCTCGTTCAGCTTCTGGGAGCGCAGGCTCACGCTCACGGTGCCGATGTTCTGGGCGCCGTAGACCAGCGGATCCCCCTCGTGCGGTTCCTCTCCGTAGACCGTTTCGTCGCGGAAGCGCCAGCGGAGCGAGACGGAATCGCCTTCGTGGTGGATCGTCACTTCGGCGAACTGGCCGAGCGGATCGCGGGGGTGCTCGATCCTGACGGTCTTCCGGCTACCGTCGGCGGACCACGTCTCCGTGATGCGGTGGTGGGGCTCCAGGACGCGGGAGTAGGCGGCCCGCAGCGAGCCCTCACTGTAGAACCGGGTGAACTTCTCGAACGCGACCGGCATCGACATGGGACTGGTCCAGTTGTCGACCTCGGTGCGGATGTCGGCGACCGTCATGGGCTCGGCGTCCACCCGGATGACGTGGAAGCCCCCGGCCTCCTCCCGGCCGGTCACCGTCAGGCGGCTGGGGCCGAGCGTCACCTCGGACTGGCTCTCGTTCACCGGCTCCGGGTCGCCCTGCGCCCTGGTGTGGCCCGGCGGGAAGGACAGCGCCAGCATCGGGTGGGACAGCGGCACCCGGATCTCGAACAGCGCGTAGTTGTCGCCGCCGCCCCCGTTCGACATCCAGTCCTGGACGAACTCCCGGCTGAACGAGGTGGACGCGGGCAGCAGCTCGGTGAACCCCTCCCGGCCCCGGGCCTCGGAGTCCAGCCGCACCGCCCGGTACAGCCGCAGGGACTCCCCCGCCGGCTGCGCCCCGGCCGGGTGCAGCGCCTGCGCGTGGTCGAGGAACCTCTGCACGTCGCCGAGCAGGGACTCGTACCGATCCCCGGCCCTGATCGCGAGCATGCCCTCTTCGTCGCGCTTGCTCGTGTACCCGCCGCCCTTGATCCAGCCCATGAACTGGTGCAGCGCCGGGTCCTGGGCCGCGGCGTCCAGGTGACGCCGGGCCAGGTCCACCGCGACCGGATCGGCGGCGAGCGGCGGTGCGGCAGATGGCGCCAGGAGGCCGCCGGCGCCACTCTCCCGGACCGGCGGGTCGTCGTGGGAGGGGTGCTCTCCGAGGGCCGGGGCGTCCGCCGTCGTCTCCTGGTGGGAGCGGTACTGGCCGTGGGTCAGGTCGCGCAGGACCGGACCCGAGTGCAGGACGTCCTCGATGCGCTGGAGGTGGCGGGGCAGCACGGTGAAGTCGTCCCGGTGGGCCGAGGTGCCCATCACCCCGTTCTCGCCCGCCCAGCGGTCGCGGCGGCGAAGGACGAAGGCGTCGCCCGGCTTGGCGGCCGGCTCGACGTACTCGTCCGGGAGGCCGAGGAAGTGCAGCGCCTCGTGCAGCAGCACACCGGGCGGGCTCTGGTCGTACCAGTGGAGCTGGTCGCTGCGCCCGGAGCCGGGCAGGATGGTGATGCTCTGGTGGGCGCCGGCGGCGTCCTGGGCGCTCTCGACCCGCAGGTGGACCTGGTCGCCGCCGGGCAGGCGGAAGCGCTCGTTGAAGCGGTCGGCGACCACCGCCCGGGTCCGGTCGAGCATCCGGGCGGCGGCGGCCTGCTCCAGCGGGCGGCCGTCCGGTCCCTGAAGGTGCAGGTTCAGGGTGAACTCGGTGACCCAGTGGCCCGGTTGGGCCTCGAAGCGCCGCACGTCGTAGCTGATCGCGGTGTCGGCGCCGTGCAGGCCGCCCAGGCTCGAAGACTGCCGGTTCTCGTACTGCTCGCGCACCCCGGGGCCGGCGATGTCGCCCCGGCCGCCCTGGCCGCGCACCCGGGGGTCGAAGCGCACGGTGTCCATCCGGGCGGGCGGCGCGAGCGTGCGGATGTCGGCCCAGGCGGAGGCGGGCAGCAGCGGGCCTGCGGACGCGGCCGGCTCGACGGGGGCCGGGGTGAGCGGGGTGGCCGGGGTGAGCGGGGTGGCCGGGGTGAGCGGGGTGGCCGGGGTGGCCGGCGCCTGGGCGGGCGTGCGCTGCGCCACCGGGTGGGTGTGCTCCGGCTCCTCGTGGTCCGGCTTCTCCTCGTGCTCCGGCTGCTCCTCGTGGCCGTCCCGGGAGTGTCCGTCGCCGTCCTCGTGTGCGGGGTGGGGGGTGCCGGCGAGGGTGAGCGGGCCGGCGGGGGTGAGCGGGCCGGCGGGGGTCTTGCCGGCCTCCGGCTTGGTGTCGGCCTCGGGCCTGGTGTCGGCCTCGGACCTGGTGTCGGGGCGGCGGCCGAAGACGTTCTCGTTGGCCGCCTCGTGGTCGCGCCAGCGTTCTCCGTCCAGATCCTTCGGCGCCCAGTGCTCCCGGTAGGCGTCGAAGAAGTCGCCGCCGTACTCGGTCTTCAGCCGGCGGATCTCCTCCTCCGGCACCTGGCGGTCCTCGGCGAGGCGGTCGTAGCCGGCGGCGGCGTGCTCGCGGGCGGGCAGGACGTCGCGTTCGAAGGCCACGTGCTGTTCCAGGCCCCTGGTCAGCCGGTCGCGCTTGCGCCGCCAGATCTCCAGCTGCTCGGTCAGGCGGGCGCGGTGGTCGGTGTCCGGGTCCCGCAGCAGGGAGCGGAAGGACTCCTCGAAGGCGGCACGGATCCGCTCGGTGTAACCCTCGCGCACCCGTCGGGCGGCGCTGGAGGCGGGGGGGTCGGAGCCCTCGGTGCGGGTGCCGCGGGTCGCGCGGCCCAGGGCGGTCTCGACCGCGGCGGCCGTGTCGTCGCCGCGCTCGGTGGTCTCCGGGCCACCCAGGTCGTGCGGGACCTCGGTGCGGGCGGTGTCCTCGGCGGCGCGCAGCGCCTCCTCGCGGGCGCCGTGCAGGGCCAGCAGGCGGTTGGCCTCGGCCGGGGAGGTGAGCCGGTCCAGTTCCGCCTTGAGCCGGGCGGGGTCGCGGTCGGCGGCGGTGTGCTCGGCGACCAGGCGGTCGGTGCGGCGGGCGAGGTCGGCGCGGGCAGCGGCGACCGCGCGCGGGGAGGGGCCGTCGGCGAGGCCGAGTTCGCGCAGCGCCTCGGGGCCGAACTGGTCGGGGGCGGTGTCCTTCCAGGCCGCGGCCGCGTCGTCGACCGCGTCGACGGAGCGTTTCAGCACGGCCTCGCGGACCGCCTGGACGGCGAAGTCGTGGGACAGCCCGTCGCGGTAGCGGTCCAGGGCCTCCCGGAAGTCCTCGTCCAAGCGGGTCCGGCCCAGGCGCGTCGGGTCGACGGGGGCGAGCTCCTCGCCGCCCGCCTCGCCCTCCTCCTCGATCAGCTGGAAGGACTCGTCGTCGCCGTGCAGGTCCTCGATGCGTTCCCGCAGGGCGTCGGCCATCAGGTCGCGGGCCTCGGGTGACAGGCGGACGTCCAGCGGCACGCCGGCCGCCTCCAGCAGCGCGCGGTCCTTCTCGGAGAGTTGCTGCGTCGACCACTGGGAGTGGGCGTCGTCCACCGCCCGGTCGATCTGCCCGATCGCCTCGGCCCGCGCCTGGCGCAGGTCCAGGTCCCGGGCGGCCTCCCGCAGGCGGCGCTCCAGCGCCCGGGCGGCCAGGGCGTTGCGCTCGGGGGTGAAGTCGGTTCGGGCGGTGAACAGTTGGGCGACGTCCTGTTCGGCGTCGGTCCGGAACCGTTCGGCAGCCTCGCGGCGGATCTCCGCCCGGGTGTGGTCGCCGGAGTGCTCGGGCCCGAGGCCGCGGTCGGCCAGCAGCCGGTCGAAGCGGCGGACGGCGAAGGTGAGCGCGAGCTCGCGGGCACCGGCCAGCTCCAGGCGGTCCGTGGCGGAGTCGAGGATCGACTCCCGCTCGTGCGGGCGCGCCTCGATGTCCTCCCGCAAGGACTCCGCTGCCCGGCGCCACACCGGCGTGTCCGGTGTCACGAGGGGGCGCAGCTCCCGGGGCAGGCGGGCGGCGCCCTGTGTGAGGCGGTCCTCGACGGCGCGGCGGGTCTCTTCGCGTGCCTCGGCCTCGGCGAGCCGGGTGTCGTGGTCCTCGGCGAGGGAGCGCTGCCGGTCCTGCCAGGCCGCGCTCCGCTCGTCGGCGGCGGGCGCCTCGGCGTGCTCGGGGGCCTCGACGTGGTGGTAGGGGCGGCCGGAGGCGGTGGTGGAGTGGATCGGGGCCGTGTCGGGGGTGTGCTGGCCGCCGGGCACGTCCGGCTTCGGGTCACGCGGCGGGGTGGCGGGCGGCAGCGGGTTCTGCGGGTCGGGGCGGTTCGGGTCGGGGTTCTGCGGGTCGGGGCGCTGCGGGTCGGGACGGTTCGGGTCGGGGTTCTGCGGATCCGGGCGCTGCGGGTCGGGACGGTTCGGGTCCGGGTTCTGCGGATCCGGGCGCTGCGGGTCGGGACGGTTCGGGTCCGGGTTCTGCGGATCCGGGCGCTGCGGGTCGGGACGGTTCGGGTCCGGGTGGCCGGGGTTGGCCGGTGCGGTGCCGTCGCCGGAGCCACCGGAGCTGGTACGGACCCGCGGTGGCGGGGTGGCCTCGTTCCGGACGTCGGCGTTCGCGGGCGACTGCGACTGCCCGTGCCCGCCTGTGCCGCCGCTGGTCGCGTTCGAGGGCACGTGCAGGGGCGGTTCGGCGCTCTCCTCGACGACGGTGGTGCGGTGGTCGGGGTGCTTGGGCGGCGGTTTCGGCTTCCCGGTGCCGTCCTGGCCGCCGGCGTCCGCGGAGGACGTCGCGGTGGCGCCGCGCTCCCCGCCCTCCACCGGCTTCCCGTCGCCGTTCGGGCTCTTGGGGCCGCCCGTGGTGGCGCCGCCGGGCCTGGTGTTCCCGGGCCCTCCCTTCGTGGGGGTCCCGGACTTCGACCCGTTGGAACCGGCGGTCTTCTCGCCGTCGGACTGGGTCCTGACCTGCCGGTAGGAGGTCTTCGGGTCCAATGCCCCGTCGACGGATGAGTTGAAGCCGGTCTTGCCTCCGGGGTCGGCGAGGACGCCTTCGGGGGACAGCGTCTCCCCGAGGATCTCGCTGATGTGCCCGGGCCGGCGCACCGGGAACGGCGCCGGGTGGCCGCCCATGGTGCTGATCACCGCGAGGAAGTTCAGCGGGTGGAAGGTGCTGTAGTACTCGCCGTTCTCCTCGATCCGGGAGCTGTCCAGGCTGCGGACGAAGTCCGCGTACCGGGCGGTCAGCGGCGAGGCGAGGCCCATGAGCATGTGGTGCATCCCGGACATCATGAAGCCGCCGACGAAGCTCATCCCGTTGGCCTGCCACTCACCGTTGTAGATGGTGTTGTAGATGCCCTCGGTGAGGTACTGGTTGACGCCCGACTCCAACTGGCCGCCCAGCATCTGCCCGACGTGGAACCACTTGTTCATCGTGTTGATGCCGCCCGCGAGTTCGGGCATCTTGTCGACCAGCATCTTGAGTTCGGGGGTGAGCGCGACCAGCTTGCTGTCCTTCTTGGCGAGGTTCTCCAGGGCCTCGGTGAGCGCTTCCCGACTGGCCTGCTTGGCCACCGTCTTGAGCGAGTGCTCGGCGAACTGGCGGCCGATCTGCTCGCCCATCTCCCGGGCGAACTTCTCGCCGATCTCGGTGCCGAGCTCGGCCACGAAGAGGTCGCCGAGCTGGCGCACGAACTTCTCGCCCATCGCGGCGCCCGTGCGGCGTCCGGACTTGAAGCCCTTGGCCAGGTAGCCGGCGTTGTCCTTCAGGAGCTTGGAGATGCCGCCGGCGAAGCGTTCGGCGGCCTCGTTGCCGAGCAGCCGGCCGACGTCCTGGCCGGCCTCCTTCTCCAGGCCCTTGAGGCCGCCGCCCGCGGCGCCCTTGCCGAGGTCCTCGAGCGCGCCCTTGGCGACGTCGCCCGCGGCGCCCTTGGTGAGGTCCTTGAGCCCGCCCTTGACGAGGTCGCCCGCGGCGCCCTCCCCGATCTCCTTGCCCAGTCCCCCGGTCAGTCCCTTGATGACGTCGTCGAGCACGGTCTTCATGAACAGCTTGCTCAGCCCGGCGCCGAGCAGCTTGCCCAGGCCCTCGCCCAGGATGCTGAGCGGGCCGCCGATCGCGCCGCTGATCGCGCCGAAGATCGCGGCCTGCTTGGTGAGGTCGGTGTCCCACTCGTGGCGGTCGCCGCGGTTGAACTGGATGCCCTGGATGATCGCGTCCAGCAGCAGGCCGCCGATGATGCCGCCGAAGGTGTGCATCACGATCAACTGGACGAGTTTCTTCACCAGTTGGAGCAGGAACTGCCGGGTGAGGATCTTCTGCCACTCCAGCTCGATGAGGGAGGCCCCGCCGGTGAAGACCGACCAGGCGATGGCGATGGCGATCTCCAGCAGCAGCTGGATGAGCTGGCCGATGGCCATCCACTTGGTGTACTCGACGCTGAGGGCCACCTTGTTGGCCAGGTCGGCCAGTTGGGTGCAGAGGTCGTGGGTCTGGTCGAGGGGTCCGGGCCGGCTGTCCGTGCCGACGAACTTGCTCCACTCCTTGCGGAAGGCGTCGGCGGTCTTGCCCTCGATCCGCTGGTCGCAGTTCTTCACCGCGTCCTGGATGTAGCCGGCCAGCTTCGGCAGGTCGTCGGCCAGGGCGAGGTAGTCGTCCCGGACGTCGCGCAGCAGCCCCTCGTCGGACTCCGGCCAGGGCATGCCGCTGATGATGTGGAAGAACTGCGCCAGGCCCGGGGAGACGTGGATCGAGGAGTGGGACACGGCGCGGGGCCTCCGGGGACGGAGCTGACGGCAGGGAAGGGCTGGCGGTGCGACGAGGGGCGGGCGGACCCGGGCGGGCGGGTGCTACGTCGCCAGGTCCACGCCGTGCTGGTCGGCGGCCTGGAAGAGGGTGACCGTGTCCTGGCCGTGCTTGGCCATCGCGTCGATCTTGGCCTTGATGCTCGTCGTCAGCCCGTACAGGTCCTCGGCCGGCTTGTCGATCTTGGCGTGGTACTGCTTGCCGATGTCGTCGCCGCCGCCGGCCTTGACGTTCTTGGTGTGGATGTCCTCCATCTCCCCGGAGATCTTCCCGACCAGGGCGGACACCTCCTCGAAGTTGCTGAACGCCTTCCTGGCGTCGCCGTCCAGGCGCAGCGTGTCACCCATTGAACTCCTCCTGCCTGACGGACTTGGCGGCCCGGCCGGCGCCGGGGCGCATCGCGGTGAGCGGGGCGAGCAGCGTCTCCAGGTCCAGGCCGGCGCCGGCCGCGAACGGGTCCTCGTCGCCGCGCTCGCCGGTGAAGTTCATCCGCAGGCTCTGGCCGACGCCCTCGAAGCCGCGCATCTCGGCGGTGATCCGCTCGCCCATCCGGGCCTTGGCCTCGTTGAGGACGTCCTTCAGCAGGGCGCTCAACTCGGCGGGGGCCATGGACTGGTAGGCGGTGGTGTGGAAGTTCAGCGCGAGCAGTTCGCCCTGCGGGCCGACCTTCGCGGTGACCATCCGGTCCTTGCTGGTGGCCTCGGCGGTCATCGCCTGCATCTTGCGGGCGGCCTCGGCCAGTTTGGCCTGCTGGTCCGCCAGGTCGGCCAGGGCCTGGTTCAGTTGGTCCTCGAACGCGTACGACATGCCTCTCCTGTTCCGGTCTGCTTCCTTCGTGGGGTCAGCGGCCGATCACGCCGCTGATCGCTCCGGTGTCGGTGCCCCACACCTCTTCGTCCTCGGCCAGCCAGGTGGTGCGCTGGCGGGCCTTCTCGCCCTGGCCGCCGGCGCCCATTCCGCCGCCCATCGGCGGCACCATCGGCATGCCGCCGCTGGTGGACACCGACTGGCCGCGCATGGCGGCCTGCTCCTCGGCGGCCAGCGCGGCGGCCTTCTGGGCCGCGGCCTTCTCCGCGGCGGCGCTCTCGGCGGCGGCCGCGCTCGCCGCGGGGCCGGACTTTCCGCCGGGCCCCTGGGCGAAGTTGTCCTCGACGCGGGGGCCCAGGCCGGCGCCGGAGCCGAGGATGCGGGGGCCGGAGGCGCCGCCGGAGCCGGTGGACGCCGCGGCGCCGCCGCCGGAGCCGAGGCCGCCGAAGAGCCCGGGCAGGGGGGTGAAGGAGCTGCCGGTGCCGGTGCCGGAGCCGAGGTCGACCGTCCAGGGCGCGGTGTCGCCGGAGGACCCGTGCGGGAAGCCGCCGAGTCCGCCGAGGCCCCCGGTGCCGCCGGTCCCCCCGCTGCCGCCGCTGCCGCCGCTGCCCATCGAGTTCCAGGCGCTCTGCAGGTCGCGGGAGCGCTGGAGGTAGTCGGGGATCGGCTTGCCGTCGGCGCCCAGCAGGGTGCCGTCCTGGGCGATCGAGCCGCCCTTCTCCAGGACGTACGGGTTGCCGTTGGCGTCCAGCACGGGCTTGCCCGCGGCGTCGACCACCGTGCCGTCCTCGCGCACGGTCGAGCCCTTGGGCACCTTGGCGTTGGCGCCGTAGACGCCTCCGCCGGTGCCGGCCGGCACGTTCGCGCCCGGGGGGACGACGATCGGCTTGCCGTCCTTGCCGAGCACCTCCTTGCCGTCGGCGTCGTAGACCTTGCCGCCGTCGCCGATGTAGCCGCCGGGCGGCAGCAGGATCGGCTTGCCGTCCTTGTCGAGGAGGACCTTGCCGTCCTTGTCGCGGATCGGTGTGCCGGCGCCGCCGATGCCCCCGCCACCGCCGATCCCGCCCCCGGTGCCGCCAGTGCCGCTGCCGCCGATGACCGGCGGCGGCGGGGGGCCGCCGAGGTCGAGGTTCTGGTGCTTGCCGCCGCCCGCGCCGCCGGCCCCGGACCCGGTGCCGCCGTCCTGCGGGTTGGGCACGTCCTTGGGGTTGGGCACGTCCTTGGGGTTCGGGACGTCCTTGGGGTCCGGCGCGTCCTTGGGCGGGAGCGTGAGGCCGACCGGCACCAGCCCGAAGTACAGCTTTCCGATCAGCGGCTGGTAGGAGGTCCCGAGGTCGGTCATCGTGGCGTTGCCGGGCCCGTCGAGCATGGTGGACACCTTCTGCAGCCACCGGGCCTTGGCCCGGGCGTCGAGCGCGGTGTAGAAGGCGTCGGTGCGCGGGTCGCCGAGCTCGGTGGTGTAGCTCCAGCCGTCCTTGCTCCCGGTCCAGGTCGGCGGGCTCTTGGCCATGACCTCCGTCAGGACCTCCAGGATGCACTGGTACGGGAAGCCGACCGCGTACCAGTTCGTGCGCGCGGTGTGCAGCGCGTCGATGGTGACCCCGATCTGGTGGGCCGCCGCCTTCAGCATCGACGCGTAGTCCGTCGCGGTCAACTGGTTGTTCAGGTCGTCGAGTTCGTAGGCGAAGCGCTGCAGGAGCATCTTGAACTCACCGGCCGCGTCGCCCTCCCAGCTGCTGTCCGGCGCATTGATCTTGGTGGCCCATTCATGGGCGTCCTTGCTCTGGGCGGTCAGCCACTTCTTGGTGTCGTCGATCGCGGTGGAGGCGGCCAGCAGGCTCTGCGGGTGGATGACGTCGTTGCCCTTGGTGCTGACGTTGTCCCCCGTCAGCGCGTCCGCGTCGGGCAGGATCGGCAGCAGGATGTCCTCGCCCTGCCAGTTGAACCTGGACAGCGGGCCGGTGGGGTCGTTGCCCCACTTCGAGTAGTCGATGTGGATCGAGATCAGGAAGTGGTGCGCGGCGTACCCGTCGATGAAGTTCATCACCCACCAGACGTCGGCCGGGCTCCCGTCGGCGCCCGTCTTCTGGTTGTTCGGGTTCTTGCTCTTCAGGCTGTCGTCGAAGTACCCCGTCTCGTTGGTGAGCTTCCCGGTCAGCCACGGGGCGGCCTTGGGGCCCGCGACGTCCGCCCGCTTGACGATGTCCACCGGCGTCTTCTTGGAGTTGAAGGCGGCGAGGATGTCCTCCCAGGGGATGGTCGCCTGGGAGGGGGGCGGGGTGGTCACGGGGTTCTCCAGTGGGGTCGGGGGTGCGGGGGTCGACGGGCCGGCGGCGGGCGGGCGCTACGGACCGGCCCCGCCGCCGCCACCCCCACCGCCGCCACCGCCACCGCCACCGCCACCGGCGCCGATGACGTCCTGGAGGATCTGCATCATCTGGGCGGCCGTCAGGGCGTCCTCGTGCGCCGCCTCCATCTGCTTCAGGAACGACCAGATGTCGTCCTGGGCCTTGGCCAGCTGCTGGTGGAACTTCGTGAAGTCCTGCAGCACGCTGCCGGCCAGGTTGGAGGCGAACAGGTCGTGCAGGTGGATCCCGCTCTCGAACTGCCCGGTCAGCAGTTCGGTGAAGAGGGCGTCCTTGCCGACCCCGCTCTTGCCCGCGAAGGCCATCATGGCCTTGAAACCGGGGTCGCTCTCCAGTCGGGTCAGGCAGGCCGCCAGGACCTTGTACGCGAAGTCCTTCAGGTCGTCGTGGTTGACGCTGAGAGTGGCGACCTCCGTGGACGGCGTGGTCATCAGCCGATGCCCGCCGCGCCGCCCGCGTCGGCGGCGCGCAGCAGGCCGTGCATCTCACGCAGGATGCCGGCGCCCTGGACGATGTCGGTGTTCATCTCCTTGTTCTGGGTGGTGAGGGTGGTCTGGAAGGTCTTGGCGGCGGTGGCGAGGTCGCCCTGGAGTTCGTTCTGGGCGGTCTGGACGGCCGTCTCGAAGTCGGTCATGGCGGTGTGCAGGGCCTGGCCGGCCTGTTGCAGGGCGTCGGCCGCCTCGTCGATGTTGGCGTGGTGGAGCTTGATGCTGCCCATCGGTGGTCCTCCTCGGTGGGGTGGTCCGGATGTCTACGGATGTCTGCGGATGCCTGCGGGGGTTCAGGGGTTGAGGGTGTAGCGGATGTTGTCGGAGATCCCGGAGCCCCCGCCCCACTGGCCGGTGAGGCCCAGGGCCTCCTCGTGGGCGGTGTTGATCTTGCCGTGGCCGGCACTGAACGCGCCGTGGAAGGTGTCGTAGGCCCCCTGGAGCTGCTGGTACCGGCCCAGCCAGTCGTTGATCTTCTGCTGGTACTGGGTGCTGCAGGCGGCCTGGAAGTACTTCTGGACCTCGTCGTTGACGTCGGTGACCTGTGTGGCGGCGCGCTTCATGATGCCGAGGTGGTGCTCCAGGCTGGCGAGGATGCGCTGGACGGAGGCGTCGTCCGTCTGCAGGCTGGGGGTGGTCATTCGGGGGCTCCTGTCCATCGGGCCCGGGGCGTTCGCCGTACCGGGTTCATTTCAGGTCAACGGTCGTGCGGGAAGTACGGGTTCAACCCGGGACGTACGGGTTCAGCGCGGGCACGGCGGTCCCGGCGGCGCGCCGGCAGGGGTGGCGCCGGTGAGGGCGGCCGGGTCGAGGCTGGGGCCGGTGGGCAGCAGGGCCAGCAGCGTGGCGGGCACGCCCGCGGGGGCGACGGCGCCGTAGCCGAGCTGTTTGGCGACGGCGGGTGAGGCGAGCGGGTACTTCGCCCCGTTGTCGGTCACCAGGTAGAGGGTGGCGCCGGCGCCGGCGGTGGACAGGGCGCGCACCAGGGCGCCGCCGCCGGGGCGTACCGCGATGGTGTCGGCGGGGGTGCAGGCGGCCTCGATGCCGGGCTGGGCGGCGGGGGCGGGGCCCTGGACGGCGGTGTCGTCGACGAGGGCCAGGGTGGTGGTGGGCGCGGGGTCGCCGGGGCGCAGTTCGGCGCAGACGTCGCGGCCCTGGGGGGCGGTGAGCAGTTCGGGCGCGGTGGTGGGCAGGGCGGCGGCCGGGCCGGCGGGGGCGGGGGGTGCGCTGTGGGCGGCGAGGTCGGCGGCGCCGATCGCGGTGGGGGTGGCGGCGGTGCCCTGGTAGGCGCTCTGCTGGGTGCGGGGGTCGGCGAGCAGCAGTTGCAGGGTCATCGGGGTGAGCGGGGTGAGTCCGGCGCCGGTGAGCAGGTAGGGGTTGCCGCCGGGGCCGGTGAAGAGCTGTCCGACGCGGGTGGGGTGGGTGGCGAGGTCGGGGCCGGGGGTGCCGCGCTGGTCGAGGTCGGGGGCGGCGAGGTCGGGGCCGGCGGGCAGGGCGTCGAGGAAGGCCTGGGTGACGGGCTGGGCGGTGACGGCGCCCTGGCCGAGGGCCTGGCGGGCGCCGGTGCGGGTGTCCAGGCGCAGGCGGCGGCCGTGCCACAGGAGGTGTTGGGCGCCGTCGGGGGCGGCGACCAGGAGGGCCTGGCCGTCGGTGAGGGCGGTGCCGTGGGTGGTGGGGTCGACGGCGAGGGCCAGGCGGGGGCGGCGGGTGCCGGAGGGGTCGGGGCGCTGGGTGGCGCAGGCGAGCCAGGGGGCGGTGGCGAGGCGGTCGGCGTCGGGCAGGCCGTCGGGGGCGCCGAGGATGCCCAGGGGGGTGCCGCGCGGGGTGTCGGCCAGGGAGTGGACGCTGACCTGGTCGACGGTCAGCTGGTCGCCGGCGAGCAGGCGGGCGGTGGTCTCGTTGAGCAGGGGGTGGAGGGCGCCGTCGAGGTAGAGGTAGCGGGCGCCGTTCTCCTTGACCAGGACGAGGGTGCCGGGTTTCTTCCAGCCGGTGGCGCCGCCGGGGACGAGGACGCCGTAGACGGCGGCGATCAGGCAGGCGAGGGCGGCGATGACCAGGCCGGTGGCGATGCCGCGGGAGGTGCGCCCGGTGGGGGCGTCGGGGGCGTCGGGTTCGCCGCGGAGCATGCCGGTGGCGAGGCGGCCCATCACGAACAGGTGGGCCTGCACCTGGTCGCGCTTCGACTGCATGGTGGTGGTTCTCCTCGGTGGCGGGGGTGGTGCGTACGGCGGGCGTGGTGCGTGCGGCGGCGGAGCGTGCGGCGGGTGCGTGCGGCGGGTGCGGCGGCTGGTGGGGGGTCAGCCGCCGAGGGCGCGCAGTCCGTGGAAGGCCCCGGCCGCGGCGAGGGCGAGCGGCAGGATGCTGACGGCCGCGAGGGTGTGCAGCAGGTCGGCGGCGCGGCCCCAGTAGGGCAGCAGGCGCCGGCCGGGGACGGTCCAGGAGGCGGCGGCCAGCAGTGCGGCGGTGGCGAGCAGCGCGGTGAGCAGGCCGATGCGGGCGGCGGCGGACTGGCCGGCGGCGAGGTGGGCGGTGAGCAGGGCGGGGCCCAGGGCGCCGGGGACGAGGACGGCCAGGCGTTGGGGGATGGAGCCGATGCCGCGGGCGTGCAGCAGGAGCAGCAGGGACAGGGCGCCGGTCAGGGCGGTGGGGGCCCAGCCGTCCTGGCCGGTGAGGGTGGTCAGGCACAGGGCGAGGACGGGGGCGAGGGCGAGGTGGAAGGCCGTCAGGAAGCCGTCGGCGACGGTGCTGCGGGAGCGGACGGTGGCGGCGGGGACGGCTTCGATGCCTTCCTGGAGTTCTTCGGAGTTGCGGGGCAGGGCGGGCAGGCGCAGTCCGGACAGGCGGAAGCACAGGCCGGGCAGGAAGGCGGCGGTGGCGACGGGGAGGACGGCCAGGGTGGCGGCGGTGGCGGGGGCGGTGAGTCCGGCGAGCAGCAGGGCGCCGGCGGCGGTGACGTGCAGGGCGAGCAGGACCAGGCCGAGGAAGAGCGGGGCGGAGCAGCCGACGGCGGCCATGGCCAGGATGGCGGCTCCGGCGCCGGCGCAGCCGCCGGCGAGCAGGCGGGCTCCGGTGGCGGAGGGGCCGGTGGCGGAGGTGAGGAGGGCGCCGGCCAGGGCGAGGTAGGGCACGGCGGTGGCGCCCAGGGCGGTGCCGGCGCCGGCGTCGCCGACGGCGCGGGAGGCGCTGAGGGCGCCCAGGAGCAGGAACAGTGCGGTGACGGCGGCGGCGCCGGCGCGCAGCTGGGGCGGGCCGGGCAGCAGCAGGAGGGTCAGGCCCCCGGCCAGGGCGGTGACGGCCAGGGCGAGGGCGGTGTGGTGGGTGAGGGCGGGGCGCCAGGTGTCGGGGCGTTCGCGCATGCCGGTGGCGAGGCCGTCGGGGAGGTCGTCGTAGTGGACTTCGGGCAGGGGGTCGCGGCGGGGGCGCAGGTGGAGGTCCTCGCCGTCGCGCAGGCCGAGGGCGTCGGCGCCGAGTTCCTCGTCGAGGGGGGCCTGGCCGAGGCGTTGGAGGATCCAGCCGTCGTGTCCGGTGCCCTGTTCGTCGAGGCCGTCGCCGGCGTGGTCGAGGACGGCGGGCAGCAGGTCGGCGAGCGGTACGTCGGCGGGGATGACGAGTTCGAACACCGCGTCGGGTGCGTGGAACCTCAGTCGGCACAGTCCGGTGGCTGTGGTCCCGTTGGCGGTCCCGTTCAAGGTTCTCCTCGTGTCCGTTCGGCGGTGGCCGTGCCGCCGGCGGGGCGGTCTCCTCCTTGGGGCACGGGCCGCGGCGGGTGCGGGGTTCAACCTGCGGCGGGTGCGGGGTCCGACCCGCGGCGGGGCGGCGGCTGAACCCGGGGCGGGGCGCCGTCCGTGGACCTGAAGGACGGCGACCCGGACGGCGGGGCACTTCGCGGCCGTCCCCCGGGTGCGAGGAGCGCTTTCGTTGAGTGTGGTGCTGGTCGACCGTCCGCCGCGGCGCCCCGGGCCGGCGATGCCCGACGGCGAGATCCAGTTGCAGGAGCCGCCGGTCCTGCCGGAGTCGCAGAGCGGCATGTCGAGCATGATCACGATGGCGCCGATGGCGTTGAGCTCGCTGTCGATGGTGTTCGTGTTCCTGCGCCCGGGTGAGGGCGGCGGGGTCATGACGTACGTCGCGATGGGCATGATGGGCCTGTCCGCGGTGGGCATGCTGGTGACCTCGCTGATCCGCGGGTCCAGCGACCGCAAGCGGGAGTTGCGGGCCGAGCGGCGGGACTACCTGCGCTACCTGGCGCAGATGCGCCGTCAGGTGCGCGGGCACATCGTGCGTCAGCAGGAGGCGCTGGCCTGGCGGCATCCGGCGCCGGGGTCGCTGGCCTCGCTGGTGCGCACCTCGCGGCTGTGGGAGCGGCGCGGTACGCATCCGGACTTCGGTGACGTGCGGATCGGGGTGGGGCACCAGCGGCTGGCGGTGCGGCTGGCGCCGTTGGCGACCAAGCCGGTGGAGGACCTGGAGCCGTTGTGCGCGCACGCGTTGCGCCGGTTCATCCACGCCTACGGGACGGTCGCGGACCAGCCGATCGCGGTGTACGTGCGCGGCTACGCCCAGGTGCTGGTGCGTTCCGAGGACCGGGAGGCGGCGCGGGCGCTGGCGCGGGCGATGCTGGCGCAGCTGGCACTGTTCCACGCGCCGGACGAGCTGCGCATCGCGGTGGTGTGCGACGCGGAGCGGCGGGGGCGGTGGGAGTGGGCGAAGTGGCTGCCGCACGCGCTGCACCCGGTGGACACCGACGCGCTGGGGCCGGTGCGGCTGGTGGCGGGGTCGGTGGCGGAGCTGGAGCAGGTGCTGGGGGCGGAGTTCGCGGGGCGCGGGCCGTGGGAGCCGGACGCGCAGCCGGGCCGGGACGAGCCGTTCACGGTGGTCGTGCTGGACGGTGTGCCGGTGGGTGCGGGCAGCCGGGCGGCGCTGGCGGGGTGGCGCAACGCGGTGCTGCTGGACCTGGGCGAGGCGCTGGAGTGGAAGCCGCTGCGGCACCGGCTGCGGCTGCGGATCGAGGAGGGCGGGCTGGCGATGGTCGGCGCGGACCGCAACCACCGGGACGAGGTGACCGAGCTGGGGCGGGCGGACGCGCTGTCGCTGCCGGCGGCGCGGCGGCTGGCCGGGCTGATGGCGCCGTACCGGATCGGGGACCAGTCGGAGGCCGGGGAGCCGCTGGCCGGGGACTTCGACCTGGTGTCGCTGCTGGGCATCCGTGATCTGCACCGGCACGACGTGGCGGACAGCTGGGCGCGGCGCGGCATCGCCGAGCGGCTGCGGGTGCCGCTGGGGATCGCCGGGGACGGCACGCCGGTGGAGCTGGACATCAAGGAGTCGGCGCAGGGCGGCATGGGGCCGCACGGGATGCTGATCGGGGCGACCGGGTCGGGCAAGTCGGAGCTGCTGCGGACGCTGGTGATGGCGCTGGCGCTGACGCACTCCTCCGAGGTGCTGAACTTCGTGCTGGTGGACTTCAAGGGCGGGGCGACGTTCCTGGGGCTGGACCGGCTGCCGCACACCTCGGCGGTGATCACCAACCTGGCCGACGAGGCGGCGCTGGTGGACCGGATGCGCGACGCGCTGCACGGGGAGCTGGTGCGCCGTCAGGAGCTGCTGCGCTCGGCGGGCAACTACAGCTCGCTGCTGGACTACGAGACGGCCCGGGCCGGCGGGGCGGCGCTGGAGCCGCTGCCGACGCTGTTCGTGGTGGTCGACGAGTTCTCCGAACTGCTGGCCGCGCACCGGGACTTCATGGACCTGTTCATCATGATCGGCCGGCTGGGGCGGTCGCTGGGGGTGCACCTGCTGCTGGCCTCGCAGCGGCTGGACGAGGGCCGGATGCACGCCCTGGAGTCGCACCTGTCGTACCGGATCGGTCTGCGGACGTTCTCGGCGATGGAGAGCCGGGGCGTGCTGGGGGTGCCGGACGCGTACCACCTGCCCTCGCAGCCGGGCAACGGGTTCCTGCGCAGCGACATCGCCACGCTGACCCGGTTCAAGGCGGCGTACGTCTCCGGGTCCTACCGGGCGCCGCGCCCGGCCGCGGTGCGCCGGCAGGCGGCGGCGGGGCAGGTCGCGGTGTACGGCACGGGGTACGTGGCGCCGCGTCAGATCGTCGCGCCGGTGGAGGAGCCGGAGGCCGAGGAGGTGGCGCAGAGCCGCAGCCTGCTGGCGATCGCGGCCGAGAAGCTCGTCGACGCCGGGCCGCCCGCCCACCAGGTGTGGCTGCCGCCGCTGGGCGTGCCGCCGACCCTGGACCAGTTGCTGGCGCCGCTGGCGCCGGTGGCCGGGTACGGGCTGACCACCGAGGACGATCCGGGCCGGGGCACCCTGCGGGTGCCGGTGGGCGTGGTGGACCGTCCCTTCCAGCAGGTGCGCGACCTGCTGAGCGCCGACCTGTCGGGGGCGGGCGGTCACGTCGGTGTCGCGGGCGGGCCGCAGAGCGGGAAGAGCACCCTGCTGCGGACCCTGGTGGCGGCCCTGGCGCTCACCCACACCCCGCGCGAAGTCCAGTTCTACTGCCTGGACTTCGGCGGTGGCACGCTCTCCTCGCTGCGCGGCCTGCCGCACGTGGGCGGGGTGACCGGGCGGCACGACCCGGAGCGGGTGGTGCGCACGGTCGCGGAGGTCAACGCCATCCTGGCCCGGCGCGAGCAGAGCTTCGCCGAGCTGGGCATCGACTCGGTGGCGGCGTTCCGGCGGGCGCTGGCCGAGGGCGCGCTGCCCGGGGAGGCCCACGGTGACGTGTTCCTGGTCGTCGACGGCTGGAACACGGTGCGCCAGGAGTTCGCCGACCTGGCGCCGGCGCTGACCCTGATCGCCCAGCGGGGCCTCAACTACGGCATCCACCTGGTCGTGGGCACCACGCGCTGGGGCGAGGTGACCGGTGCGCTGCGCGACCTGCTGGGCACCCGCTTCGAGCTGCGGTTGGGCGACCCGGTGGACTCCGCGATCGGGATGCGCATCGCGGCGACCGTGCCCAAGATCCCCGGCCGCGGGCTGACCGGTGAGGAACTGCACTTCCTCACCGCGCTGCCCCGGCTGGACGGCAGCGGCGGCACCGAGGACCTGGGCGAGGGCGTCGCCGACCTGGTGGACGCCGTCGCCGAGCACTGGCAGGGCCCGCGCGCCCCCGAGGTGCGGATGCTGCCGCTGCACCTGCCCGCGGCGGCGCTGCCCGCCCCCGAGGGCCGGCTGCGGGTGCCGCTGGGCCTGCAGGACGTCTCGATGGCCCCGCTGTGGCACGACTTCGAGGAGTCGCCGCACCTGGTGGTGGTCGGTGACAGCGAGGCGGGCAAGACCAACCTGCTGAAGCTGGTCGCGGCCGGCATCACCTCCGCCTACCGGCCCGACGAGGCACGGATCATGCTGGTCGACTACCGGCGGGTGCTGCAGGGCGCGGTGCCGCAGGAGTACCGGCTGGGGCACGCGGTCGCCGTGGACGTGCTGCGCCAGATCGTCGACGGGGCGGCGCGGGCGATGGCCAACCGGCTGCCCGGACCGGACATCCCGCCGGAGCGGCTGCGGCTGCGGGACTGGTGGGAGGGCCCCGAACTGTTCATCCTGGTCGACGACTACGAGCTGGTCGCCGGCTCGTCCGTCAGCATGGGCGCCCATCCGTTCGCGCCGCTGCTGGACTACCTGGCGCAGGGCGCCGAACTGGGCCTGCACCTGATCGTGGCGCGCAGCGCCAACGGCATCGGGCGGGCCGCCTCCGACCAGCTGCTGCGCAAGCTGGAGGAGGTCAACACCCCGGCGGTGCTGCTGTCCTGCCCGCCCAGCGAGGGCTTCCTGTTCGGCAACACCAAGCCGCGGGTGTTCCCCCCGGGGCGGGCCCTGCACATCACCCGGCGCCGGACGGTGCAGGTGCAGACCGCGCTCGTCGACGACGGGGACGGGGACGGGGACGGGAGCGGGGGGACGGGGCGGTGAGCCGGGCGTCGGCGGGAGCGGACGGCGGCGGGAGCGGAGCGCGGCGACGGCGGGAGGGGGCGGCGATGAGCACCACCGCACAGGCGGACCCGCACACGGCGGGCCCGCGCACCACCGGCGCCCCGGGCCCGGCGGCACCACCCGCCGCACACACGGACGACAGCGGGAAGGCGCGGCGATGAGCACCACCGAACAGGCCTCCGGGGCACGGCGCTGGCTGCCCCGCCGACGCGCCGACACCGACACCGCCCCGGCGCCCGCGGCGGCGCTGCACGAGGTGGGCCCGCACTTCGTCATCGCGCCCGGCGCCGCGCACGGCCCCGACCCGGCGGCGCTGCCCGCCGCGCTCACCGACGCGCTGGCCGCGCTGACGCCCGTGGTGGGCACCGTCACCGTGCTGGCCGTGGCCGCCGACGCGCAGCCCGTACTGCTCGGCCGGCTCGACGACCTGGCCCGTACCGCCGCCGACCGCAAGGCCGCCACCCTGGTCCTGGCCGCCTCCGGTCTCGCGGCCGCGCCCGAGTCCGGGCGCCGCCCCGCCCAGCGGCTCGCCGAACTGGCCGCCACCAGCGTCGTGGCCCCGGACGGGCTCGTCACCCTCCGCCCCGACGGCACCCTGCTGACCACGGGCGCCACGGACACCACGCCCTCCTCCTGGTGGCTGTTCGCCCCGGACGGGCGCACCCGCCGGCTCGGGGCGGTGTGGCCGCTGCCGGGGACGGACGGGGGCGGGCCGCGCGGCCGGGAGGGGGCGGCGGGCGCAGCGGCGGCCTCGGCGGCGGCCGTTGTGCCGGGCCGGGTGAACGCGGCACCGGCGGCACCGGCGGGCGTGCCCGCGACGGTGGCGCCCGCTCCGACCGCACCGGCCGCACCGGCGGTGCCCGAGGCGGCGTCAGCAGCAGTGCCCACCGGGCCCGGGCCCGGCCGTGCCCCCGAGCCCACCCTCGCGGCGCCCGCCGTCGTGCCGGGCCGGGTGAACGCGGCACCGACGGCACCGCCGATCGCACCGACGGCACCGGCCCCGACGACGCCCGAAACGGCGTCAGCAGCGGTGCCCAGCGGGCCCGGTCCCGGCCGTGCCCCCGAGCCCGCCGTCGCCGCGCCCGCCGTCGTGCCGGGCCGGGTGAACGCGGCACCGACGGCACCGACGACGCCCGAGACGGCCCCGCCGATCACACCGACGGCAGCGGCCCCGACGACACCCGAAACGGCGTCAGCAGCAGTGCCCACCGAGCCCGGTCCCGGCCGTGCCCCCGAGCCCACCCTCGCGGCGCCCGCCGTCGTGCCGGGCCGGGTGAACGCGGCACCGACGGCACCGCCGATCGCACCGACGGCAGCGGCCCCGACGGCGCCCGAAACGGCGTCAGCAGCAGTGCCCAGCGGGCCCGGTCCCGGCCGTGCCCCCGAGCCCGCCGTCGCCGCGCCCGCCGCGGCCGGGCCTCCGGACGGCGCGGCCGATCCGCTGATGACCGTGCTGCCGTACGGCTTCTGGTTCCACGGTGCGCCCGCCCCGGCCGTCCCGCCGGGGCCGCTGCTGGGTGCCGCGGCGGCGCCCGGCACGCCGGTCCTGGTGGTGGGCCGCCCGGACGCCCCCCTGCCTCCGGTCGCCGATGTCGCCGCCATCGCCACCGCCGCCGCCCGGCTGGGCCCGCCCGGGACGTCCCCGGCCGACCTGCTGGTCAGCGCGCCCTGGGCCGGCACCTCGGCGCTGGTCACCCTGACCGCCGTGCTCGCGGCCGCACTGGGCCGCGAGGTCCGGGCCGCCGTCGGCCTGCCGACGCGCACCGCGCACGGCTGGTCCTCCCGCGTCCTGGCTGCCGACGGGGCCCAGGCCTGGGAACCGTGGCTGACCGAACTGACCGCCTCCCCCGCACTCGGCCGCGTGATCGCCTCCGCCTGGCGCCCCCTCCCCGCGGCCTTCGCGGCCTGCGGACCCGCGCTCCACCAGGCACCGGTCGCTGGCTGGCGCCTGGAGGCCGTCCCCGCCGGACTGTGGCTGCGCCCCGAGGAGCCGCCGAGCGACCGCAGCCCCCGCCTGCTCGACCCGGACCCGGCCCGGCCGACGCTCATCGCGGGTTCGGCCGACCGGACGGCGCCCGCCGAGGTGCTCGACATCCTGGACGACCTGGTGTCCGCCCTCACCGACCCGGGCGCCCCGGCCCCGCGTCTGCTCCTCCCCGGCGCCCCCGCCGTCCGCCGACCCCACGCGGCCGGCCCCGCGACGCCCGCTCCGGCCACTCCCGCTCCGGCCACTCCCGAAACTCCCGACTCCCCCTCCCCGCAGGCCCGGCAGTGCGCCCCCGACAGCGGCAGCGAGCCGCCCGTCCTGCCGGAGCCCATCACCCCCGCCACGGCACCGACCACCATGACGGAGAGCACCACCGCCCCCAACTCCCCTGCCCCGCGGACCTCTCAGGCCACCCCCTCCCCCGGCCCGGCCGCCCCCGAAACCCCCGACACCCCCACCCCGCAGACCACCCTGCCCCCGACCGGAAACGACAGCGAGTCACCCTCCCTGCCGGAACCCGCCACCCCCGCCACGGCACCGACCACCACAACCGAGAGCACCACCGCCCCCAACTCCCCTGCCCCGCAGACCTCTCAGGCCACCCCCTCCCCCGAAAGCGGCACCACCCTCACTCCCGCGCCCGACCCC